>JBNJEM010000186.1:0-11855 GCA_051745935.1 Planctomycetota bacterium
TCTCGTGCAGCGCGGGTAACCGCCGTGATGGAGCCCACGACCTGAGTCTCCGCCGGCCCGAGAGCTCCGAACATCACTCGAACCCCTTGAATCAGACAGTTATTTCTTTACAGATCCCAAGACGGCAGGGCCGCCAACCAAATAGGGAGACCGCATGGGGATGGACCGCTCCCGTTGGTCGCTCACGTCAAGGATGCGCGCACCGTGCGCGCATGTTACGCCCTAAGACTTTAAGACGGCACCGCGTTCATGACTTCGGGACTGAAATTGATTTACGACGGCGACTGCCCGATCTGCCGGCGGGAGGTGAATTGGCTTAAACGTCGAGACCGCCGTGGCAAATTGGAACTGGAAGATTTAGCGGCTCAAGGATTCGATCCGAAACGCTACGGTTTAACCCGCGAGGACGTGAGCAGCGCTCTGCACGGGGTGAAACCTGACGGGACAATCGTGCGAGGCATGGATGCCGTGCGTGAAGCGTATCGGACGGTCGGTTTGGGATGGATCGTCGCGCCAACTGGCTGGGCGGGGGCGCGGCGCGTGAGCGACTGGCTCTACGCGTGGTTTGCCCGGAACCGGCGGTCGATCGGCCGTCTCTTCCGGAAAGGATGCGCTGCTGGGACCTGTGGCCACATGAAGAATGAAAAATGAATCACGTGACTCGTTTTAAACAAATAAAACCTTTTTGACTTGATTAGGAGGTCACTCATGGCACTGCGGGAATACTTTGAACAGGTTAAGGGCCTGGGCGTGTTGGCAACAGCCGACGTCAACGGTAAAGTCGACGTTGCCGTCTATGCGCGGCCGCACTTTTTGGGCGATGGTGAGGAAGAAGTGTCGTTCATCATGAACGACCGTCTCAGCCATGACAACGTGGTTTCCAATCCTCACGCCGCCTACCTGTTCGTTGAAAACACGGAAGGATACGTGGGGAAACGACTTTTCCTGACCAAGCTGCGCGAGGAGACGGATGAAGAGAAAATTGAATCCGTGCGCCGCCGTCAGTTACCGGCTGAATGTGAGGAAGGAAAGACGAAGAAACGGTTTTTGGTTCACTTTCGAGTCGACGGCGTGCGACCGCTTATTGGGTCGGGCCAGTAGCCGGTTCAAGTGCACCGAAAGTCACGGTGACGTGACATAATGGCCTGGAGGTTGTTCAATGGGTAGCCGTTCACGGGTGCCGTTGCGCGGTCTGGACATGAAAGAGCCCGCAATCAATGACACGGTCGAAGCGGCGGTCCAAATCCTTCAGGCTCAATGCCTCCATCTGTTCGAATGCGACGTCGACTCCGAGGACTTCCGCCTTGCGGTTAGCCTCCTGGATCGGAGGGGCCACGAAATCGATACCCAGCACGGTCTGTCCCCGCCGTGCGAAAAAGGTCGCGTTGTCGCCCGTGCCGCAACCTGCATCCAAAAGAGTCCAATAAATTCGGATTGGCCAGAATGAAGAGGAGACCGAAAGCGAGGAACGTGATCAATGGCAACCCAATGTTGAGCCAGCGGATTCGCAGTCCTATTAGTTTCTGTCTCGACAGGGCTCGGCAGTACGTTGCCATGCCCAGCAACGCGCCCGGGATCAGCCGCGCTGGACAAAACAGGATTTCGAACATGTCGGGTATTGTGCCGCTAACAGCCAGCGAAAACGCAAGCAGCAGCGCGGCCCCCAACAGAATGTGCAGCCCCCACCCACACCACACCATTTTCGCGACCAGCCCTAATATCAACCCGCCCACGATCAGCTGCCCCGCGACGTGCCGCGTCCTTTTTCCGTCAGGTAGGGGTGGCGCCCCCCAGTGAAGAAGCAGGGGCGTGGCAAGCAACAAGGCCGCGTAACCCGTATACCCATACCCCCGATAAATCGTCACGTCAGCCAATATTACCGCGACCAACACGGCCAGCAATTCACGCCCACGTACCGGCCGAGGATCCGGGTTCGCGTTCGGAACCACCTCCGCGTCAATCACCTGCTCTCGCTCCACGCTCTAACCTCGCATAATGTGCGCTGTCGGCCCCCTCTGACACAAGCCGCCAGCGGGATGGGGAACGCTCGATCCCGTTCGTGTCATTCACGGCGCCATGGCCTGCAATCCCGTTGCGCCCTGGGTCATCGGCTATCCGGATCACACCGCCGCGGACCTCCAAACCCCAGCATGGTGGCCCCATAAGCGACCGCGTTGGGTGCGGGACGCGCGAGCTTCCGGGGGATTTCAACCCGCGTGAAGAAAGTTGCGTTCGGCTGACTCAACCGTTCTATGGCATTATCAATGGTTTCGTTCTTCTTCAAGGAGATGTGAAAGCCGGGGCCGCCGGAACCACTGGTTTTCCAAATCTTCCGCTGGTTTTCGAAGAGTTCCAATGTATACAGGATTGGAGTGACTTCACGGGTCATCTTTCGAAACGAACCGAACATCCGATACGTCACTTCCTTCGGCTCCCCCAGTTTGCTGGTGGCTCTAAAAACGAGAGAGCTATTCGAGACAACGGTGAAACCGTTCGCTTCACATTTCGTTTTCAAGGCCTGATGCGCCTTTTGCTTTTCCGCTGGCGGCAAGTTGGTCTGCATCCGGATGGTCACTTCGCTGCCCGGCTTAAGGACCAGGAGCTGATGGGCGGAAAGCTCGTCGGCGGCTGCTCGCGCCGCCCCGTCAGGGAGGCGGACGGGAAACAACCCGCGCGAGCGCCCTGCTTGGTCGGCCGCCAAATAGAAGAACAAGTCGCCGGAATATCGCGTGAGGATGCCGGTCCGCCCCAATTTGTACTGCCAGAGGACGGTCCGCCGTTGCAGATCAAAAAGATATTCTCGTCCCAGCAATACCTCGTTTTCCGTCACCCAATCCAGTTCCGATCCGGTTGACACCGGCACCACGATTTCGTCCAACAACTGGCCGGAGAACACGTCCCAGAGGTGGATCGTCGTCCCCGAGATCCCAGCCAGCTTCGTGCCGCCAGGATTGAATGCGAGGTGCTGTAGATCCGTCCAAGCCGTCTCGATGACCGCCGCCAACTCGCCATCTTCCGTATCCATTACACCTACCCCCACATCAAAAGAGGCGACCAGAAATCGGCGGCCGGGGGTCAACACCGGTTGCGGTTTTCCAGACGTTTGACAGCGGAAAATCGGCTTGAGATCATCGATCCGCCATTTCACCAGTTGCCCCTTTGAACTGGCGGTCATCACGTGAGAGGCATCCGAGAACGCGGCCCACGCCGCGTCTTTTTGAAACTTGCCCAAGTCCCCATATGGCTCCCAAGAAACCACATGCGCGAGCTGCTGCAAATGGTATCGTGTCACGACGCTCGCTCAGGAACGTGCCACCCAAGCTGAAGACCCAATCCTGTTTGGTTGCGGCCGAGCGGAGCGAGGCCGCGCTGGAATACCGCGTGGCCGCGCACCTGCCAATGACGGTGGCGGCAGTGCTTACGAAATGGGCAGGGCGAGGGCGTCACCGAAGCCACGGCAGAATCGCTATCCCCTTGCGCACCAACACCTTGGAGCGGCTTTGCCTCGGGATCTGATAAACCGTGGCATGAGCTTTGCCTCTCATGGGGACCAAGGTTTGTTACGGGCTGTAAATGTCCTCCGATGGGCGCGTTGGGCGGGACTTGCGAGATGCGACAGCACGTCATTGGCCGATGCCAAGCGGTTGTTTTACAGCCCATCCCAAAACCGAGCTCTCGCTTCCACATCCCCTTGGATGACGGGACATCGGCAAGGTTTCGTGATGGGGTCTTATTTCAAGCGGCCAGTGCGTCACGCCAAGAATCGGATTCGATGGGGCGTGCGTCCCGTGGGTAGCGGCGGGACGAGGCCTGAACCACGTTGCAGGGAGAATGTATGTGTGGCATAGCTGGCTGCATAGGAAACAAAGACCGAGCGACGATTGAACACATGTTGGACCGGTTGCCGCACAGAGGCCCCGATGATGTCGGGCTGCACGAGACCTCGGACGCCGTTTTCGGGCACACCCGGCTTTCAATCGTGGATGTGAAGAAGGGACGGCAACCCATTTTGGCTGACGCCGGAGCAGCTGGAATCGTCTGCAATGGCGAGATCTACAACTATCGCCCACTGCGCCGTCAGCTTGGAGACCGGTACGATTTCACCACGGACTCCGACACGGAGGTGGCGCTGCACGCATACAGGGCGGAAGGCCCCCGGTTCGTCCAGAATCTCGACGGCATGTTTGCCTTGGCGGCGTTTGACCACGGGAACTACGTCAATGACGAGATCCAGCGCTGTTTGAAAAGCCTCCACAACATCAACCTCCAGCGGGCGGACCGCATGGGGATGATGTTCAGCCTGGAGCTGCGAGTTCCCTTTCTGGACACGAGCCTCATAGAGCTCTGTTCGCGAATCGATCCGGACATGAAGATCCGTCACGACCCAGCGGGCGCGGATATTGAAAAGTGGATCCTGCGAAAGGCTTTCTCGGGAACTGGCTACCTGCCCGACGATATCATCTGGCGGTACAAGGTGCAATACACGCAAGGGGCGGGGTGTGAAAGCATCGGTGAAGTGATCGCGGAGGAGGAATTGAGCGACACGGATTATGCTCGCCTGGTCGCTGAATACCCGGACGCCGAACTCAACAGCAAGGAGGCGGCTTACTACTTCTCCCTATTCAACGAACATTTCCCGCACAAGTCGTCAAGACATACCGTGGGCATCTGGAGCGGATTCGCGTTCCCGGAGGAACGGCGGCCGGTGAGCGGCACGCTCGACGGGCCGACAAAGCATTGAGCGATCCGAAAAAGCAAAAGACCCCCAAAAGCAAAAGACCCGCTGACAAAACCAGGCACATTTCCGGTAATCCAAGGCGTTTTGGAAACGAGAGTCGCGTTTTACGGGCTGTAAAAAGGGACCCGCGGTTTCACCTCGGCTCAGCTGTGGGGTGAGGAAAAACTCCAAGTCCTTGTAGACCATTTCGTCGCGTCTTGCACCTTTGCGCGTGTCGAATCAAGGACCGGAGAGGCCGCGGGGAACACCGCAGCCGGGGCTCACGCGGGAAAGAAAACCCGCACAGCTGTCTTTCTTTATCCGTGGGTCCGTTTTGCCATCCGTGGGCCCATTATGGCATCCGGGCCACCGCTGATGATCGTCACGGCGCCGGTGGGGAGATGTTCAGCTTTTGGATCGAGGACGCGCAACACATGCTGAAAACCTAGTTCCTCCCATTTGCCCGATTTCCGGGGTTTTCATCAACCCAGCTCAGGTGTGCGGCAATCAAAAAGCCCGCTCCGCTCAAACCGGGGTCTTGCGCCCCGCATCCTTGTCCCTGATGAATGGAAAGGACCGGGGCGTGTGAGCGACAGCCGAGAATGGGAACGCGCGTCTCCTCCGGTTATCACGAGGCGTCAAGGGCTGTCTTTTGGGCGAATTCCGCCCCGGGGGCGTCTGTCAATCGCCCAGTGGCGTTTGCTATTTGTGGTTTTGACAGCAGTTGGTACGATTCTTGAAATAGTCCATTCACACAATCACAATCGTTTGTTGTAACCGTTCACGGGGCCCGTTACACGGCCTGGACACGCAAGGCCCGCACGGATGCCACGGGCTTGTTCCGTGGTGGTTCACGCTCGCCGCTACAAACCGGCCAGACACACCACTCCTGGCCGTCGGTAGCGTGGAACGTAACGGACCGCGGGACAAGCCCGTGGCATTTGCACCTCGAAAAGCCTTTCCTCAATATGTGCAACGGACGTGCGAACGTCCGCGGATATCAGTCCTTTGCCCATGAACGGTTACCGTTTGTTTTGCATCTGCCGTTGCCTTAGTGGAGAGAATCCCCATGACGCCGCCCATCAGCCTGTGCATTGCGAACTGGAACAAGGCGGGCAAGATTGAAGCGACGCTCCGTTCGATTCAAGATTGTGCTTGGTGCCGGGAGCTGTTGGTGTTTGATTCCGGCTCAACGGACGGATCGGATCAGACGGCTCGCGATTTTGGTGCTCGGGTCGAGTATCACGACTGGATCGATTACACCACCAGCAAGCGCAACATGGTGGAAGCCGCCACGCACGACTGGGTCTTTATCCTGGACGCCGACGAAGAAATCTCCACGCCGCTGCGGGAAGAGGTGGCGAACCTTGACGAGACTCGGTTTTCCAGTCACCCGCTGATGTGGGTGCCCCGGCGCAATTACTTGTTGGGCCGACATGTCAGGGCGTGGGATCCGGATTATCAACCTCGCCTGTTCGATCGCACCAGAGTCACCTGGCGACAGGCCACGTTGCATGATGGCCGCCGGGCGAGCGAAGGCACCGAAACGCGGCTCGCTGGCCACTTGTTGCACAACCGCATGAGCAACGATTTTCACGACTATTTCGACGGTCCCCGTTTCGACAACCGCATTGAATCGACGGCGCGGGAATTGTTCCAACGCGGCAAGCGGACCCACGGAGTCGAGCTCGCCTTGCGTCCCGCTTTCGCCTTTTTCAAGTTCTACCTGCTCAAACGCGGATTCACCCAGGGAAGTTTTGGCCTCTTGGTGGCACAGAAGGCCGCATTGAGCGTGCAGTTGAAATACGCGCGGCTGTGGCATTTGCAGCAACAGGCGGATGAATAGGAATCGCCGATCGGTCGGTTCGCGATTCACATGATGTCGGGACGCGCCTTCACGCAAACGAAGGCTTTTCAAGGTGCAAATGCCGCGAGCTGGTGCCGTGGTCCGTTACGTGCCACGCGACCGACGGCCAGGAGTAGTGTTTCCGACCAGTTTGTCGCGGCGAGCGTGAACCACCAGGGGACAGGCCCGTGGCATCCAGGCGGGCTCCTGCGTCCAGGCCGTATAGCGGCCCCCGCGAACGGCTACCACCTTGATTGGTGACAATTCGCGTCTTTTCGTACAGGGCCGATGCTATCCGACAACCCATCAGCGTTTCCAGCTCGGCGGCATGGCCATCCGCCAGAATATCGCCGCCGTCGAGGGCCTCGGCATGGCGATTGCAAACCTTGTCACTGCACGAATTCGAGGGAGCGGACCGGCTTTGAGATCATTTGGCTCCCGCCAGAGGCGTGCATGCCATCGGTGTGTGACTCTTCCAAGTCGTCCGCTCGGGAAACACGCGGCCGAACGACCAGACCGCCGTGGACAAGCTGAAGGTGCCGCAAAGGGGTTGGTCCGCGGCGAGCGCAACCAACAGGAGGACGGACTGGGCGACGCACGATTCTGACCGGAAGATTCCAATCGACAGCGGTACCAGCACAAGTGTCGCACTTCCTGACAATATGACGCATCCATTCAATCGTTCTCAACCGGAGCACCCAGGCCAACATTCGAGTTCGGCGTCCCCGGCGGCTCAAAGCCCAACCCTGTGGGCTCAAGAGCGAACCGAAGGAGAGAATGCCAGGGAGCAAAACCAGGCACGCAACTTGGCCAATTCAGACCGCGAAGCTGTCCCGGGGAGCGGCCTTCCTGGTTACCCGTGGCAGTGGGTGGTATGGCTGGTTGTGCTGGGAGGTTTGGCAGTGGTGCTGTACTCTAACCGCGATTCCGACAGAAAAGAGGTCTCCACGTGGGCTACGTTCAAGCAGATCGCCCGGGAAGAGGGACTGGTTGAAGAAAGCGTCGTCGTTCGCAACGATCGGATTGACGCCACGCTGCGGTCCGATTTCACCTTCGAGGACGTGAAGCCGGAGCCAGGCGAGGAGTTACCGATCCAAGTCCAGATCGACGAACAAAATCGGGCGTTCTATTTGGAACAGCTCGCCGACCTGGATCTGGCCTGGCGTGATGAGACGGGCCGAGCGATGGGCACCACCCTGTTGCTGATGTGGGGGCCGTTTCTGCTGCTGTTGGTCTTGATTGGTTGGGGGGTGTCCCGGGCTCGCAAGGCAGCCGAATCCGGCCCAGCCGGTATGTTCGGACAATTTGGCAGCTCCAAACATCGCGTCGCCACGAAAGAAATCGTGAACGTGAAGTTGGATGATGTGGCGGGAATCGATGAGGCCAAAGCCGAAGTGGAGGAACTGATCGAGTTCCTCAAACGCCCGGCGCGCTTTCAGACGCTCGGCGCGCGGGTGCCCCGCGGCGTGTTGCTGCAAGGGCCGCCCGGGTGCGGCAAGACCCGGCTCGCTCAGGCTATTGCCGGTGAGGCCGACGTGCCGTTCTTCTCCATAACCGGCTCCGATTTCATGGAGATGTTCGTGGGGGTGGGCGCCAGCCGTGCCCGCGACTTGTTCAATAAAGCTAAACGCAACGCGCCGTGCATCGTCTTCTTGGACGAAATCGATTCCATCGGCCGCAAGCGAGGTGGCCAGTCGAACGTCGGGGGCGGGCACGGCGAGCGGGAACAGACACTCGACGCCATCCTCTCGGAGATGGACGGCTTTGAGCCGAACGATCAGGTGATCGTCATCGCGGCGACCAACCGGCCCGACGTGCTCGACCCCGCGCTCACTCGGCGCGGTCGATTCGACCGCCCGGTGACCGTGCCGCTGCCAGACGTCCGTGGCAGAACAGGCATCTTGCAAATCCACGCGGAACGAGTTCGTCTGAGCAACGATGTGGATCTGGGTGAATTGGCCCGTTCAACACCGATGTTCTCCGGGGCCGATCTCGCCGCGGTCGTCAACGAGGCGGCCATCATCGCCGGGCTCGAGAAAAGCAAGGAGGTCAGGATGGAGCACCTTCGGCAAGCCCGCGACAAGGTTCGCTTCGGACGGGCCATGAACAGCCGAAAAATCGAGCAAGAGCAGCGTTTGAAGAGCGCTTACCACGAGGCGGGACACGCCCTCGTGCAGGCGATGCTCGAAGACGCCGATCCCCTTGAGAAAGCGACCATCATTCCACGCGGGCAGGCGTTGGGGGGAACCTTCGCCCTACCCGGTAAGGACCGGTACAGTTTGGGGCGGAGATACCTTGAAGGGGCCTTGCGCATCGCGTGCGCGGGCCGAGTTGCCGAAGCCGAGAAAACGGGCGACATGTCCTCTGGAGCCGCCGATGATATTAAACGCGTCACCGCCATGGCCCGGAAGATGGTGTTGGAATGGGGCATGTCCGAACAACTTGGCTTCATTAACTATGACGACGAAGAAGAACGGATGCTACACCCCGCCTTGCATCAACAGTCGGAACAAACCGCCCGCCAAGTCGATGAGGAAGTGCGACGCATCGTGGGCAACGCCTACAACGAAGCCGAACGAATCGTCAAAGAACATTGGCCCGCCGCGGTCGCCATCGCGGAAGCCTTGCTGGAGCGGGAAAGTCTGATGGCGGACGAAATCCACCGGCTCATCGAGGAAAACACGGACGAGACGCCGGCAAAACCCGCCGCGACCAGCCCGTCGCGATAAGCGAAAGGAATCAAAGGCCCAAGTCCCGTGTGCAACGATGGGCCGTTACGTGGCTCAGGTTTCCTTTCACCGAGGGAGTTTTTGGGAGTGGGAACCCTCGTCTTGTGACGGGCTGTAAGACCCGATTTTCCTGTCGCAAAATTTTCCTGTCGAACCGACCGTCGAAAACGTCCAGGATTTCCAGAAACCGATTGCCGCCAGTCCACTCCGCCAGCTCCACTGGGCCCATATCGCCCTCCGTCAGCGGACACTTGCCACCGGAAGGAGCCACAGGAAGATTTGAGGACAGGAAGATTTGAGGACAGGAAGATTGGAAGACAGGAGGATTTGAAGACAGGAAGATTTGAAGACAGGAAGATTTGAGGACAGGAAGATTTGAGGACAGGAAGATCTGAGGACAGGAAGATCTGAAGACAGGAAGATCCTTGTGGCACTTCAGCCACCTGAAGTTACATTCTCGGAACTGGCCCCTTCTTTTCCGAGGCGGGAGACGGCGGTGGTCGGACATGGCAGTAGCTGACAAGTCTTGTTCACCCATGGGAGAAGCTCATCACGGGGGACCTCGAACGGTTTTTGTATTGCATACAGAATACCCATTTTGACATCCGGCGCCACCTTCTCTTCGGACCTCCGCCCCCCCGACCGGGTAGTATTTTAAGCATCGGCCATTAACACGGATACCTTGAAAAACTCGACAGCGAAGAAGAGCCCGAAATCAGGAGGTGCGAGGCTATTGAAATCGTGCCTTCGATGGACCTGGAAATCCGTCGCACAGCCGCTCGCTACCCCCTAACTAACCGCCGCGCGCCCCCCTGTTTTGTGGAGACCCTTTACTGGGCCGGTGCGGGCCGACGTGGCCCGCCGCGAGGCTCAAGCCAGAGCAAGCCCATAGGGTTCGCCCAGTTGCAGTTGAAACCGCTGGACTTAACGTCGCTTTTGTGTGACAATGAAAGCGCCACAAGTCAGACATTTCACCGTCTCATCGTCCGGGATACAGGGGAGGGCAATCATGTACCGAAAACGACAAGCCGGGTTCACGCTAGTGGAGATGCTGGTGGTCATCGCCATCATCGGGATTCTGGTTGGGATGTTACTGCCAGCCGTACAGATGGCGCGTGAAGCCGCTCGTCGGGCCGCTTGCGTCAACAAGCTGAGCCAACTGGCGCTCGCAACCGTGAATTTTGAAAGCAGCAAGAACCGTTATCCAGGCTACCAGGAAGTGAACAGTGTGGGCAAGCCGACGAGCTGGGCGGTTCAACTGTTGCCCAACCTGGAGCGCGCCGATCTGATGGAACGGTGGGATTCCGATCAGGTTTCTTTAGGCCACCACACGACCATTCCGCCGCTGGAAGTCATGGTTTGCAACAGTATGACGACCACGGAAGAAGGTCGGCCCATTACGACGTACGTGGCGAACGCAGGGTTCTTTCCCCGGCAGAACGAGGATGAAAACCCTCCAAGCTATGAGGCGGCACAGACGGGGGCCAATGGCATTTTTCATGACCGGATCACTTGGCCTAAGAAGCGGGTGGGCGCATCGGAAGTGCGGGATGGCACGTCCAATACGCTTTTATTCTCCGAAAACCTATCCGCTAGCACATGGTGCGCCGTGGGGGCTCCAGGGGGCGGGGCGCTGCCGAATTTTCCTGATCTCTCCGACAATGTCTCTTCCTTGTTCAGTCACAACCGGTTTGGCGCGACGTTCGTGTGGCTATACGCTGCTCGGGGCCTCGTGGATTCGGATCCTCCGCTAGGCGAGCCCGGCGAGGTATTACCGCAAATGAAAATCAATGGGGAATTGATGGACAGCCCGGTGGGCGGTCTTGATGGGCCACCGGAGCCCGAACTGGCGCGGCCGTCCGCGTATCACCCCGACGGCGTGAATGCGGCATTCGCGGACGGACGGGTCCAGTTCCTGTCGAATGACTTGGCTTATCACGTCTATCAGCAGTTGATGACGCCACATGGGACGAAATCATTCATGCCGGCTCGGATCAGTTACGTGTTGAACGACGACGACTACGGCAACTAGTGGTTCGCAACGCTCTCTTAGATCGCTCCCGGGGTTTTGCCTTCACCCCCCGGAGCGGCCCATCCGAATCCAATCGCGACACGAACCTCAGTCCATACTGCCCGCCAACGGCGGGCCATGCCCTGGGGTGAGGAAAAACGCCAAGTCACTACAGTGAGCGCGCGCTGTTTTGTTGCGCCCTGCTGCCCGTGTTGAACCAGGGACGAAAGAGACCGAAAGGACCAAGGGAACGACGTGGGTGACCGGCCAACGGACGAAATTGAAGGTCGCAACGGGTAAGCAGCGGGAACAACGCGGAATGTCTGCTGCTTCCTCCTTTTCTTTCTGGGCTCCTAAGGCGGCGGGGCCGCCAACCCAATAGGGACAGCGCACAGGGATGGCGCGCTGCCGTTGGTCGCTCGTGGCAAGGATGCTCGCATGTTACGCCCTAAGATTCTAGGAAAAGTCCGCCATTTCACCCTATTGAAGCCCCAGTCCACTGAATTCGCGCGGGCCCCAAAACCGGCCATCTTCGCGCCGCGCGAATGAAGC
>JBNJEM010000187.1:0-11831 GCA_051745935.1 Planctomycetota bacterium
CGAAACGCCTCCCCAACCACCGGTAGGCGTCCACGGGCGCCGCCACGGGGCCTGGACACGCAAGGCCCGCATGGATGCCACGGGCTTGTCCCCTGCTGGATCCCGCTCGCCGCTACAAATTCAGGGCGAGACTTTTGTCCACTGTTTTTCGAGCCGCTTGCTGGAGACTTTCAACGAGGTACCAAGCTGTTGGGCAAAGAGCGAAACGCGGAACTCCTCCAGCATCCAGCGAAACCGTTCCAGTTCCGGATCCACGATGCCCCTTTGACGATGCGATTCGGCCCGCTGATGATGGACGTCAAGCCAGGGCGCCAGCTCTTGGACCGCTTCCGCGTCTCGGGACTGCCCCCCGCGTTGCAGCTTATCAAGTCGTTGGCTGATCGCTTTCAAATAACGCGGAAAATGTTCCAGCCAGCACCACGGCGTCACGGTCAAGAAGTTGGCCGGCATGAGCTCCGCAAGCTGCCGCCGCACATCTTCAGCGGTTTCAGAGAAGCGGCGAGCCGGAAAGTCTTCCAGTGCGAGCCGCGCCGCGTGGTATTCCTGGAACAAAGGATGTATGAGCGGGGTGATTTGCTGCACGGCAACGTTCGCTCGCTCAGCCGCTTCGGTTAATCGCTGCCGGTACACGGATTCCGACCGGGGCAGCGGTTCTTCGCCCAAAAACGCCCGCTCGGCAATCAAAAGGGCCAATTCGGTGTCCAGCTGGCGGCCAGGCAACAGGGTGGAGGCCAGCAACTTGGTCTCATTGATTCGCGGCAGCCAAGCGACGTGGGCGAAGAGTGACTTCTTTTCGGATAAGTAATAGAGACGACGTATGCCGCGGCGGGATTCATGATGGGCTCGATCCGGCGTATCAACCAGCCGCACCGCGACGTTCTCCTCCTGATCCACCACGGCCGGGTACGCCGGCACGCGCAAGCCGCCGCGAGTCACCGTCACTTCCTCTGGCAACTCCCCGAAATTCCAGTCCGTGGTTGGAGGACGATCCCAATCGGAATCGGTGATTTGGCCGGAGGTCCCTTCGCTCTGAACACCAAAGCTCTCCCGCAATCGTTCCAAGGAATTGTCGACGGCCAACGTCTCTCCATTGTCGTCAACCACGCGAACTTTCATTGCCAGGTGCACCGGCAGCCGATCGAGCTGAAAGGCGTCGGGGGGAATCGTCTCGCCGCTGATTCGTTCCAGCACCTGGGCCAATGTGGGCAGGAAGGGACCGCGACCGAATTTCAATTCTCGAGCCGCGCGCCGGGCCGTGTCCGGAGCGGGGACCAGGCAGCGGCGAAGCGATTTGGGAAGGGCGCGAATCAGCGCCGTGATCTTCTCTTCCAGTCGACCGGGAACCAGCCAGTCGATTTGATCGTGTGAAAGATGGTTGATCGCGTGCTGGGGGACGGTAACGGTCACGCCGTCATCCGCCTCGCCGGGCGCATATCGATAATCCAACGGAAGGGGGGTCTTGGTCAGGTTCAGGGTGTCTGGAAACTGATCCGCCGGCGGGTCCACCTCACTGGCAGGCAGCACATCCTCGCGACACATGCAGAGGGCCGCGGGATTCCGGCGACGTTCCTTTTTGAGCCACTGCTTGAGCCGGTGCATGTCGTGGATATCGGGTGGCAGCCGGCGATCGTAGTACTGGAAGAGGGCCCGCTGCCCCACGATCCACTCCCCACGGCGCTGCTTGGCTGCCAGCTCCTCGATTTCCCGCAGCACGCCCCGATTGTGATCGAGGAAATCAAGCCGGTCACGAACGTCCTCTTCGACCAAAGCATGCTGAATAAAGAGTTGGCGGGCGGTATCGGGATCAATGGGCCCCAGCGGCACCCGGCGGCGGGGAACGATCAGTAAGCCGAACAAGGATACTCGCTCGATTGCCATGGGGCTCCCCGAGCGGCGGTCCCAGTGCGGCTCGCTATGCGAACGCGACACCAGATGTTCGGCCAACGGCTCGATCCAACGCGGGTTGATGCGGCCCACGACGCGGCCATAGCGTCGACTGGTTTCCACGAGCTCGGCCGCGACAACCCACTTGGGACGATCTTCGAACAAGACGGATCCGGGCCAGAGATGCAGTTTTTTTCCACCCGCGCCGGTGTACTCATAGGTGTCCCCGCGATACGCAATGCTCGAGAGGAGCCCTGTCAACAAGGACTTGTGCACGGCATCATAGTCGTCGCGCCGGGGCGACCGCTTCCGACCACTCTCTTCCACCAGCTGCCGCAGTTGGCGATAGATGTCGGCCCATTCGCGTAAACGGTTATACGACAAGAAGTTTTGGCGGCAGGCCTTCCGAAGCTGGTTCTTCGAAAGCGTCTCTCTCAAGTGATGGTAGAAGTCCCATAGCCTCAGGATACTGAAAAAGTCGGAACGGGGATCGGCGAACTGGGCATGGCACTGGTCGGCAAGCTGGGCCTTTTCGGCCGGCCGCTCGCGGGGATCCTGCACTTCCAGCCCCGCGGCGATAATCAGCACTTCCTCCAAACATCGATGTTCGTCCCCCGCCAGGATCATGCGCCCGATCCGGGGATCCACGGGCAACCGGCTCAATTCGCGTCCGATTGGAGTCAGTTTGCGGTGATGGTCAATGGCCCCCAGTTCAAAAAGGGTCTTGTAGCCGTCTCGGATCGCCTCCGGCCGGGGCGGGTCAAGAAAGGGAAACTCGTCAATCTCGCCCAATTTGAGCGCCATGGTTTGGAGGATGACGGACGCCAGATTGGTGCGCCGAATCTCGGGAGTAGCATAACGGTCACGAGCCAGATAGTCCTCTTCACGATACAGACGAACGCAGATTCCCGGGCCAATCCGGCCACATCGCCCCTTTCGCTGGTCAGCCGACGCCTGCGAGACGGATTCGATCGGCAGACGCTGCACCTTACTCCGCGGCGAATAACGGCTGATGCGAGCCGTCCCCGTGTCCACCACGCCTCGGATTCGAGGAACCGTCAATGACGACTCCGCGACATTCGTGGCTAGAACGACCCGGGGCTTCTCATCAGGGGCGAAAACTCGATTCTGCTCCTTGGTCGGCAAGCGGGCGTACAGCGGAAGAACCTCTTGAGGGCGACCGAAATGGTGAATACGGCGGTTGAGAACCGCCGCGGTTTCACGAATATCCCGTTCCGTGGGCAAGAAAACGAGGATGTCGCCTCCGGTGTCTTCGGTTAACTCGCCTACTGCCGCAACAATCTGATCAGCCGTCTCCGGTTCCTCCGCTTCGTCGTTGGCTTCGGGCGGGCGATACCGCACTTCAACCGGGTAACTGCGCCCCGAAACCTCGATAATCGGAGCAGGCCCCCTGGCCGTGCTAAAATGTTGGCTGAATCGCTCCGCGTCGATGGTCGCCGATGTGATAATGCACCGCAGTTCCGGACGTTTCGGGAGCAAACGCTTGATATATCCCAGCAAGAAATCGACGTTCAGCGAGCGCTCATGCGCTTCGTCCAGGATGATCGTATCGTATTGGTTGAGAAATCGATCTTGCGGCGTCTCGGCCAGGAGGATCCCGTCGGTCATCAGCTTGACATAGGTTTCGGGGCGAGTGCGATCGGTAAAGCGAATCTTGAACCCCACATCCTGGCCCAATGGTGCCCCGATTTCCTCGGCTAGACGTGTGGCAATGGAGCGAGCCGCGAGTCGCCGCGGCTGCGTGTGGCCTATGAACCCGTCGACACCACGGCCCATTTCCAAACAGATCTTGGGTAACTGAGTCGATTTGCCCGAGCCCGTTTCACCACAGACGATAATGACTGGGTGTTCCCGTAACGCCTGGGCAATGTCCTCCCGACGAGCATGGATGGGGAGGGACTCGTCGTAGGTGATTGACGGTAAAGCGGCCTCCCGCTGTTGCCGACGAACGACCGATCGCTCTACTTGCGAGGCCAGACGTTTCAGCTGCTCCCCTGATCCCGAGCTCTCTCCCTTTTTTCGCAGTGACTTCAAGCGACGGCGCAGCCGAAATTGCTCAGGCTTCATCGCCTGGTCAATCTTGGTCTCAATTTGGCGATAAAGCGTCGATAACACAATCAACTGACCTGAGGTTCATGCTCTATAGCCCATAACAAAACGTGGTTCCCGCTCCCAAAACGCCCGAAAGGAAACCTGACGGGTCTTGTGATGGCTTGTGGGTAACACGTGAGCCGTCCGAAGTCGGGTCGGTCCCAGCGGACAAAGGCTCGAAAAGCCCCTGGGGCAACGTAGAGGCCGCGGTAGACTGGAAGCATTGATGGCTGGAAGCATCGATGGCGATTCAATACCTTGGGCGTGCATCGCCTGTTCGTCTTGAAACCACCCCCCCGCAGGCGACGCGAGACGCGACCTCACTTGCGCCATTTTACCGGACGTTACGCTCTTAACCCAAGGGCCTTCCACCCCACGGGCGTGATGCGGTTATCCGCCTCGAAGCCGATTTCGGCGCGATGGGCCAGGCAACTCGGCCTAGATTCTGGGCCCAAAACAGCTATACTGTAATCACTTGCGGCGCGAAGTTCGTGGTCAGGTCCGTGCCCACTTCCCACGCTTGATGCAGCATGCGCGTGGTATCCCTTGCGCCTTTGCGTTGCGGGAATTGTGATTGGTGATCGGTACAGTCCGCGGGGTTTTGTCGGAACGTCGGGCGAGTAGCGGAATTGCGTCGCACCGGTTTTCCGCGCGTACCCAGTTTCAGGGGACCGTCTTGCTCATTGCCGTTGTAGGGGGGGCACGAGTGGCAACGGAGGTGTTGCTCGCGCTGCCGTTCGTTTCGTGGTCCATTTGCGGGAGAAGTCCATGGGAAACAAAGAAGAAGCCCTTGAAGTGGAGGGCACTGTCATGCAGGCGCTTGCCAACACGCGTTTCCGCGTCCAGCTCGAGACGGGAAACGAAGTACTGGCACACGTTGCCGGAAAGATGCGGAAACACTTCATCCGTATCGTGCCCGGCGACCGAGTCCGGGTGGAGTTGTCGCCCTACGATTTGACCAAAGGTCGTATCACCTACCGGGAACGGTAATCGTTGAAATCTGACCGTTCCTCCGCCAGAGGCCAATCGTGTCACCCATTCCGAAAGCGGCGTTTGAACTTACCCGGGACAAGCCCCCCGCATAACGAACAGCCGTCCTCTGGCCGAAGCCGACGTCCGGCCCCCCGGGAGGTGATCAGACGCTGGTCCACTTTCCGCCTGTCCGTGTGCGCTGCTGTTGACCACGAGAAGAAACGGCCCTCTGATGCGCTCTTTCTTGCACGGTACCCGCGTAGGTTGCCCGGGCTCAAAATGTAGCCGCTCGCTGCGTTCCCCCCTTGGGGCAACCGAAAGGCGAGATGCAAAGGATAGACCCACCGATGGCACGGCGGCTCCCCGCATGAAAAAAGAGAGCAGAGCAGTTTATATTTCAGGCGGTTGGATTCTTCCCGGGTGAAAAGCTGCCCGACGCAAGCCGTCCTCCCGTTGGTCGGACTCGCGGCGGAGGTAGCCGTTCACGGCCAAGAGACCAATATCCACGGATGTTCGCACTTCCGTTGCACATCTTGAAAAAGGGCTTTCCCGGGTGCAAATGCCACGGGCTTGTCCCGTGGTTCGTTACGTTCCACGCTACCGACGGCCAGGAGTAGTGTTTCTGACCAGTTTGTAGCGGGGAACGTGAACCATCACGGGACAAGCCCGTGGCATCCATGCGGGCCTTGCGTGTCCAGGCCGTGTAGCGGCACCCGTGAACGGCTAACGGGTTGCAAAAAGACTGGTCTTCACGGTTCCCAAATCGCCAAAACTCAACTCGCGTTTTAGAGGTATTATCGTACAAGTTATCCGACTATCCGAGGCGGGCAACTGAAGTGGCCTGGCATGGGAAAAACCCCCGTTTTGTTTCCAGCCGTTGCAAACCTCCGTTCGCGACCGGAGCTTCTACCGTCGAAGCACAAGGAGAGCGTTGTGGTAGAGAAGCTGATCCAATCGGTTCGTTGGACCTGTTGCCTGATCGTGGTGAGCGGCATTGTGACGGTGCCTGTCACTGCGAGAGGAGAAGAATCGATCCAGCCGGTGGCCGTGCTATCCATTGCTCCAAGCGAGCAGTTAATGGAGGATTTCCGTTATCTGACTCAGGTCGCGGGGCGCCCCGACGCAAGTTCTCACCTACAGCTCCTCGTCGCTCCATTTCTCGACCATCTGGATCCCGAGCGGCCCGCCGGTGTACTCGTCACGATCGAGGAAAACAAACCGAAGGGAATTGGTTTCCTACCCGTATCCGATGGCCAGGAATTGCTTGCCGCGCTGCAATCGAAACGGGGGGCGCGGGTGGATGATTTGGGCAACGGCGTCATGAAGCTGCGTTGGGGCAAAGGGGCGTATTTGAAGCAGCAAGGCAAGTGGCTGTACTTCACGGATCAGCTACGTAATTTGTCGGATCCGCCGAAGGACCCTGTAGCCCTGCTCGACGGCTTGAACCACGAGTATGATGTTGCCTTCCGGCTGTTTGTTCGCAACATCCCGCAAGGCCTCAAGGATGTTGCTGATTTCACGCTGCAAACCAAAATAGACGCGGCCCCGCACGCGGGAGCGAATTCAGAGCTCGACGCGGCGTTTTCAAAATCATGGCGGCGGGATATGAAGCAAACCGTGTCGACTTTGATTAACGCCTCGGACCAAATCACAATGGGTTGGGCCGTTGATCGCGGAGAACGTCGCACATATCTGGATCTGCAAGCTCAGGTCAAAAAAGGCACGCCGCTCTCTCGAGAGCTCGGCGCGTTGATGGACAACCGTTCAACATTTACCGGCTTTTTCATGGAAGAGGCCGCGGTTTCCTGTCAAGGCTCGGTGCGGATCCCGAAATCGGGACAGGAACGGATCGGCTCCTTTCTGGGCTATCTTCGAGAAAAAGCTCTAAGGAGTATCGATGCGGATCCCAATGCGCCGAAGTCCGTCAACGAGATCGTCAACAATGTGCTTAACGTCATCGATCAAACGGTACGAGAAGGCGAGACAGACATGGGGGCCAGCCTGGTGCTGGCCCCCGAGACGTTCAAGTTCGTGGGGGGAGCGCGCGTAGCCGATGGTCACGCGTTAGCCGATGCATTCCAGAAGCTGTTTGAATTAGCCAAACATGAACCTGACGTTCCACGCGTGAATTTTCACGCCAAAAAGTACAAACACTTGGACCTGCACACGTTGAGTTTACCAATTGCCGAACACGATCAGGACGCCCGTAAACTGCTGGGAAACCATGTCGACATTACCATCGCTACCGGCCCCGAACAGCTGTTCGTCGCTCTCGGCAAGGAAAGCGGCAACATGTTGGAAACGATCGTCGACCAGTGTCTTAAGAGTGGGCCCCAAAAAGTGCCGCCGCTGGATCTCCGCATTGCCCTTGAGCCGGTGATGAACTACCTGGCCAGTATTAAAAAAGAGAACAGTGAGCAGCAAACACTGGCGAAACTGATGAAGCAGGCACGCGGCGGGGACGCGATCCGGCTGAAAGTTCACCCCATCGATAGCGGGATCGGTTGCCGGTTGGAAGTCGAAGAAGGCGCACTGAAGCTGCTTGGCCAGGCATCGCATGCAAACCATGATGGATAGTCACGGGGTTTCACCCCAGGGTAAGGTGTGTCTGGCCTCCGGCCAGAGGCGGACGGTTGGTACCGACCGGTTCGCCGCGTGCGCGCGTTTTCGATGCGCGCGGTTTGAATGACGGTCCGATTCGGCCCCCATGACGGGCATACCACCGGACGCCCCCGCCGCCCGCTGAAGGCGCTGATTGACGGATCCGTATCCATTCGCCACGCATGTAATGCCGGCAGACGCACATCCCACCCGCCCACCGACAATAATTCACGTCTCCGTGCCCATTGCCCCGTGGGGCCGTGACACCGTGGAACACCGACGCCGTACCCGTTGCCTCGCGGGTATGAATCACCACGGGACGTCTCCGCCGCCCGCTGAAGGCGGGCCACATCTTAGCATGGGGCGGAGCGCAGCGCAGCCCCATGATTCCTGAATCATGGCGGCCGTGGCTACTGGCACTGCTGAAGATACGTAATACTGTCTCGTGCCAACGTTTCGATTCCCGGCTCGTAATCGAACACTTCCACCGAGACCCAGCCCTGATAGTCAATATCCCGAAGCGCTTGGAGGATGGGGACGAAATCAATTTCCCCCATTCCCGGACCGCGCCGATTGGCGTCGTTGGCATGAAAGTGCCGTAGCACGCTGGCGTTGCGGCGGATAATCTCGTCGATCGGGTCTCCTTCACTCGACATCGCTTTGACGTCCAGATGCAATTGGCAATGGGGCGAGCCGACCATTTCCACTAACTCACGCCCCGCGGCGGCAGTCAGCAGGAAATCGCCTTCGGCGGGGCCCAAAGGCTCCACCGCCAGTGTAACGCCGCAATCTTCCATGGTCGGCAACGCTTGTCCGATCACGTCAGCGGCATACTCCATCGCCTGTTGATGCGATACGCCCGGCAATAAATTGCGTTGTTTGGGAGATCCCAAAACCATCACTGAACCTCCCAAATCGCGGCAGAGCCGAGCCAACTCCGAGAAATAGTCACCCGTTGCCCGGCGCACCTCCGGCTCGGGAGAAGTCAGATAACAGCCTTCGGTAAACGCCAGCAGCCAATGGAGCCCCACGACCTCCAACCCGGCCTGCTCCGCTTGACGCCGGACTTCAGCGCGGCGCCCGGCGGGGATATCGTAGGCGGTCTTTTCGATGGTAAATGGGGCAAACTCAATGCCCGTGTAACCGCACTCTCGAGCAAACGCGAAGGCCCTTTCGAACGGCCAATCCTGGAACAACTCGTTACAAATCGCATACTTCATGGCTCTTTCCTTGCACAAAAAAACCTCGTTTTTCCGCAACCGGTCTCCGGTCACGGAATCGCCCCTCCGCCATCTAGATCGTCTGTTCCATCGGGACCATCAGCAGTCGGGGGATGATGACATTGCCGGGTTGTTCGATCATGAATTTGACCGCGCGAGCAATATCGGCTGGTTGCACCGGTTGCGACGTTTTCCGGAGCATTTCCTTCTGCTGCTCCGTCCAATGCGACTGCAATTGCGTCGAAGTGTATCCAGGCTCGATCACCATGACTCTCACGCCGGTCCCAGCGAATTCCAAACGAAGCGATTCACTCAAAGCCTCCACGGCGTATTTGGTACCGGCGTAAACTCCAACCGTCGGCCGCACTTTCATGCCCAGAATGCTCGATGTCGTAATCAAGTCGCCATGGCCTTGCTTCTTGAACACGCGCAACACGGCGTATGCCAGCCGAACCGCGGCCTCGTAATTGACGCGGATCATTCGCGTCATTGCCTCATCATCGACTTCATCAACACTTCCAATGTTCATGATTCCCGCGTTGCTAAACACGAAGTCCAATTTTCCGAAACCTCCGGTGGCAGCCTCGATGAGCCGCCGAGGCATGGCAGGATCCACGATATCGCCTGACACGGCGGACGCTTGATTCGGCAACTGCTCGACAAGCTGGTTGAGCTTCTCACTGCTACGAGCCGAGACAACCAGCCGCGCCCCCGCTTCACTCAGAGTCTTGCACGTTTCCCAACCAATACCGCTCGACGCCCCAGTGACAATGCCTACCGCATTCGATAAATCCATGCCCTTGTACTCCCTGTTCGAATCGAAAGTCTCGTTCAACCGGCTGCAAAAAGCTCAAACAACCATTCCGGACCCCAGAAACAAAGGGATTGAAAAACGGAATCCACGTTTCATGACCGGCTGAAAAAAGCTCAAACAACCGTTCCGGCCCCCAGAAACAAAGGGATTGGGAAACGGAATCCACGTTTCATGACCGGCTGCAAGAGGTTTCTCCGGTGCGTTCTTTTGCCTAATTCTACCGGACTTGCGGACCGCGCGAAGGTGGCGTCGAGGGCTGAACAAAGTGAATGGCGAGAAACGAGCAGCGAGATTGGCGAGCGCCCCCCGGTTTTCTCGTCGCGCTGAAACGTTTTTTGGGCGATCAGGCTATTGCGGTGCCGCCGTTCGAGTATCATGCGAGCAGGCGCGGTACTGATACCGCTATCGGCTAAAGACCTCTGAAGACTAACATGCCGATTGGGGCGTCACGAGCAAGAGGCCGCGGAGGAAGGCCAAGCAGGGATATTGCTCATAGCTCGATGGAGCCGGACGCTCGCAGCCACGGTCCGTCGAAATCGGTAAATCATTTTGTTGGGGTCGGTTATCAGGCATTTGTATGGAGGGGAGCAAACATGAGCAACCAGAAGCACACGCGGCGTCAATTCGTCAAAGCATCGGCGGCAACGCTGGCGGCCGCGACCGCCGGGGGCCGTTCAGTGGTCCGAGCTATTGAGGAAAAACAACCGGCACAAACGGTTCTGCCTCGTTGGAAGGGATTCAACCTGACCTATTTTTTCACGGAAAACCATGGTGCACGGCCCGTCCAGGATGATTTCCGCTGGATGCGAGATTGGGGCTTCAACTTCGTTCGACTCCCGATGTCTTACCGGACGTGGGCGGATCCAAACGACTGGTACACCATCAAAGAGGAAACGTTGCAGCGGATCGACGAAGTGGTGGACTGGGGTCGGAAATACGGGCTCCATGTCAGCTTGAACTTTCATCGCGGTCCCGGATACTGCGTGAATCCGCCGGAAGAGACGTTGAGCCTTTGGAAAGAAACTGAAGCGGAAGAAGCCTTTTGCTGGCACTGGAACATGTTCGCTCGCCGCTACCAAGGCATTGACTCGAAAAAGCTAAGCTTTGATCTGATCAATGAACCCAAAAAGCCGAACGAGTCCATGACCCGCTCGGACTACGAACGCGTGGTACGCGCGGCCACCAGGGCGATTCGAGACGCCGATCCGAACCGCTACGTCATCATTGATGGGCTTCGCTGGGGACGTGAAACCGTGCCGGAAGTGATCGATTTGGGCGTCGGGCAGAGCACGCGCGGTTATGATCCCATGGAGATCAGCCACTATAAGGCCTCGTGGGTACGGGGCGACCGATTCCCAAAGCCCGTCTGGCCCGACCGTCAAGGAACAGCTCACAATTGGGACCGGCAGCGACTGGAAGCACTTTACAAACCTTGGTTTGAGCTGGCGCGGCGGGGCATCGGCGTCCACTGCGGCGAATGTGGCTGTTACAATAAGACGCCACATTCGGTCTTTTTGTCATGGTTTCGCGATGTGCTCGAGATCCTAACGGAACAGAACGTAGGATACGCGTTATGGAACTTTCGCGGCAGCTTCGGCGTGCTCGACTCCAAGCGAACCGACGTGCAATACGAAGACTATCGCGGGCACAAGCTGGACCGGAAATTGCTGGCCCTGCTGCAGGAGTTCTAACGGCCGTGGCTCGGGACTCCGTCCCGAGACCGTGGCTCCGGTCTCCGACCCGAGCCAGGATTTTCTCGCCACCAAGGCTATTGCCGAAAGCCCCCGAACGCGAAACGGCGCGCCAACGGCGGGCACGGCAACATCACGATCCCCGTTCTCGGAAGAACCGAGCTACACCGTGGCCCGGGGCTCCGACGTGGCCCGGGCTCTGACCTGGTCCGGTCCCGTGCCTCCAACGCCGACGTCCCAACCATTCTCCCGTTGGTCGCGAGGATGACGGGACTCCCGTTCATTGTAGCCGTTCACGGGTGCCGCTGCACGGCTTGGACACGCAAGGCCCGCATGGATGCCACGGGCTTGTCCCGTGGTGGTTCACGTTCGCCGCTACACACCGGCCGGACACACCACTGCTGCCTGTCGGTAGCGTGGAACGTAACGGACCACGGGACAAGCCCGTGGCATTTGCACCTCGAAAAGCCCTTCCTCAAATGTGAAACGGACGTGCGAACGCCTGCGGACATCAGTGGTTTGCCCGTGAACGGTTAC
>JBNJEM010000188.1:0-11793 GCA_051745935.1 Planctomycetota bacterium
TGCCCGCAAGCGTCGAGCGTCCTCCGCCTTCGAAGCCCGCTGACTGGCGTATTCCAGATAGGTCGCTGGCAACAGCGTGTCGGCCAGTTCCAAACGGAGGGGCTCTGGTAATCCCAAAGCGTCCATTTTGATCGCAAACATCTGCCAGAAGAAGCTGATTGTCGCCACCATCGCTCCGATGTTCTTGCGTGCCTTGGCCATCAGTTTCCGACCGCTCCCCGAGACGTTGAATTCATCCGCCAGACCTTCCAACTGGTCAAAGCGTTGCTCCAGTGCCTGCTCCACCTGGGATGCGTCGCGGGGGGCTCCGCTATGGAGATCAAAGGGGTGATAATCCTCGGAGATTCCACGGTTCTGATCACGGACCTGTTGCCGCCGAGCCTTGGCCGCCGCCACATCCTTCGCGGCAGCAGCTTCTTGCTCCTGGGACAGTTGGATTTGCGTGTCGAACAAACTGGCGTGCGTCGAACCCACCTCCACCTTTTCGTGTTGCAGCCGAGTGGTTTCTCGTTCCGCCCGCCGCGCTTTAGTACGCGCCTGCTGCACGGCCCCGTTGGCTTTTCCACTAAACGCTCCACTGACATCCTTTTGGATGTGGAAGAGATCCGGAGAATGGTGCGCGCCCAAGCCGGTGACAGTGCTTGATCAAAGACCGCCCTTCATCGCAGAGATCAAAGGGGCAGAGATCAAAGGGGGCAGGCCTCTTTGTTGAAGCAGTTGGATGTGTTAATCTGCGGTTTTCGAATCTCGGAGACCAGCGCACATGCCACGACCACCACGTGCCGACGAAGCTGGAGGGTTTTACCACGCCCTGAACCGAGGCAACCTTCGCGCAACCATCTTTCACAAAGAAGAGGACTTCGAGCCTTTCGAGAGAGCCGAAAGCAGACATGCTGATTTGTGCCCTTATATTTTAACTCGCCAATTACAATTCTCAAGCGAGTGGGCGATGCTCCGTTCTCGGCCTTGTGCCGGCCCGCGTCCAGATGTGTCCGCCACCGATAGAAACTTGCGTCTGACACCCCTTCCCCTTCGAAAACCGCGTCACGGACAAATTGCTCTTGTGAAACCGGACCAGTCGATCGCGCCACACGACCTCCGCCGACTCATTTTGCCTGTGTCCCATTGAATGTCTCCTTGGTTCGTTCAGAGCAAGAATTGGCAGCCGTCCGATTATCGGCGCAGCGTGGTAGGCCACTTGGGGATGAAGGTTGGGTGGAGTCGATCGCCCGTCGTGTCAACCTCGAATCAACGATGCGTCCCCGCGGCAGAAAACGGGTTCGGTTCCTATGCCGTTGCGCTTTTTTCGGGGTTGACAATTGCTAGCATTCTGCGTTCCCGGCAAAAACCCAAGCTAGCGTGAGTTGATGGCGTTGATTTGTTGTCAGTCGGCAAAACACAAACCGCTTGTTTCAAAGGTGTTGCTTGCTCGCTGGCTAAGAAAAGCGCAACGGCATAGGTTCGCTTCCCGAAAGACGACATCAAGGAGTCCTGACCCCTTTGATCAAATAAACTTGTCACGTTGCGACTTCGAGACGTGTGATTTGACCGGCACCGGGTTCGATAACGCGATCGTTGATGGCGTTAGGTTTCGATTCGAGATGCCAAAGGTCTGACGGCGGAGCAAATCAAGTCCACCTGGAATTACCGGAATAATCGCATGTCTCACATGGGGTTTTCTGCGGGGAAAGGTGTCGATAACCGTTTTCCGCAGCGAGTCGCGGCGTGTTCAAATAACCAACGTCTTCTCAGTCGTCGGGGTAATGAGTGGGTTCACTGAGCGCGGGCACTCACTCCCCCGCCTCATTTGATTGCGCACCTCGCCGTTGTCGGCTTTTTTCGACGTCGGTCGCGGCGGCCCGATTACGCTGCGCGCACGAACGGGTTCCCCGCGGCCTTACTTGTCAGGTTGATCCCGTGGTTCGCTGACTTCCATCCACTTAGGCAGGGGGGAGCCCGTTGCTCGGCTGTAGGCGGTTTCTGGGGCGATGTCTACCTCGTCGTCCCAGGTAACAACACCGAGCTCTGCGTTGACCTTGGCTCTCTTGAATACTTCTGGGTCGCGCAGCCGCGAGAAGACTCCGCCCTTGGCAATCATCGGCTTGCAATCGAGAATGCCCGACTTCCCATCCTCGAAGGTGAGATCCAACTTAAAATCATCCAGACACGTCACCTTGATCACATCGTGGTACATCGCAAGTTCCTCACTTGAGAGGCTCGATTTTGTTCGGTTGGCGACCTGCTCTCACCAACTCCCAGTCCTCCAGGAGTTCAGCTTGGTGCTCACCGGCCCATTCCACGACCATCCGCAACGCCCTCCGGGGCAATTCACCCTCAAGCACGTCCATTGTCCGAATATCGATTGCCGCCTTATCCCCACCATAGCTCGCGTGGAAATGCGGAGGGTTGTGCTCGTCGAAGAACACCGCAATGACAATCCCGTAGAATCGACATATCTCCGGCATCAAGCATTCCCTCCGTCAGCCATCCTTTTCCAGGCGAACGCTACGTATCACCGGGCCGCCGCCAAGTGACTCTCGATTCAAGGCCGACCGGATCGGTGGCTCCGGCGCATGCGTTTGTTAGGCCACGCTACTTTGCCTTTGTGCCCTTGATGGGTGCCCCGCACTTCTTGCAGGACGTCGTGCTGTAGTTCTCTACCCAATTGTCAGTACCACACTTCCCGCACTTGATTTTCTCTCTCGCCATGAGGATCCTCCAATTCGTTGGGTTGACTCTTCCGCTTCTAGGTGCAAACCCCGGGAAAAACGACGAACCCCTGCTACGTTTCCGTGCCACTTTTGCACCGGCCCGGCAGCCACGCTTTGCCGGTGCCGACAACCCGATTGCCAGCATAGCTGCTATTTAATCAGACGTTGGCAAGCCCTGTCAAGCGCCTGGATGGGGCCGGTAACCCGCGAAGGGGGGTGGTAAGTATTCGGCGAAGGAGTGGAATTGGCAGAGAAACTGATCTGGCGGAGATTGGGCGGATATTGTAATTCGGAGCATGATGAGTGCTTCACTTGTGGAACGGATTCCAGTTGACGAACAGTTGCAGTCGCTGACAGATCTTGTCGGACGGTTGTAGCGCGAAGTGTGCGAACTGAGAGATCAGAACGCGGAATTACGTCAGCAGGCGTGCTCGTTGCGGTGCGGGCTATTGGAAAAGCCGGCATACTTGCGCGGTTGAACGCAACAAAAAGCTGCAAACCGAACTCGATCAGGCCAAGGCGGAGATTCGACAACTCAAAGCCGAACGCTTCGGCAAACAATCGGAAAAGCAATCATCCACCGATCGCTCCAATGAGCTCGATGGTCTAGCCTCGTCCGGGCCAGCTATGATCGCAGGCCTCTTAGATGTAGCCGGGAATAGGACTTCCACGAATCCGTAAGATTCAATCTCCCTACGTAATTTTCGGATAAGCTTCTTGAACGTGGTACCGCGCTGGCGCGATATATAGCAGCACCGCAGAATAGAGGGCGCTTTCTGGCCACAGAGATTCAGTGCGTAGACATGCTGCTTGTGGCTCCCGGTAGCTACGTCCCCCCGGTACTGACTCCAGGCGAATAGGAGAATATCCTTATAAGAATCCGGAAGCTCGCTGTCCCACAGACACCTGAATACCTGGACCTTACGGTTAGGGAGAGGCCGCAGGATGATCTCGCCGTCATCCTCGACGACCAGGAAGGGTTCGGTCTTATTGGGCCACTGCTTGAGCCGCTGAAGGCTCGTGCTGAGGACTCTATCGGAGAGTCCTAGATCTTGCCGGATCCGCTTGCGGGTACGGTAGCAGGCTGGATCGTCATGGTGGCTGGTGGCCTCTCGCAAATAGATCGCGAGCTTAGGAGTCGGCCAATCCATTTTTAGCGGTCCCGGCACGTGCCACAGGTCCGCATCGAGCTGGAAGAAACGAGGTTTCGCCATGGCCTTATCCTTCGACGACGAAAGAAAGTGTGGATAAGGCACGACCCTGAGGGGACACACCGGAGCATCGATCCCCCCAGGGCCTGGTTTTATGAATACATTCAGTGCGCATCTTGCCGTGCTCCGGTGTTATCCGGTCTCCCGTTGTCGGTGCCTAGTCAACAACGAGCGGATTCTGAGCCCTTGGGGGGGCGTCCTAACCTTCTTCGAGTCCAACGGAAGGCAAGAGAGAAAGCTTTCTGGGGACGCGGGAGGACGAAGAGGGCCCGGCAGCGTGGCCGAATCCTCCGGCCGTCGCGATCCACGGTCCCACGGTTCGGGGGAAATCAACCGCCAAAGAGAAACGCGGACAACAACCGGGACGCCCCGCTCCGAAGCGCAGAGATTACTCGCACTTACCGGCGCGCAAGGAACAGAGCGACCTGCCCGAGGATGAAAAAGTCTGTGAATGCTGCGGTAAGCCGATATAGGTTTAGCGACCTCGGGCAGAGTGACGCCACCGAACAAATCGAAATCGAAACCATGTTTTATCGTCGAGTCGTTCACCGCAAACGTTACCGGCAAACTTGTGACTGTGCGGATCGACGTCGAACCGTCACGGCGCCGCTGCCACCAAAGCTCCTTCCCAAGAGTATCCATGGCACCAGCCTGTGAGTTCATCTGCTGTTGGAAAAGTTTCACTTGCAGCGGCCCATGCATCGCGTCATCGAGCAACTTCGGCTGCTGGGACTGAGCCTCGCGCCGGGAACGATCAACGACGGACTGAAGCGAATCGAGCCGTTGTTCACACCACTCTACGATGCGATTCGTGCTCGCCACGTGCTGTCGGCATACTTTCAAGCCGATGAAACTCCATGGAAAGTTTTCGTGGAAAAATCCGGGAAAACGGGTCATCTTTCTTGGTTGTGGCTGTTCGCGGGTGAAGAGTCGGTCGTTTATGTGCTGGATCCGAGCCGTAGCCACGACGTACCTCAATCGCACTTTCCCGACGACGTGGAAGGCGTGATGATGGTGGATCGCTACAGCGGTTACAAGGCGATGGAGCAAGTCAAAGAGGGAAAACCGTTGCTGGCATTCTGTTGGGCTCACGTACGCCGCGACTTTGTGCGAGTTGGCAAAGGCTACCCGGAACTGACGACCTGGGCGATTGCGTGGCTCAGCCGGATCCGCAAGTTGTATCGTCTCAATCGCGAGCGACTGCGGCACCCAATCGGCACGGTCGAGTTCGCGGCGGCAGATGCCCGATTGCGTCAGCATGTTGCCGCGATAGCGGAACAGCGGGATCGCAAACTGGCCGACGGCAAGGTTCGCGAGCCGTGCCGCAAAGTCCTTGTGAGCCTGAACGAACATTGGAGCGGCTTGACTTTGTTCGT
This sequence comes from Planctomycetota bacterium, assembly GCA_051745935.1. Lineage (GTDB taxonomy): Bacteria > Planctomycetota > Planctomycetia > Pirellulales > Pirellulaceae > JBNJEM01. Next base: position 5,299 of record JBNJEM010000188.1, read on the forward strand.
CGTGGATCCACGGATTCCGTTGGACAACAACTACGGCGAGCGACTGATCCGCAACCCGGCGGTGGGTCGCAAGAATTACTACGGTTCTGGAGCCGAGTGGGCAGCCCGTTTGGCGATGATGTTGTTCTCGATCTTTGCCACACTCGTTCTTTGGAAGATCAACCCTCGCAAGTGGCTAAGTTGGTACTTCGACGCTTGTGCGGCCAACGGCGGTAAAGCTCCAGACAATCCCGCATCTTTCTTGCCGTGGAACCTTTCGGAAGCTCGCTTGGCAGATCTACAAAGTTCGGCCAGTCCCCCCGACACTTCCTAGCGCACCGCCTTGTCGCCCCGCTCTCTACCACGTATTTCCGAGTCAGCGGAAGAAAACAGGCCAACCCCCCCCTTCGCGCTCGCCGCTGCGCCAGTCACTCCAGACCTTTGGCGATTGTTTACTATTCTCTTGTCAGATTCTACTGGAACATCCGTCTTAAGCGGCATTTGGGACGACGTCCATAAAGCGGCTACTAATAACCGAAATCCAATTAATTTGAGGACTTACGCACGCGAGCTCACAGCCGAGCTCGAAAACGCCGCATAACGCGCGCACTGTCGCGATCGCACCCTGATCACTGAGGCCGCGAGTATCATCACGATGTTGTGATGTTGATACCTAAAAAACCCCTCCTTGAAGAATCTACTGAGCCGCGAAGAAAAATGCCCTTGGCGTTTATGCGCTTCCGGGTCCATTGCTAGTTCCTCCCTATGATCGACCTTTTGCTAGCTCACGGCCGGGACTCCGAACACCGTGCCAACTGCTAGCGAAGTCCCTGTCGTTAACCGACTTCCGAGACGCTTCTTTGTCAAGGTGCCTCCTCACGCATATCAATAGGTCATCGCCTCCCGCCTCTTCTCTTGTTATGTATCTATTTCCTCCTGAAGGTGCATCCTGGCCCGGTTCTTCATGTCCTCGACGTGGTCTTCCATGTCCTCGTCGTCCTCCATCACGATAGGGCGTGATCGCAAGATTCGTTCAAAGCAGGCCCTAGCCTTGTCTTTGTTTCGCTGTCGGTTGTAGTAAAGCACCCCCAGTTCTTCGAGTATTAAGATCATGGGATCGCCAGGAAGTCGCCCATAAATTGCGAGTCTCTCCTCAAGGTATCGAATCGTGGCGTCCTCGCTGTGCGTTTTTTTGTACGTGCGGTTGACATAGGCTGTATACCAAGCGTCGAATCGATTCAGTATTACCCTGTGTACCGGATCGTCGAAAACCCCATAACCTCTCTCTGTATCTAGCTTGACCGCATGCTCCAGTTGCGCAAACGCCGCCAGAATCAGTGGATCGTCGCCATCGAGTTTTGTCGGCGAGCGTTTAAGTGCCAGCTGGACATACCCCGAAGCCAGAAACCGCCGCGCCAACACGTCCTCGTCTTCCGGCAACCCGCCTCGGATGGCTTCTTCCCAGGCCCTGGTGACTGTTTCCCAAGACGCATCTTCCATTTCGGCGCCTGCTGACAATGCTGCCCAATAATAGTCATGCGCCGGGTTCAATTCAAACTTCGGACACACATTTTTAAGGTCGATACGACGATCGAAGAACTCGCTGTCACAATGAGCGCACATTTCCCGCGGAGCACGATACTTGCATCTGCGACAGGATGGTTTCGATGGTTTCAGTGGAGGTAGCGGGACCCGACTTGTGGTGCCGGCCGGCGGGAGCGGGGGCGCACGTCGCGATGGCTGCAGCAACTTCTGCTGTTGTCGAAATCTCTGCTGCTGTTGCATCAACTCCTGCAATTCCCGCCGCTTGAGACCGACCGCAGCCAACGTCGCTTTGGCTTTCTGCGCCGTAGGCCCGAAGAAGGACACGTAGAGCATAAACATCGCATAAAGGGTCCCGACAGCCAATACCGCAATACCTGCGCCTGTTGCAATCATCCAGAAGAAGATTCCCAACAAGAGCGAGACGGCGGTTGGAAGTAGGGCGAGCAAAAGCCAGCTTCCCTCCGCGCCGTCCTGTCGCCTCTTTCGCACTGGATAGTATAGTTGGAGGAACAATCCCTTCGCCGCGTTTCCGACCAGTCTGAGTTTCACCGCTCCTATACTAGCTTTCCCACTCTCGATTGGCTGACCGCCGCCTGAGACTTGGCTTCTTCCAAAAGAGCAAAGTTCGTCTGGTAGTCTTCATCTCCCGAATTGCAGTAACGGAGAGCTTCTTGAAAGTATGGAATAGCTTCGGTAACGCGATAGAAGGAGAGGAAGTATATTCGCCCGATATTGTGGCAGGCCCGTTCGAGCACGAAGCCCACCGTCTCGTCAGAAGCGAAATACTCCTTGAACGGTGGCTTCAGAACTTGCTTGAAGAAATGGATCGCCTCGTCCAATCGTCTCTCATGTGCGGCGAGAAAGCCCCGCCCCATTAGAACAAACCCCTCGTGGCGCACGCGGTCGAAGTTCTCAAGCGACTTGTACTGAGATATGAAACCCTCGACTTGTGCGAGCAGTGCCTTCGCTTGTTCGAAATGACCTTCAGTGATCAACGATTGAACGAGCCGATCGTAGACACGACCCAAGTCATCGGCGTAGAACAGCTCCTCATTCACCAAGAATCCCGTACTGCGTTTCAAGGCCAGGCCTTTCTCCAAAACTGGCTTGGCCTCCGCTAATCGTCCGCCAAGCCTAAGGCACGTTCCAAGCAGACAATTGGCCTCTGCCTCGATCACAAGGGGCAAACATGGCGTTTGCAGAACTTCGCGAAGCCAATTCTCGGCAAGCTCGAATCCTTTGTCCGCACGTTCTGACTCTCCCTGCTCCCGTAATTCGTACGCCTTGCCAAGTGCCGCGCAGACCGCCATCAGGTTGCCTTCGTTGTAGTGGTCGGCCGCCTGTGGTATTTGAAGCGCAGTTGCGCAGGAGGGACACTTGCCGGTTTTGCCGGCCCTATCCACGGGGACATTTAACACCCGGTCGCATCCCGCACACTTGAAGCGAATCTTGTCGGCCTCGGCTGAAGCTGCGGCCTTTGCCGAACCCGCTGCTGATGCCGGCTGATCAGGCGCGCTCGTCGCCACTTCCTGAAGCCACTTCTTTGCCGATGACAATGAGTTCTCATGGTTCTGCCGCTGAAAACCATCAGCATCCGCGTAACGTGCAATGAGGTCGTCCAGCTTTGAAATCTGAGATTGAGCGTCGCTGACTCTTCGTTCTTTCATCAGTTGTAATGCAAACTGATAGTAAAGACGGCCTAAATCATCGGCGTCGTCAACCTCCTTGTCAGTAAAGCCGCCGGAACGCCGCAAAGCCATGGCCTTTTCGAGGACGTCAATCGCTTCGGCGGCCTTTCCAGCACACTGATGGCAACTGCCAAGCAGACTGAGCGCCATTACCTCGTAGCCAGAGGGCAAATACTGCAAGCACGGCGAACCAAGGACTTCTCGGAGTTTCCCCTCAGCAAGCGCCGCGCAGGCGTCAACCTCACCATTGTCTCCGTTTTCCTTGATCGCATATGCCTTCTGAAGCGCGTCGGCGGCCGCTACAAGGCATTGCTTGTAGTGGCTACGTGGTGGCTACGTGGTGGTGGAACAGAAATCTCCTGGCCACAGGAAGGACATTTGCCCGACTTTCCAGCCTTATCCGGCGACACGGTTACCCTCTTGCCGCATCCTGAGCACGAGAATTGAATACCGTCCGTCTCCGCAGAGGTAGTTGCTACTGGTGTGTCGAGCGCAGCAATAGCTGGTTTCAGGCCATGTCTGTCTATTTGGTGAGCGTCTTCTGAGGAACGAGCAGCGGGTGTAGCCGTCGGTGGTAATTCAGACGCATCCGGGCTTGGCACTTGAACCGCCCGCCCGCAATGAGAGCACTTCCCAGTTGTCCCAGCGCTTGTGTCAGGTGCCCTGAGCTTCTTCCCGCATTCGCACTGAAATCTGATGGGCATGAGTCACTCTTCCTCTTGACGCCGACGTGGGAACACCTCGGCGCGCGACTCGACCTGCTGATTGGCACGATGCAATTTCGTCAGCTGCGTCTCGCTCAGCGAGCAGCGTCCTATCTGGCATCATACGCAGATTATGATGACTTTGCCGGTGCCGTAGTCAAGCATTGGCGAGTGAGCGGTCGGCGACAACGCGTGTCCAGCACGATGGTCGTCGCACTGATACTGACAGGAATTTTAATCCGGACTGACAGGAATTTTAATCCGGGGCTGTCGCCGACTGCAAGCCGACCCCCCCCCTGTGTGGGTGACCACTGGGCGGCGTTTGGGCTGTCGTTTGTTTGGCTCTTCCGGCCCTGGGGGTGGAGCCCACGGCCGAGCTCGAAAACGCCGCATAACGCGCGCACTGTCGCGATCGCACCCGTTTACTCGATCAAATCCTCAGCAAACTTGCTTACCGCGGCCCGCGGAATCGAACAGAACCGTCTCAAAGTCAAAACGATTGCCTTCTTGGAGATACCTCCGGAGACGAGGATGTCGTATTCAAACCGAAGAATGTTGTTGTTGCCGACAATCGCTTTGACAACAATCAGCTCGCTGTTGATACGGTTCGCACACTCCAGACGCGCTGACTGAGGTACCTCGGGATTGAAGCCGAAAAGGGTTACGTACGAAATCCTGTCATTGCTCTTACTCAGAAGCACGACGCAACGGACTTGCTCCTTGACGACCAAATCTCCATCGTTGTCGTAGGACGTGTCCATTAAAGCTGCATCAAAGATGGATTTCAGGACTTCCTTCGACAGATTGTCGGGGATAATAAGTTCGTCTGACATGAGATCCTTTCCTTTGAACTCGTCGGGGCTCAGGAAGCACAAAAAACCACGGAAACACCGGCTCTGCTCAAGACAGCGGAGCTACACTTCTCGGGCTGTCACAGTCGATTGTAGCATCTTCGATGTGTCACCAAGGGAACGGCCTGATCCACTTGTTTGCGAAGTCGCTCGACTTCGGCTTTCATTTCCTCCAGTTCTTTCGCGGAGTATTGCGCCCGTTCCTTCCATTGTTCGCGGCTCTTTCGGACGTCATTGAGTTGCACCTGAAAACGCTTCAGCCGAACTTTGAGGGCCTGATACTTCTGGCTCTTCCGTTTCTAGGTGCAAACCCCGGGAAAAACGGCGAAGCCTAGCTACGTTTGCGTGCCACTTTTGCACCGGCCCGGCAGGCACGCTTTGCCGATGCCGACAACCCGATTGCCAGCATAGCTGCTATTTAATCAGACCTTGACAAGGTCTGCCAGGCGGCTGGACGGGGCCAGTAGCCCTCGAAAGGGGGCGGGGAGCGTAAGCCATTGCGCCATAAGGAGTTGGGGCACGAAAAAGTTTTCGCTGGGCCCCATTTTTCGGCCGTTTTGGGGACGGTTCCGGCGCGTGTTGGCGCGCTTGTTCCCAAAATGCCAACGCGCCGTCTCTGGTGGCCCCGGACGCCGCGACGTCCAATAGGGTCGGTTCCTTCAGCGAAGCGGGAGGCAGCCCGTTTCTGCTGGGCACACCCCGACCACACGGGGGCGGGTGGAACGGTTGGCGGCCGTTGTGCTCGCCGGCGTGATGGCCCAGCGTGGACTCCGCGACGCGATTGCTCTGGCTTTCTCGGGCCCCAACTGGGCTATTCCGCGCGAAACACGGCGGCCGCGCGCATCCGCCGCGGCGCGATCGGGAAATCGAACACACGGAAACGGAGGTCCACCATGGCCCGGCCAATCGACATCACGGTCAGCCTCGACCGGCCCGACGGCGTCGAGTTTCTCGGAACCGAACGGGTCGGCGACGGGCATGGCATCGAGGTGAAGTTCCCGCTGCCCGACGTGTGCCAGTGCGACACGTGCGGGCGCAAAGAACCGGCAACCTACGAGTCCAAGAACGCCGTGTACATGGTGCGCCACCTGGACCTGTTTGGACAACCGTGCTTTCTCGTCTTCCAGCCGTGTTTCCATCGCTGCTCGCGCTGCCGGCATCGGCAGGAGCACCTCGCGCCGTTCAAGCGCAAGCACGTCACCTACACCTACGACTTCGAGGAATACGTGCTACGCATGCTCATTGGCAGCAACGAAGAAGACGTTGCCCGACGCGTGGGCATCGCGGCCGGGACCGTTGAGCGCATCGTCGAGAACCAGTTGCAGGGCGACAAGCAGATCGACCCGGAGCGGAAGATCGAGCACATCGGCCTCGACGAGATCAGCCTCAAGAAGCGGCACAAGCTGTACGTGACGGTGATGACGGACCTGACCGACCCAAACGCCCCCAAAGTACTTGCGGTGGCCCGCGGAAGGGATACGGCGGCCGCGCAACACTGCCTGAATGGACAAAAGGGTCTTTGTTGAAGCAGTTGGATGTGTTGGGCTATGGTTTTCGCGGCCTGGAGACCAACAAACAGGCCCCGACCACCACGTGCCGACGAAGCGGGAGGGCTTTACCACGCCCTGAACCGCGGCAACCTTAAGAGCGGAAGCAGACATCCTGATTTTCAGCAGGGGTGCGCGAGCTTCGACGAGCATTCGGAGAACTGGATAACCAGTCGAATGG
>JBNJEM010000189.1:0-11721 GCA_051745935.1 Planctomycetota bacterium
CGTGAACTTTGCAGACAGTGAATCAAAGTCGGTTTCGCACGCCAACAGACGGGCCTGGAGACCCGTCCTACTTCAATCGTTATGCAACTGCAGGGTCTACTGCTGCCCGCGTCCTGAACGCCATGAGCCGGTGCGTTTCGCGCGCGACCGGCGGTGGAAACTTTACGGAGACGGGCGATTTCACGACGTCCAGCAGGACCCCTTGGAGGACAACGCGCTACCGGAACCGGCGGAAGGAACCGAGGCGGCCGCCGGCAAAAAGAAGCTGGCCGAAGCCCTCCGGCAGATGCCATCGGAGGGCCGGATGTTGCTGCGGTTCTCCGACAAGCGCCGCTGACCGATCCGCGGCGATTGCCCAATCCATTCGCTGATGGATTCGCGGCCCCGCGCGCCGGGCACGCCCAGGCGCGGTTCCCCATTGGACGGCAGTGCCATTGAGTCCCGACCCTTTTCCCCTCACGGGCCCGCCTCGGGAATCACCGGCAGTAGAATGTGCGATGGGCGTTTCCGGTCGTGATAGACGGTGTTCACGGCCGTTTGCACGCGGCGGTTCTCGTTGAGTGGTTCGCCCGTGTTCGGGTTGACGTCGAACCGCGGGAAGTTGCTGCTGGAAATATCGACGCGAATCCGGTGTCCCTTCTTGAAGACATTGGAGGTCGGGTAGAGCTTGACCGTCACCGGATAAATTTCGCTCGGCTGCATGAGTGTTTCTCGTGTCAGCGACTCGCGGAACCGAGTGCGGACGATGCCGTCGCCGATCAACACGTCGAACCCGCCGGGGAAGTCCGGACTTGCGGGATAGACGTCGATCAGCTTTGCCGTGAAGTCGGTGTCGGGGGCGGAAGAGGATATCCACAGCTTCACCGAGATCTCGCCGGTTACCTCGATGTCTTCCTCCAGGGGCTTCGATTGGAACACCAGAACATCGTTTCGCGCGCTGAGCGGAATGGACCGCGGGAAGTTCCAAACGTGAGGACCGCCCCGCTGATCCCAGGCGCCTTGCAGCAGGATGTCATTTCCCGAGGAAATGCAACCGCCGATGGTCGGCACCGGATCGCGTGGATCAAACTGGAAGCATGTCGAGGCGTCGTCAGCCGCCGGCGTCGACGCCTCCAGGCGGCCGCCCGGCTGGAGGTAGAACTCCGTGTACCGGGTTCGAGCCAGGGGCCAGTCCTGCTCATCGCGCCAGTAACCGCCATGGTACAGCTTGCCGTCGTCGGTCTTGCGGCCGTCGCCGGTGCCCATGACGAATATTCGCACCGGCGCGGCGAACGGCGTTTCACGGCCCACCGCGTTGTCGGCGCCCTTCAGCCAGTGGTCGAACCACTGGAGCCGCCAGCCCAGGTGGTCGGAAATCGCCGCATCCTCGCCGAAGCTCACCTGCCCGTGCGCCGAACGGCTTTGCGCGCCGTGAATCCACGGCCCCATGATCAGGTAGACCGGCCCCTTGATGCGTTTCGAAAGGACCCGGTAGTTGGCCGTCGTGTTGCCGCCCCACGAATCGTACCATCCGCCGACCAGGTACACGGGAATGTCCTTGTACCGTTGGGGATAGTCGATGATGCTGTTGACCTTCCAGAACTCGCCATTGGCGCCGTGCCTCATGGCCTCCACCAGCCACCGTTCATACTCGGGCGCGAATTTGAGGGGAGTGGTCCCGCGCCGCAAGGGCAGGTTCGCGAGGTACGCCTTCCGCTGGTCGGCCATTTCCTTGAGCATGGCCGCCGTGGCCGGGTCGCGAGCCTGGCGGCTGCCGCGACCCGCGTTCAGGAGTATCCAGTTCCAAAAACGCAGTTCGAAGGCCCCGGCGTTGCGCATACTCTGGTATCCCATGTTCGACATCGCGTCGACTGGTATCACTGTAACCAGGCCCGGGGCTTTGACCATGGCCATGGCGTGCTGCGTGCCGCCGAAGTACGAGGTCCCCATCATGCCGAACCCGCCATCGGACCAGGGCTGCTCGATCAGCCACTCGGCCGTGTCGCGGCCGTCCGGCCCGTCGTCGCTGAGCATGTGCCACACGCCCTCCGACTTGTACCTCCCCCGCGTGTCCTGCGCCACGAAAACGTATCCGCGAGCCGCGTAGTAGCGGCCAATGCTCTTCTGCCCGTCCTTGTTGTAGGGCAGCCGAACCATGATTGCCGGCAGCCTTTCGGCCAGCGGCGCCCCCTCTTTCGCCGGCCGATAGATATCCGTGGCCAGCCGCACGCCGTCCCGCATGGGCACCATCACGTCCGTTTCCACCTCCACCTCGTAAACGGCCTCCCGGCCAAGCCCGGCGACCGGCAACAACATCAAAAACACGCCCAACGCGGCCACAAGTCCGGCCCCAAGGAATCGCTGATAACGCATGGCAACTACCTCCTCTAATCCTGGATCATGGTAACGTTCGCAACGGCGAACGGCTCAAACGGCCAAACACCCTCCCGACACCTCAATGGCCCATCGTGATTTCGCAACATCCGTTCACGGGGATAAAACGCGAAGCACGAATGACAAAGACGCGAAAGAATGATGAATGATGAATGATGAATGAGTAAAGCGCCTTTGGTTCGGGGGTTCGACGTCCGGAGTTCGACCGCTTGGGTACTGCATCATCGCGCTCGCTGATTCAAAGTTTTTCACCGTTGCGGTCCTAGGCCTCGGTCCGCTGACGGCGGACTTCGGGGTATCACCACGCGGCCCGTTGGGCTGCTGGAAAGCCGTGCTGACGCGACACGCCCCATCAGGCCTTTTCGATTATAACGGTCGCGGATGACTGTGTTTGCCGCGTGCTATTACACGGGCAATACTAAGCAAGATGCCCGCAGAATAAGGGATCTCGCGGAGATCGTAGAGTCAGCTGTACGCGATTTCGGCTCGGGATTTGGCTGTTTTGGAGCCGGTAGTCAGGCAGTAGAGGAAGCCCAAACGGTTGAGGGCGTTGAACGAGAATCCCACTTTATCAGATCCATTGAAGACCAGGGTGGAGTTCGAGATCGCCGCAAAATGCAACGAGCTGCGCGCATTGTGGTAGAATTAGGGTGTTGAGACTGGTAAGTCACCGCATTAGTGATCGAAGCCTCCCAGAGCCTGTTTTCGGAGCACCAACCCATGCGTTTTTCTCATTTGTTGCCTTGTCTGTTTTGGCTGATTTTCGGATGCCACGCCGTCACGACATTGGAGGCGGAAGTCGTTCATGTGAAGGATCGCGACTCGTTGATCCGCGCCACGCGGCGGGCGGAGCCGGGAACGACGATTTCCATCGGGCCTGGAACCTATCAGGGCGGCATTCATCTCACCGAACTTCACGGGGCGCCAGGCAAGCCCATCATCTTGGCCGCCGCGGATCCGGATCGTCCGCCTCAATTTCGTGGCCGTAATACGGGGATCCACTTAACCAATCCGGCGCACGTTGAGCTACGCGATTTGACAATTTGTGACGCCAGCGGGAACGGACTCAACATTGATGATGGTGGTTCTTACGCGACTCCTGCCCACCACGTGGTACTGAAAAACATGATCGTCCGCGACATTGGTCCCCGTGGCAATCGAGACGGAATCAAACTTTCCGGCGTGGACCAATTCACCCTCGAATCGTGTACGGTCGAACGCTGGGGCGATGGTGGATCGGCAATCGACATGGTCGGCTGTCACGACGGTAGCATCACCGGTTGCACATTTCGTTACCGCGATGATGTCGGCGCGAACGGCGTGCAGACAAAAGGAGGCAGCGCGAAAATTGTGATTGAACGCTGCCGGTTTGAACACGCGGGCAGCCGGGCGGTCAATATCGGCGGCAGTACCGGATTACCCTATTTTCGCCCCGCAGCTCAGGGATACGAAGCCAAGGACGTCACGGTGCGGGACTGCACGTTCATTGGATCCCGCGCTCCCGTGGCTTTCGTCGGGGTCGACGGCGCGGTGGTGAAGTACAACACCATTTACCGTCCCACGCGTTGGATCTTGCGAATCTTGCAAGAGACACGTGGCGAGTCGTTTGTGCCGTGCCGCAACGGGGAGTTCACGAACAACATGGTGGTCTTCCGGAACGATGAAATCAGTACGATCGTCAACGTGGGCCCCGGAACCGCGCCCGAGACGTTTCGGTTCGCTCACAACCACTGGTACTGCATTGATCGCCCTGGCCGGAGCGAGCAACTATCCTTGCCCACCCCTGAAAAACACGGCACCTACGGCGTTGATCCGCAACTGCGTGCTCCGCGCCGGGGGGATCTTAGATTGCAGCCAGGCTCGCCGGTGCGGTCGGCCGGTGCCAGACCCGCGGGCGATGAATGAATCGGAGAGGCGACGGGGTCAATCCAAGATCCGCCGCCCTCTCTCAAGGTTCCACTGCACCTTTTCAGCCGGTGTCATTTTGCTGAACTCGGGCTCCGTCTTCCCGGACGACACACTCGCAGACGGTGTCGTTGCCGAAGCCGAAGTACTCGCAGTGCCTCTTGGAGGGCCACTTCCCGTGGAATCGCGCTAACTCTGCCGGGTCGCCGTTAACTTCAGGTCCTCGTCGAGCTGCCGATAGGGCCGAATGCCCAGTTTGTTCAGCTCGCTGTGATAGGCCCGCACCGCCTCGGCCGGTTCAATCTGATCGTCGGCGATCGCTCGCAGGAAGGACACGAACGTCAGTTGGTGCTCGGAGTTGTTGGTTTTTCGTCCATAGAGGGCAACGCGAGCCCCGTATTTCTTGGCCTCCCACAGCATATGGAAGGCATCATAGGTGGTCCCCGGCGAGCCACTCAACATGCCCACAATGAGGCTCGAATCGTACGTCGCCAACGCCTCCATCGGTGGCTGGACACCAGTCATGGACACCCCGCGGCCGACCGGCACTGCGCGCGTTTAACCGCAAGGCCGGAGTCCGCTCCCCCCGTGTGGGAACTTACGGGCATCGTCACAGCGGACGGCGGCCTGCGCGCTGAAACCAGGACGCGCAACGTGGCCCCTCCGGGTTCCAACCCACTGGTCTCCGGGCCGGGGCCGCGCGAGGTTACCGGATCTTGCAACCGCATGGCGGCGCCGCGGCAGGGGTTGGAAACCGGAGAAGGCGACACGGAACGTCGTCACCCCAGCGCGCATCCCTCCGTGCCGATCGGTGGCTGGACACCAGCCATGGACACCCAACGGCCGATCGCCACTCCGGGATTGCGGTTAAACGCGCTAGCCACAGTCCGCTCGGCCCCTAGAAGTGGAGGCGTGCGCACGGAAAACCTCGCCCGGATCCGAGAGCAGCTGGCCGTGCCGCCGGTGGAGGCTCACCATGAGGAGGTGGATGAAGCGGATGAGCCGCTGGCCGATGGACCACGCCCCCGGCACTGCGCGATCTGCAAAGGAGACACGGAATACGTGGGCGGCGCGCATCCCCCTCGGCTCGCCGCGTGATGGAATTCATCTGGGACGACATCGTGCGGGCCGTCGACGTGTGCTCGGCGTCGTGCACGGTCCGCAGGCCGGCCGAGCTCTTCTGGAAGCGGGACCAGGCCGTTAAAATCGAGGATGGCACTTTCCTGAGTGAGCGATATATTCCTTAAGCGGGATGAAAGATAGAGCGAGTTACGATCGAGCCTCCGGAGCCCTTTCCGCGCTATTCCAGCTGCTCGGTGAGATTTTGGGGCTGCAGGGCTTGATCGAAGTCGGCCACGGTGACGTAAATGTCGCGCATCATGCGGAAAACCGAGTGGTAGGCCGGCTCGTCACCGGGTTGTGCCTGGGCGAACCGGAGTCCGTTGCGGTTCATGTAGGCGAGCAACCCCATGATATCCGATCCTTCTTTCTCGGGAGGGAATCCTTCTTGTACCTGAAGCACGCGACCGTCTCCGGCGCTTTCGAGACGAGCTATTTCAGCGTCCAATGCTTGGATGAAGGAGCGCGCCGCGTAGAACTGCCGAAACGTTTCCCAACCTGCTTCGGCTTCTTCCCGCGCGACGTAGTGTTCGTAAAACGCTTTGGAAAGCTCTCCGAAGGCCTTCTTCAGCCGTTCCAACTGTTCAACCTCGAGTTCGCCGCCTTCCTTGACCTGCTGGAATACGTCGCGCCTCGCTTTCATATACGCTTCGCGTTCCGCCTTCAACTCGTCCCCTCGCAGCTTGTACGGCCACCATTGCAGGTCCACGTTCGAACTGCCGTCGGCGCGAAAAAAGAGTTTTCCACCTCGGACTCCGGTCTGACTAAGCCGCAAGGCATGAAGTTGGTTCTCGGTTAGCTGCAAATCGGAAAACGCCTCCGGACTTTCCGCCCCCTCCAGGCGAGCAATGTCGTAGGTTCCCACCGTATTGGCTAAACGATCAAGCAAGAAGTTCAGCGCTTTGCCGTTTTCAATCGCCGCTTTATTCAGCTCCGAATTGTTCTTGATCCGCTCCCACGCGCGGCTCTTCTGCCAACGCCGGTCGTTCAGACGCTGATCCTTGGCGACCTGCCTGACCTGATTCAGCTTGATTCGATTCTGCTCGTATTCAATGTTCCGCTGCCAGTAAGTTCTCAAATGCTTCAACCAATTATCGAGCTCCTTGTCCACGGCATCGGCCACCAACAGGCGGGCCGCGGCGAAATCAACGGCCCGCCGCCCCTGAGCCCGCATTAGATCCGCTTGCGAATGGATGGCCGAGGACAAGGCGGTGCGAGGATTGTGCCAATGCCAGTCGCCGCGCCGTGGCAGCCACGGGCCGGGACGTTGGCCGTACGCTGGGCACGCACCCAAAAGCAAACACGCGCCCACCACGCCGCGAAGAAGCCATGATATACAGGTGCCGGAACCAACATCGCTCGAACGAAACAGGCCAGTGTGCGTCACACGGAACATGATGCCACTCCGTCTCAGCTTACGGAGCCCCCTCGTTGACCAATTCCACGACTTCCTCAATCCGGTTAACCAACGTCGCGTCGAACGAGCGACCGCTCGGCGGCTCTCCGATTTGATCCGACGGCGTCGGCCGGGAGTACATGGCGATCACCTGTCTCCGCTCGTTCAAAACCGGACTACCTACATAGTTATACTTTAATTGTCCCCGCTCCGATTCGTTTGACAAGGGTTCTTCGATCTGGATCGTCAATCGCTGAATTCGAGGCCTCGTTTCTTCATAGCTGACAAGCTGTCCGACTCGACCTTCGAGCGTCGAAGGCGTCTGCCTTGTCGCGGGATCGAAAAAGGGATCCTTAAAATCAAACGCGAACCCCGAGGTTCGCACTTTCATTTGGGGACGTAGGCTATTTCGACGTTCGGAAGGGGCCAACGTCAGACACGACTTAACCGGCTGGGCGATGCGCAGGGCGGCCGCGTCAAAGTAGACCTGCCGTTCCGCGGCCTTGATGGCTTCCAAACGAGCGTCGACCCATTTTTCCCTCATTCGAGCGGGATCGATCGGGCTCGAAGGAGCCTCGTCCTGACTGCTGGGCAAGTCTTCCAGTTGCTGCCGCAATGTCTCCAGGTCCTTTTCCGCCTGGTCGCAGGCCGCCGCGGCTTTTTCGTATCGCGGATGGATCCGCGAACTCACCACGGGAATTCTTTGGTTTTCGACCGGAGAAAACAGCACGGTTTTTGGAAACCGTTTCCGTAATTCGCTCGCTGTCATCCCCACCGAGCCGGTGGACACCACCGTTTTCGGCGCCACCGCCCAGGCCGTGCCGACCCGATAGAACTCACCCCTGTCGTTGCCCACCAGAACCAGCAACAACGCATCAGACCACTTTCCCGGGGTACCGGGTTCAGCGGGCCGCGATTTCGATGAAGAAGATGCTGTTTCGTCTTCCACCTCCCCGGTCTTTCGACCCTGCTGACGGTTACGGGCCAGACCGCTTCGACTCCCATTTTCGTTGGTACCGGGACGTTCACGCGTGGCTGATGCCGGCGGGACATGTTCACCTTGATCCGACGCCGTTTGAGCATCTCCAAGAAACAACATTCCCAATCCCAAAATGCCCGCTAAAAGCAAAATGCCGCTTCCCGTAACGGCCAACCATCTTCCCCACCGCCAAGCATGGATTGTCGCCATCGGACCGAAATGCGTAGACGCGGAAACAGCCTTTACTCCACCTTTCATCGCCTCGGCCTCAACAAGCCGCGATACGTGCATCGGTATCGGTCCGAAAAAGACCATGTCGTCGAGGCCGACGGACGCCCGCCCGATTCGCCGTTCCGGCGAGCCAATAGCCGTGCCCGCCTCCGAGCCGAGATCCTCAAGCGTGAGCGTCCCATCAAGAATAATCAACCGGGCATGATGATCAGATACACCTTCGTGGTCTAATACCACTTCGTTGTCACCGGCCCGTCCGATACGCACGAGGTGGCCGCCGGGAGGACTCGTCCCGCCGTGCGTTCGATTCTCCCCGTTGGCACGGTATTCGACGCCTTTCGTCCCTCCCTCGCCCGGAGTTTCGGCGGAATGTTCCCCCTCGGACACGGATAGCACGCTCGCCCAGGGAAGCCTCACGGTTCTACCAAGAGTAATGTCGTCCGAAGGCGTTACGTGTCGCGGCCCAACAATACGCTGGCCGTTGACATAGGTGCCGTTGGTCGATTCCAAGTCCTCGAGGACAAAACCGTCACTCGTTTGCGTCAATCGGCAATGACGGCCCGAGACTGTTGCGACATCAATCACGATGTCGCATTCACTGGTCGCCCCCACAAGCCACGATTGCCCGTTCACACCACGTTCCTTACCGCTCACCCCATCTGAATGCCCATCCCCCCCATTGGGTACTCTACAACGCCATCCCTGAAAGTCAATGGCCAGGGGGCCCGAGGAATGCGAGGTTGGCGGCCAGTGCGTTGCTCGGAACAGCTTGCCGTGGTTCGCGGGATTCACGGTCACGGCCCGGTGTTAGAGTCTTACGGGGTGCCGTGCCGAACGTTAACGACACGGTAGCCGTTCACGGGTGCCCCTCCACCGCCTGGATACGGGAGCCCGCATGGATGCCACGGGCTTGTCCCGTGGTGGCTCACGCTCGCCGCTACAAACCGGCCAGACACACCACGCCTGGCCGTCGGTAGCGTGGAACGTAACGAACCACGGGACAAGCCCGTGGCATTTTTGGCTGCACGCCCAATTGTGTTTTCACACGCCGTGGGGGGAGGAACCATGAACATGTGCTTGACGCCGCGATCCAGACGCTCTACATTGGGCGCGTTCGGGGGCGCGTTCGTGACACCCCGTTTACTTCCGTGGCATTCCTTCCCAGCGAGGATCCGGAGCCGAGCATGGGGTGGGGAGACTGGGTGTTTTTTGACGATGTATCCGTATCGGCTTCCGTGGTTCCGGAGCCATCGACTTTTGTTCTCTTGTCCATCATCGGCCTCCTCGCCACGCTGTTGGATCGGCGGAGGTGAAGCAGACCGGGAATAGAGGCCCGACCCAGGAGCATCGCGTCGCCGGCCATGGAATTGACAACGCTGTTGAACAACCGTGACACATTCCGCAAGTAGCCATAAGACGCGCCGTCCCGGCCATGCAAACGGCGAACGATGTGCCTCTTTTACGTCCATTTCGGTCCTGTGGAATGTATTGGAGGGGGCGGGGAGTGGCTTGGGGTTGATTCTCAAAGGCATCACGTTAGCGGCGTTGTTGCTGGCCGGCAGTGCGGCGATGTTGATCGGAATTTCGAAAACGGGCATCCCAGGCGTCGGCATGCCGGCCATTGCTTTGATGGCCGAGGCGTTTCCCAATAATACACGGCATTCGGTGGGCGCCATGGTCCCGCTACTGGTCTTCGGCGACCTGTTCGCGATTTTTTACTATCGTCGCCATGCCGTCTGGAACCGCCTGTTCGAGCTGGCTCCCTATGTTCTAGCCGGGATGGTGCCAGGTTATTTCGTCCTCCATTCGCTTGAAAGTAGTTGGCTGCGGGCCTTGATCGGTTTGATCATTCTGGGGCTGTTGGGATTGCATCTGGCGCGCGAACGTCTGGGCGAGGAGAACAAGATGCCGCACTCGCGGTGGTTTGCGGCCCTCATGGGGTGCATCGCGGGCTTCGGCACGGTGGTGGGAAACGCAGCCGGGCCCGCCATGGCCGTTTACTTTCTGGCCAAGAGACTGGACAAACGCGAATTCATCGGTACCGCCGCCTGGTTTTTCTTTTTTGTGAACATCAGCAAGGTGCCGATCCAATGGAACATGGGGATCATTACGCCCGAGACGCTCCGCCTAGATCTGTGCGCGGCTCCACTTCTCGTCGTGGGAGCGTTCACGGGGGTAGCCATTCATAAGCGTATTTCACAGCAGGCCTTCAATACGGCCGTGCTTTTATTAGCCGCCCTGTTCGCCATCCGGCTCATGGGAACAGGACTCTTCGATATGGTGTCCGGATAGCTCTTCGTGGTGGGCGGTTCGGCCCAATCCCGCGATCCGCCACGCGCACAGTTCACTTCGTCGTGGTATAGTATCCTATTGGTGACGTGTGGGCGGATCTGAAGGCCCACTGTTTCAACGTCGTCTTTCAACACGAGAGGAGAACACCACAAATGAAAACACAACTGACGCGACGTGATGCCATCCGGGCAGCGGCGGGAAGCGCCGCCGCGGCCGCCACTGCTTCGTTGGCGCGAGATACGCTGGCTGGAGAGTCCAGCAAGAAAAAACTGAAGGGGAATATCCGTCATTCGGTCAGTCGCTGGTGCTATGGCAAGTTCTCGCTGGACGAACTCTGCAAAGCCTGTCGCCGTATTGGGATCGAATCGGTCGAATTATTGAAGCCGGGGGAATGGGACACCGTTAAGAAGTACGGACTCACCTGCGCCATGACCTCGGTGGGTAAGGGGATTGCAAACGGCTTCAACCGGGTCGAGCACCATGATGAATTGGTCGCCGAACTGGAAAAAGTGGTGCCGATGGCCGCCGACGCGGGCATGTCTAATCTCATTTGCATGTCGGGAAATCGAAAAGGCATGGACGACGACGAGGGGCTGAAGAACTGCGCCATTGGCCTCAAACGGATCGTGGGTTTGTGCGAGAAGCACGAAGTGAACTTGTGCATGGAGCTGCTCAACAGCAAAGTGAACCATCCCGATTACATGTGCGACCACACGGATTGGGGCGTGGAGCTGTGCAAGCGGGTCGGGTCGCCCCGATTCAAACTGCTGTATGACATCTATCACATGCAGATCATGGAGGGGGATCTCATTCGGACCATCCGCGACAACGCGGAATACATTGGTCACTATCACACCGGCGGCAACCCGGGTCGGCACGAGATCGATGAAACCCAGGAAATCTATTATCCCGCCGTGATGCGGGCGATTGTGGAGACGGGATACGACGGATTCGTCGGACAGGAATTCGTGCCAAAGAGTGATGACCCGTTGGCTTCGCTGGAAAAATGCGTCCATATCTGCGACGTCTGATGCTCGTCGCTTGTTTTCCACGCGATACGTCACCACGCGATACGTCAAGCGGCCAGCAAAAAGGGGGCAATCAAGTTCGCCCCAACTAATCCCGCATGGCCGAAACCGCGCCGCGGGCCTCGCGGCCCGCGGCCAGACCCCCACGAGTTCACCTCGTGGGTGAATCAGGCTCGCGAGCTAAGGCGGCGCGGCCCACGGCCAGACCCCCACGAGTTCATCTCGTGGGTGAATCAGGCTCGCGAGCTAAGGCGGCGCGGCCCGCGACCAGACCCCCACGAGTTCATCTCGTGGGTGAATCAGGCTCGCGAGCTAAGGCGGCGCGGCCCGCGGCCAGACCCCCACGAGTTCATCTCGTGGGTGAATCAGGCTCGCGAGCTAAGGCGGCGCGGCCCGCG
>JBNJEM010000190.1:0-11713 GCA_051745935.1 Planctomycetota bacterium
TGATACGGCCGTGGTCGCGTAAGCCAAGAGACAGCGGCGCTACCGGTGGATGATCCTTGGGTAACACTTTGGCCGTCCGAAGTTCGGGCTATTGGAGGGGACAACGGTTTGAAAGGGGGCCCGTGCAGCGCCCGGGACGCCGTTTGCCGCACAACCCCATGCCGGTTCCAACACGTGGCCGAGCGGACCGTGGCCTTGCAGGTATATTTCAGGCGGTTGGATTTTTCCGGGTGGAACGCTGCCCGACGCAAGCCGTCCTCCCGTTGGTCGGACTCGCGGCGGAGAAAGTCATCCGCGACCGGTATAACAACGGCGGGTTACGGCCTCCGCGCGATCAGGACGTTCCTGTTTTGCTTCAAAAGGCTAAACAGTTACGATTTCCAAAAGTCCCCGGGCGAGGGGAAGCCCGAGAGGTTTTGTGATGGCTTCCAAGTATCATGGAGCCGTTTGTTTTTTGCGAAGAAAACGTCCGACGAACGCCATCGACTGGCCTTACACACTCCATCCATCGGAGCGATAAGTCATGAAAACGAGCCTCGCGCGTAATCGCCATCTTTTTAACCCGTGTCGGTTGGGGTCTCGTGGTTGGAACAGTGCCTCGTGCAATTCGTCCTTCCATGAGGCGGGCTCGCGGCGGAAAAGTCCGTCCGCGTTACGGATGGTTTTGGGGCGATGCACTTGGCCCCTGGCAGCGATTCTTATGGTTTCCGGCGTGGGGCTTCACACCAGCTTTGCTCTGGGCCGGAATCCCGAAGCCGTGGATGTCAGTGCGGCGGTAGCACGCGAGGTTGAACTGGACTGGATCGAACAAGACGCGATCTTCACGGAAAAACAGATCACGGACGAAGCGAGTTCGCGGGACAACCAACATGGCGTGACAACCAGCGAGGACGCAGCTGGGGGCTGTGACGGTGTCAAGAATGGTCGCTGGGGATTCCACACCGCGAGCCAGGAGCAAGATCCTTGGTGGCAGGTTGACTTGCAACAGTCCCATCGCCTCGACCGCGTTGTCATTTACAATCGCGTTGACCGGAATAAGGCAGCGCGAACTCGCCATGTTCGGGTGCTGGTGGCGAACGCCGAGGGCGTCGAGGAAGAGGATTTCGAGTGTGTTTACGAGCACGATGGGGAGCCGTTTTTGGGTGTCGAGACTGACCAACCGCTGGTCGTCGATTTGGCGGACGAGGACGTGACGGCCCGCGTCGTGCGATTGCGGATCCCGGGCAGGTGTTCGTTCGCGTTGGACGAAGTTGAAGTCTACGCCGCGGACGATCCTGAAACGAATATCGCCATCAACAAGCCGGCGGATCAGAAAAGCGTCAGCCAATACTCGTATCCCGGAACGTTGCCGGACGGGGTCGACACGGCCGATCCGCCGCGCGCGAACCAGACGCGTTTTTCGATTGCCCACACCACGGATGTGGTACGGCGAGCGAAAGAGCTGGAAAAGCGGTTGCGGTGTGAAGCGAACGCGCGAGAGCTCGATTCATACAGGCGGCGGCTCGAGGAATTCGAGCACCGGTTGGAGGAGCTGGTTTCCCATACGCCGCTTTCGCTGGAAAAGCGACGTGAGCTGTACTTTGAAGCCCGGCGAATCAAGCGAGCCATAGCGTTCCGCAATCCGCTGCTGGATATGGACAAGCTACTTTTCATCAAACGGCATGACGCCGCCGGCGTGTTTCATATGTGTGATCAGTACTACGGCTGTAACGCCGTTCCCGGCGGCGGGCTGTTTGTCCTGTCCAATCCGTTTGGACCTCATCCCACTCTCCGAAACGTGCTGAAAGACAGAACCGTGGAGAATGGGCGGCTGCAAGGGGAGGCGTTGGAAGGCGGCTCGTTCTTGTCCCCGGAACTTTCCTTCGATGGTCGCACGATTCTCTTTGCGTACACTCAAGCCAGGGCCTGGAACAAGTACCAGGGCAAGGAAGCTTACGAATGGACGCCGGAATGTGTCTATCACATCTTCAAATGCAATGTCGACGGTAGCGGCCTGGTGCAACTCACGGAGGGATCCTGGGACGATTTTGATCCTTGTTTTCTTCCCAATGGCCGGATTGCATTCATTTCCATGCGACGCGGCGGGTATTTGCGATGCGGTCGGCATTGTCCCGTCTATGCGATGCACTCGATGGAGCCGGACGGTAGCGACATCATCAAGCTCAGCTTCCACGAGACGCACGAATGGCACCCGAGCGTGACGAACGATGGCATGATCGTTTACACGCGTTGGGACTACGTGGATCGGGACACGAATGTCGCTCATCACATTTGGACGTGCTACCCGGACGGCCGCGACCCTCGTTCCTTTCACGGCAACTATCCGGAACGTCGGGACAGCCGCCCTTGGATGGAGATGAGTATTCGCGCGATTCCCAATTCTCCGAAATTCGTCTGTTCCACGGGCGCCCATCACGGACATGCCTTCGGATCGCTCGCTTTAATCGATCCGCGAATCGAAGACGACGACGCCATGTCGCAACTGGAACGATTGACGCCGGAGGTGCCGTTCCCCGAAGCGGAAGGCCGACCGACCTCCAAGTACATGATCTATGGAACACCTTGGCCTTTGAGCGAGGAGGATTATCTCTGTGTCTATGACCCCAAAGCCAAGAATCACGGAATATACTGGATTGATCGCCATGGGAACAAGGAACTGATCTATCGCGACCCGGACATCCCCTGCCTCGATCCCATTCCGTTGCGACCACGCTACAAGCCACCCATCATCCCGGACCAAACGCTGCAAACGGCGGCGGCCAGGGAGCAAGCGTTGGAAAAGAAACCGGCGACCGTTTCCGTGATGAACGTCTACGACAGTGATTTCCAATGGCCGGAAGACGCCAAAGTCGCGGCGCTTCGGGTCATCCAGGTATTGCCCAAAACAACCGCGCCGCCCAATAAACCGCGGATCGGGGTTGGCAACCAGACCAACGCCAGGGCTGTTCTGGGAACCGTTCCCGTGCAACCGGATGGCAGCGCCTACTTCGAAGTACCCTCTGGCAAGGAAATCTACTTCCAAGCGCTCGACGAGGACGGATTGGCCATCCAGTCGATGCGCAGCGGCACGTACGTGCATCCTGGCGAGCGTTTGAACTGTCAGGGATGCCATGAACCCAAACGCCGCATTTCCCCGGAACTGGAACGCATGCCAATGGCCCTCGGAAGGCCTCCCTCGGAAATCCAGCCGGACGTCGATGGCTCGAATCCGTTCAATTACACGCGATTGGTGCAACCGGTCCTGGACCACAACTGCGTCGCTTGTCACGCGAAGGAAAACGCCTTGGACCTTTCGGCAGCGCCGAGCGGCAACCATGGTTGGAGCCGTTCATACCAGAATCTAGCCCCGGAATTCGGGTTCTATTATCACGTCAGCAACGGCTCCATCAACACCGGAACCCACGGCGGCTCTCGAAGTATCGCCGGAGAAGTCGGCGCCCGCGTCGCGCCGCTGATGGATTATCTGGACGAGCGTCACTACGGGGTAAACCTCTCGGACGAGGAACTCTACCGGCTGACACTCTGGCTCGATTGCAACTCCGAATTCTACGGGTCATACGAGAACACCGAGGCTCAGGCCCGAGGGGAGATCGTCCAGCCGACCCTGGACTGATTCAAGGATATATTGCAGGCGGTTGGATTTTTCCGGATGGAAAGCTGCCCGACGCAAGCCGTCCTCCCGTTGGTCGGACTCGCGGCGGAGAAATTCATCCGAGACCGGTATAGTCCACGGGCTTCGTCGGCGAGCACGCACCTGGCTCCACTCTTTCCCGCGTCTCGTGGCCGCCCCACCGAGCTCGTCTCGGGGGAGGCGGCGTTGGCAACCATGCCGTACCGAGTCACGCGTATCGCGTCCCGCGCCAGCGGCCCCGTGAAGCTGCTGAAGTACTGGCAAAACGCGTGGTAATGTTACCGGCTTGTCCGGTACATCGTCACGTTTCCCGCTAGACCGGGCGATGGCTTGACAACGAGCGTAACCATCCCCCTGCGGCAAGCCTGGGGCATTTCCGGGCTTTTTCAGCAGTCGTTCCCGGTGCGGGGGGGCGATGAGCTACCGAGGCTCGGAACTCTCGGTAGGCTCCTGCCCTGTTTCCGATTCGGGGGCAACCAGCCGGAGATTGAGCCAATTGGCGTGGTCCCATTGATCGGCGCGATCGGCGAAGTCCACGATCAGTGCGATACGGACCGCGTTTTCCAGATCCACTCGCATGGGCACCGGACTCTGCCCCCCCCGAACAATATCGCTCTCAAACACTTTCCGCCATTCCCCTTCGCCGTTCTCCGCGTACACGCGGAATACCACGCTGCCGCGCGGCCCCGCGCGCCGGTCAATGGATAATTCCCCATGCAACTGGGCATACGGTTCAGGAACTTCATAGGCCAGACGCGAGCTACTGTGCATTCCCAGTCCTTTCAGCCAGACCGCATCATCCGAACGCAAACGGCCCCCGGAAACGTTGCGATCTTCTTTGTACGGCCAGGTTGTTGAAAGAAACGGGATATGCTTATATCCAAGAGGTTTCAAGTCGGACAGGTATTTCAGCCCTCCTCCGCGGGGCTGCAGAAACACAACGGCTTCGAAAGGGTTGGCCTCGGAAATCCCCGTAACGTCGGTCTCCAACGTCATCCCAACAGGCAATTCGAAAACGAGAGAGTTCCGTGCTCGCGCCACGCTTGTGGAGAGCAGTCGGCTGCCGTCGCTCAATCCGACCCATTGGGTATGGCGCGCCGGGGGAGGCACGGGGCGGTCCACGGCAAACAAGATCGCGGTGACGTTCCGCAACGGCAGCTCGACGGGGTCCACCGAGCCCTGAATGATCCAGGCAATATTCTCCGGATGGAATTCGCCCGGCTCTGGCTTGACCACATCCGGCGCCGTCCCCCGCAGCTCGTCGCCGTGATCGAGCAGCAAAAGATCCTCGTCCCGGTCGCCGGCGAGAACACGAAACACCAACCGATCGCGATCGATGGCATTGAGCGGAGGCTGGAGCAGAATCGCGCGCACCAGGGATCTCGGCAGTCGCGTTTCCGGCCAGAGACGCCCCGCAACCACCACCGCCTCCGCTTCAATTCGTAGCAGATCGGCCACTAGCCGGCTGCCGTCGTTGAGAAACACCCAGGATTTGTCAGGGTGATCGCGATGCGTCCCCCAAAACACCAGTTGATTTCTCGCAACGGCAATCGTCTGGCCCGACTGGTCAAACATCCAGGCGCCTTGATCGTCAATGCCCGTGAGCTGAACGGACACGGTCCGGCCGGTCGTGAGCACCGCGACGGGGTTCTCGGACAGCGGTGAAGCGGCGTCCCCCCATGACGACAGGCAGAGGTAAAGCCATAGGGCGTGGCAGAGCAGGCCGCGCGTGCCGCCAATCGCGTGTCCCGGCGTCTCATGCCATGCCCTTCGAAGGCCGTCGCGAAGAGCCCGTCCACGGCCTCCGGAGGCTCTCGCGCATTTAAGGTCGGCCCGTGACCTCGCTCCCACACCCCCTTCAAACCGGCCACGGATTCGTCCGCTCCCCCGCATCATGAGACCTTTCAAAGAACAGTGGCGAAAACACGTGAAACTCCCGGGGCGTCCATGCGGGCTCCCGTGTCAGTGTTGAAGAATCGGCAAATAGTTATTCGGCATTTGCAGAACCAGGCATGCCATTGCCGTGCCGTATTCGGGACAGATTTGGTCGAACCATGACCCATCCTGTTTTTGTCGAGCGAGTAAGATATCTCGAATTGCCGGGTACCATTGCCGCCAATACTCGCCCCCGGCATGCCACATGGCCTGCACCGCATAGTAATGGCCGTAGAAAAAGTTATCTTGCATCCTGGCCGTATCCGGGGCTGGCTGATGCTCCGCGAGATACTCCAATCCCTTCCGGATTTCCTCTCCCTCGTAAATCCCGGCACTGTAGAGCGCGACAATACCGGCAGCCGAGCGAGCAAAAGCACTCTCACCGCCCGGCAGCATATAGGCAAACCCGCCGTCGGCATTCTGGCACTGTTTGACATATTCCGTGCATCGATCGATGGTGTCGTTGGGCACATAGATGCCGGCATTTCGGGCGGCGCGAAGCGCCATGACCTGGCAAATCGTCACTGAAACATCCGCTTCGTTTCGTTCCGGTTCATAGCGCCACCCCCCTTCGTGATTCTGAGTATCCACGATCAAGCGGACCGCCTTGGATAGCTTGTCGCGCACTTCCGAATCCGGCCACATTCCATAAACTTCGGCCAAAAACAGGCTCGCGAACCCGTGGCCGTACATGGGCCCGTGGCTCTCGCCTTCGGCAGCGTAAACGTATCCGCTCTCCCGCGTGTGCTCCAATATGTAAGTAACGGCCCGACTGATCTCCTCGCCGTATCGCCCCCGGCCCGGCGTACTGCCGTTGGCCATGAATGCCAACCCAGCCAAGCTGACCACGGCCACGTTACGGCGGTACATCTCTCCCCGGAAACATCCCTCGGGCCGTTGATGCCCCGCCAGATAATCCAGTCCCTCCCGAATCGCGTTTTCGGTTTTGGGATGCATCCACTCGGGACCCAATTCATACCGGTCGCCCCGTGCCTGGCAGAAGCCCACCTTTGTGCCAGCGGCCACGAGCCACGTCAGCGAACCACCGAAGAATTGTCGCCGATTAATACACGCCATTTTTCCGTGCCCTTAAAAGCCACAAGAACACCGCGACTGCCCGCGGCGCGAGAAAGTATTTGCAGTGAGAACCAGGTTTTGTTAACGACCGTGACAGCGTGTTTCAGGTATTCCAGAATTTCCCCCCGGCCCGACTTCGGATTGTGCCACGCGGCTCCCTTGCCAGGCCGTCGAAAACGCCGCCCCGACGGCCCCGGCAGGCCATCGTCCGACATTTCGAGCCAGGCTCCCGCCCAACGCGGGCGGCGAGCCACCACCCGAAATATAGATGCCATCATCATAACACGCCACCGCATCATGTGTTACCGGCGTTTGGGATCGGTCGTTGATCATCAGCTGTCTTCGCGGACCGTAAGCGTTGACGGGCAAGAGACTGATATTCGCGGACGTTCGCACGTCCGTTGCACATCTTGAAGGAAGACTTTTCAAGGTGAAAATGCCACGGGCTTGTCCCGTGGTCCGTTACATTCCACGCCACCGATGTGGCATCCAGGCGGGCTCCGGTGTCCAGACCGTGTAGCGGCAGCCGTGAACGGCTACCGCGCGCCGTTCACCAACCCGGCCCTCCGGCACCTATCCGGTAAACCCTATCGCTCTTCGGCAAGACGTCTGTAATAATCCTCAATCAGTTCTCGGTACCGGGGCAGAAATTCGACGGCTTCCACACTTTGGATCTGGCCGCGCAATCGCTCCGGCAAATGTCCCCAGATTTCCCCGACCATCTCTTGCAGCGCGGCGGGTTCGCGCGGCGATGCGTCCGACTGCTCTGGTTTGCCACTGCTCTTGCGTGCGGCTTTTTTCCCTATTCTGGCCACTTTTCCGCCTTCCTGATCTTCTTTTGAACCCGCTTCCGTCTTACGTTCCTGCTCGGCCTGTTGGGACGCGGAAAGCGCGGCGATTACTTGGTCAAGTTGGCTTACAATTTCGCGCTGATTCCGCTGAGTCTCGCTGGAGACATTCCGCTCGCTCAACAACTTCTTCACCCCCAGCATTTGGCGGCCAATTTGAACCAGTACGTTTCGCTGGACCATATCGGATCCCTCGTCCAGTCGTCCCACTTCGTCCGCCACCCCATCTTGTCCCGCCGGCCGTTCGGGGTCCGGTTTGGCCGGCGAAGCCGTTTCCCGTTTCGATGCGTTCTGCCCGATCCCCTCCAGCAACCGATCGTCGAGATCTCCGGGATCGGCCATCTCGGATTGATCCGGCGCGGGGCTCGAACCCCGCGAATCGTTGTTTTGACCATCGGAATTGCCGCAGCACAACACCAGACAGGCGGCAGTCGTAACCATGGATTTCATTTGGTTTGACAAAAACCCTCTCATCCGTTTTCCTCCTCTGCTGAGCAGCGGTTCTCCGTTGTAGCCGCGAACGCACCGACCGCCAAGGGAAGGCCGGGGCATTTCCCGAGTGTTTCCGCGTCCTTCGGCGGCTCCCGGCCCGCTTCCATGCCTATTGGGTTGGCGGGGCGACGGGGTCAGGCCCGTCAACCTCGTCCGCCGCGGAGGGCGCGGTCTTGTCGTTTGGAGTGTTGGCCATTATTTCCAGCAGCTGGTGAAACATTTCAGTAAGCCGGTGTTGTTTTCGCACCACATTCTCCTGTCGCTTCCGGTGTGCCGCGTCCCATGGTTCCTCGATTTGAGCCAGTAATTCCGTTTCCTGATTCACCTGTTTCTGCATCGCTCGAACGAGCTTGAATTGTGCCAGCAGATAGTTCGAAATCCGCCGCCGATCGTTGTCCGGCGACTCTCTTGGCTGTTGCTCCTGGTCATCATTCGGTTGGTCGTCGGGTGGTTCAGTGGTCAGGGCGTCGAGGATCCGCCGGAGTTGGTCCAGGGCTTGCCGCTGCAGCTCAATCGTTTCCTCGCCCGTTTTCTTATCCCCCAGGCGCCGGCCGGCCGTCGTCATGAACTCCGCGACCTCCCGCAATGCGAACTCAAAGGTCATGACATCCGACCAGCTGGCAGCCAACTTCTCGGCGTCCGTTCCCAAGGTCATTTGACTTTCCGCCAGTTCCTTTACGTTCCGCAGCCATTGCGGCGTCTGCTTGGCGTCGTGTTGATCCTGTTGCTCTTGTTGGGCCTGATGGGTTTCATCCATGATCCGTCGTTGCCGGGACACGAATTCCCGAATGGTCTGCTGCAAGCGGAGCATTCGCTGGTTTCGCCCCGAGTCCTCCGACGCTTCCAGGGCCCGCGTGAGTTCGCGTTGAGCCGCCTCGAGCGCGGCCCGAGCATCGTTTGAGGCTTCCCGGGTTCCCGGGCGATCGCGTGCCGCCGCCGCCTCGGCGGCCGCGCGCAGATGCTCGCTCGCCTCCACCAGTTCCGCTTCAGCGGTGCCGCCCCGCTTTTCCAGCCGACGCGCCAGTTCCTCCACCTGCTCCCCCAATTCGGTCTCCTCTTGTTTCCATTGTTGGAACTGGCGTTGCGTGGGCGAATTCGTCTCTTCAATTTGTTGGCGGATCCGGTCGTGTGTGGTCCGGATTCGATCGAGCCGCGAAGCGGCGTCGCGCAGCATCTCGATCCGACGCCGCAGTTCATGCCGCCGTCGATTGGCCAGAATATCCTTCAGTTCCCGCAGCAACTCGATCACCGATTCCTGCTGGTCGGCGGCCTGGCCGAGCCGATTGCGGTCCATGGCCTCGCTAACATCCCGTAACAGGCCGCTGATCCCCTCTTGCCGTACCATCTCCCGGGCGTTGGCCAGTCTACCGGCGGCTCGGGGATCGTCTCCCGACAGCTCTTGTTGGACTCTTTCCATGTCGCTGCTCAACGTGCCAAACTGGATCGCCACATTGTTCTGCTGCCGCGTCAGACGTTTCAGGTCGGATTTTTGCCGCGCGGTCAGGCTATCAGCACTCTTGGTCAGTGTTTCCACTCGCAATTCCTGGGTACGCTCACGCAGGTTCTCCTGCTCCCGTTTCAACTCCCCGATTTCTCGAGCCAGCCGTTGGTAGTTGTTCCGCTGCTCCAATTGTCCCAACAACTTTTCCAGCGTCTCCATTACATGTTTCTGACCTTTGGTTATGCTCTCGAACAAACCAAGTAACTCATCGCGCGATCCCGCATCAATCCGCCGCTGAGTATCTTGACCGTCAAGCGGAATGAGGCGAATTATTTTAACAACATCAACCAGCTGGTGTTCGATATCCACCAGAGCCTTGTCGTTCAACGTGGTTATCGTGTCATGATACTGACGCAGCTGCGTCAAAAGATCCGGGTTGTCAATCCCGTTATTTCTCGCTTCCTCCAGCAACGCGAGTATTCTCGCGGCGATGCCGTCATCGGGCCGCCCCAGGCGCTGTTGCACCTCGCGCTGGTTCAATTCAGCGGCCTTTAATTGATCCACATCACCCTGCGTTAGCGCCTCGGTCCCCCGCATCCGAGCCTCGAAATCGCTGATCCGCTCGTGCGTTTCGCGCTGGAGTTCCAGGACTTCGGCCATCCGCGCCAGGAGCTTGGATTGGCGCTGGCCAATGCGATCTTCCAACTCTTCCCTGGAGATAAAGGTGAGGCGGCGGGAAGCGCTTTCGCCGGTTTGTGATTTGTGATCGACCGCTGTCACGTGAAAATCGATCCACTCGCCAGGCTTCACGAACGGCAATCGCGTTAAATCCCAGTCGTATTCCACGGTCCGTTGCATTCCCCGGCTTATCTCGAATTCGTCCGAGTCGGACCGAAACGTCAGGTCGTTCGGGCCCGTCCACAACGAAACCGTTTCTTCGCTCCGATCCACGGATGCCGACCGGAGGAAGTGCAATTTGACGGAGCGCACGGCCAGGTCATCCTTGACGATCGCTTCCAGGGATACACGGGCGGACGGAGTCACCATGCGGTCGGCGGGCGGCTGTTTCAAGGAGACCGTTGGCGGCAGGTCGCGAACGGTCCGTACTTCCCATCGACTCGGCACGCCGATATCCAAGCCCGTTTCGTCGATCAGGTGAAAGCCGTAAACGCCGGACTGCTCAATCGTCCAGTCGCCCCCCGCCTCGTCCCAAGAAAAGCCGCGTTGGTCGTCGTCCAACCTCAGGTGAATCGTGGTGTTCTTTCCCGGCGTGTCCGTCTCCAGCATGGCCGCGGATAACGGCTTGTTGGTCCGGGCGCGGACCGTGGCCCGGGTGCCGGCGAGCGCGGAAAAACCCGCGTTCGCCCTCCGTGAGGGACGGCCCGTATAGTCTGGTGGATACAGGGTAACTTCATGTTCAATGATCCGGGGAGGTTCGACCAGAACAAGCTTCGTCCAGGGCATCGCGCGATCATCTCCGCCCGTTGCCCGGTAGCGGAAGGGGCGAGTGACGTTTGCCAGCCGATGCACCACGTGCTTGCCCAGAGGCTGCATCTGAAAGGTCTGGATCCGAGACGGATCGTCCCCGTTAAACCAATAATGGATCTCAACCGGGTCCGGCAAATCCCCGGTGGCGTCCCGGAGCTTCGCTTCAAAGTCCTGGCCGACCGCCAAACGAGTGGGAACGTCAACCCACTGCAACACGTGCCGTCTCGGCCATGGATTCGCGGCCCAGGGCGCCAACATTCGTTTGGCGGCCAACGCCACCATGCCGCTGTCCATGAAGATGAGAACGACCACCACGCCCAACGAAATCCCAGCAGCGATGACGGCCCGCGCCGGCTGACGCCAGTCCAAGCATTGATTGAAATCAAGGGGCGCCGCAACCGTTTCCGCCTCCGAGACCACCGCCCGCCGAAGCTCCAGTGATCCCATCTCCGCGTCCCCCAACGGCTCACGGGAAAACGCCACCGCGCTACTCAAACGATCCCTGAGTTCAGGATAAAGCTGTTCAATGCGCCGGGCCGCACGCAGTTCGGAACAGCGGTATCGCCAAGCCCTTAACAGAAACCTGTGGAATCCCCATAGGACCACCACACAGAGCACAAGCGAACAAATCACCCGTACCCCGGCATCCTCGAACCGGACCATGTAGTCCGTCCAACCCAGAACCACGGCGGCGACACAAACCAACGCCACGAACCACCCCATGCCATAAAGTCTGACAAGGCGGCGGGCACGCCGTGCTGCTTGCTGGACTCGGTGCTGTAATGGCGACATCATCGACCT
>JBNJEM010000191.1:0-11684 GCA_051745935.1 Planctomycetota bacterium
CGGTCGCGGATGACTTTCTCCGTCGTGAGTCCGACCAACGGGAGGACGGCTTGCGTCGGGCCGCTTTCCACCCGGAAAAAATGAACCGCCTGAAATATACTCGTCGCCGCCCTGTTTGCATTCGCATCGATGGAAAACGTTTCATTCGATCATGTCCCCAGCACGTCGTTTCGGCCCGTTCTCGCGGCAATGGACACACTGTTGCCCTCCTCCGAGCCGCCCTCCGGAGGATGGGCCCAAAAGTTTTATTGTTACCATTGGGAGTTCCCGCCCCCAACGCAGGTTGGCAGCGGGCGCCGCTTGCAGCCCCTAAAACCTGGCCTCCGCTTCCAAAGCGTCGTTCAGGCGGTCGGATTCGTCCGGGTGGAAAGCGGCCCGACGCAGGCCGTCCTCCCCGTTGGTCGGACTCACGACGGACCAAGTCATCCGCGACCAGTACGTCTCTCGAATGGCAGGGCATCCGAATGGTTTCGTTTGGCTTCTTGATTACCAGCCGGAAAACCGTCACGTCCTACGTCCTTCAATTGTTGCTGCCCCGCCCACTTTAGTCTACGGCGCGGCGTGGTATTTCACCGATTCAATTGGGATCTCGACGGCAATATGAGGAGAAGAGGTAACCAGGGATATCTTTCAGGCGATTAAGTTTTTCCGGGTGGAAAGGTGCCCGACGCAAGCCGTCCTCCCCTTGATCGGACTCGCGGCGGAGAAAGTCACCCGCGACCGGTATAGGCCGGGTTCCGTCCGACACGCGCGTGAGGCAACCTCGGGCCTGGCAATGGGTTCTGTCTGGTTGTCACGCCACAATGACACCATCTCCTAGCGGATGCAGTCCACCGCCTTTATCTTTGTGCGGGCCGAAAACTGGGCGCCCTTTGGTGTCTCCTCCGATTGGGAGATCCGATTGGGAAAAGTGAGAAGACGGGGAGGGCGACATGGACGCTCGCCAGTCTCTCTCGCACCCGCCCCCTTTTCTACCATAGTTTTTTTTCCGTGAACAAGACAGGAGATAGTGCCACAAGGGACTGGCGTATTTCAGGCGATCGAGGACGACGCGAAAGGGGGGGCACCATTGCCTGCCTAAAAACCGCGTTTGGGGGCGGCTTGGGAAATGGGGTGCGGTGGCGACGCCGGCACAAGGGGCTTTGAGGGGGGAGATCACCAGGTGGGGTATTCCAGGGAAAAGCGGGACCACGGATGGTCCGCCGAAAATGGTCCGCCGATGTCCGTAATCCGTGCGGACCGTGATCGCCCCCCTCGTTGATGGACGAGACGCGAATCGTCACAAATACTTTCATGCCAACACCTTGAATGCATTCCACCCCAAGGCGATCCGTTCTCGCCTGGTTTGGCATTCACCGCAGTTTATCGTGATGGGGAATCATCCGGGGCGGAAAGCATCGTCCGTTTTTGTCGCGCGGGCGCTGAGCGGCCCGATCAGGGCGGCATGTGATTGCCGGGGATCGGTGGATCGGCGAGCGTGTCATGCCCGTTGTGCGGGACCTATCGGATATTCTTTTAATGCGCCCCGGCGCGTCGACCGATAGTTACTTTGGATATGAAAGCTTGTATCCCTTTAGCCGTTCGCGGCGAACGAGCCGTGGCGGGCCGCCGATGGCGCGCGTGTGTTCAGGTGCCAAGGCAAAATGCGTTTGGGCATGGTACTGATTCGCCGTGGAGTAGTTTGAAACAGTGCGGGGTTGCCAGTAGCGGGTGGCGCGTATTATGCGAGGGCGGCTTCGAACTCGTAGGACGCGAGCCATGCCGAGCGTGGATGGCTGAAATGTTACGACACGTTGAATACGCACGTCCCGTCCGTGCGCGGTTCTGACTGACCGACGTTGACAGCAGGGGGACTTCGATGATGCGTCGAACGATCACCGTTTTATTGTGCATGGCCGCTTTTTGCATCGTCCTATCCGCGTCCAAGGCAAACGCGGACCGCCGGGCCTATGGCCGCGTCTGGGGCAATGCCTATGGGACGCGGGATTGGAACCGGTTTTACCACTACCCGTACGTGTTCTATCCGCAGAATTTTTGGGGGAGTGAGTACTATCGCAGCGCGGAGAGTTTGTACTATCGCTATCCTCCGGAAATGCGGGTTCCCGTGTACAATAAGAAGTGGCAAAACCACTATCCGCAAGGCCGACGGTATCACTACGGGCACCATTTCATGCTGGATGTCTTTTAATCCGGTTCTGTCTATTGCGATCCTAACGCGTAAAACACGTCGACGGCCCGCCGCAGTTGATCGAGGTCAATCCATTCGTCAACGGTATGGGCTTGGTTTATCGAACCCGGTCCGAAGACGACCGTCGGTATGCCCAACTTGGCGAACCATGGCGCGTCGGTCGCGTAGGAAACGCCAATTTGATCACACGGGGCGCCGGCCGCGCGAGCGACTTTCTGGACCCGCGTGGCCAAGTTGCTGGCGGGATGTTCCAAGAGCCCATGGTTTGTCAAAAATGGCGGGTCATGTTCCAGCTGATCCAGAACGTTATCGGGAAGGTGTTCGGTTAGCCAGTTGATGGCCGCCGTGCGAGCTTCTTGCGGATCTTCGTGGGGGAGGAGTCGCCGGTCGAGTTCGATCGTGCATCGGTCGGGCACCACGTTGACGCAGATTCCGCCGTGGATCGTCCCGAGATTGATCGTGGGTTGGCCGAGCAGGGGATGCCGTCCCGTCTCTCGCAGCGTGTCGGCATACTGTTGAAACGCGGTAACCACGGGGCCCATGGAATAGATGGCGTTGTTGCCCCGCGTTGGGCGGGAACCATGAGCTGCTCGCCCCCTCGTGTGACATTGCCAGCGGACAACCCCCTTATGCGCGACGACCACGTCCAACGACGTCGGTTCCGCCACCACCACGGCATGGGGAAGGTGGTCTAGGAGTGGATGGTCGGTTGCCGCCCATGAGCGGGCCAATGCGGCGGCTCCGGTGAACCCGTTTTCTTCGTTGACCGTACACGCCATCATGACCGTGGGCATGTTCGGTGGTCGGTGTCTTGCGAGCCGCGAAAAGGCGGTGAGCATGGACGCCATCGGTCCCTTGTCGTCACAGGCGCCGCGACCGTGGAGCCTGTTGTCGCGAATCATCGGTTCCCACGGGTCGATGGTCATTCCCTCAACCGGCACGGTATCCTGGTGAGCTTCGAAGACCAGTGTGGATCCGGCCACGCGACCGTCCAGGCGGGCGACGATATTGTCGCGCCCGGGCGCGATTGTCTGGCGATGCCAGGGTACTTCCAACTGTTCAAAGAACGCCTGCAAGTAGTCGGTGACTCGGTGTTCAAGGTAGGGGGATCCCCTGGCATCTCGGCCCATGGGATTGACGCTGGGAAGGCGAACCAGATCCTGCAAGATGGCGACGGCGTCGGTGGGATTTCTCATGGTGGTCCTTCGTGCGATCGGAAACGAGACATCGTGGGTTGAACGTTGTTCCCGCCAACGCTCGGCATGCGATGCGTGCTGGCCGTTGTCGGATCGTATCCTGGCTTGTGGGCAAACCTGACAGCAGCTGCCAGCGAGCGTCCTTCAATCCCATGCCGGCTGCTGGCGCGGACAATGCTTAATTCAACCGGGCTTAATTCAACTGGGCTTAATTCAACTGGGCTTAATTCAATTGGCGCGTGGACGATCATCTCAAGGGGGCGGCGGAAGGGTTTTGTTGGGGTTTTTTAGTGATTATGGGGGCTGTGCGGGGCGGCTTGGGCGGATACAGGCCTTTCTCCGATAGGAGGACTTGCAATTCACCCTGAATTGGTGACAATGGACTTTGAGCTTGGGGGTACCCCCGCTCGTTTGCCCTTCGTAGGTACCTGCCCCACCTGCGAAGGGTTTTTTTGTCTTGTCGCTCAGCGTTGCCTGGCGTATGGCCTCGATTTGTGCGCTGGATGTGGCGTGTGATAGTGTGTCATGTGATAGTATCGACGGATATGGGCGTCAAGATTCATGCCGTGCGCTGGCGGAAGTGACACGAGCTGTCAGCGAAGGACGGCGCGGCGTGCCGGCTTTTCCACGGGCACCCCTTGATGCAATTCGTGTGGCTTGTGATCGTGTGAAGTATATTTCAGGCGGCTGGATTGGTCCGGATGGAAAGCTGCCCCGCGCAAGCCGTCCTCCCGTTGGTCGGACTGGCGGCGGACAAAGTCATGCGCCAGCGGTAAATATTTCAGGCGGCTGGATTGGTCCGGATGGAAAGCTGCCCCGCGCAAGCCGTCCTCCCGTTGGTCGGACTGGCGGCGGACAAAGTCATGCGCCAGCGGTAAATATTTCAGGCGACTGGATTGGTCCGGATGGAAAGCTGCCCGGCGCAAGCCGTCCTCCCGTTGGTCGGACTCGCGGCGGACCAAGTCATCCGCGAGCGGTGTATATGGGGGAGTCGGAGGTCGATGGCCGGGGGTCGCGCACAACATTCGGCGGTGGGGCGTCTTTTGGCGGCCGCTCCAGGGGCGGTTTACGCCATGAATGAACGACGGGAAATCATCTTCCACAACGGGGCTTGCAGTGAGCTACTCGGGCTTGAGCCGGGCCAGCTGGTGGGGCAACGGTGCGACTACCGCGCGGCCGGCATGCCGGTGACCCTAGCGGACGTGGCGGCGAGTCTTTGTCCGCCGGCGGAGGTTTTTTCGGGCGCGGCGATGGCGACTGACACACAGTTGTTGAGCGCGACGGGAGAGCTTCTGCGGCGTCGTGTGACGTTCCAGCCGTTAGGGACCGAGAGCGCGGATTGTGGAGGCGTTTTAGCCTTTGTCGGTGATTTACCGGCGGGTGGCGAGTCCCCCTCCGAGGCCGCGGAACTCCATGATCGGCTGTGGACGTTGCGGCGGACGGTCCTGGCTGATTGTCAGGTGGATGAACTTGTGGGGGTTGGTTCGGCAATCCAGCGGGTGCGAGATCAAATTGAGCTGGCCTCACGCGGGCCTGGGCGGGTGCTGGTATGCGGGCCGACCGGTAGTGGGCGCGAACACGTGGCCCGCCTGTTGCATGGCCGGTTGAGTCCGGATTCGTACAAGCCACTTGTTCCGCTCTGTTGCCCGTTGTTGGATGCGGAGTTGCTACAGGGGACGATCACTACTTTGGTCCGGCAGGTCGAATTGGCGGAGGCCGAGGTGCCGTCTTCGTCGCCAGCGGCCCCGACGCTGCTGTTGTTGGAGGTGGACCAGTTGGGCGAGGAGGCACAGGCGGAACTGGCTGGGTTGTTCTCGTTGCCGGGTTTCGAGCTGTATACAATCGCCACTTCGGAGCGTTCCTTGCTCACATTGGCCGAGCAGGGGGCTTTTCGGACAGATCTCGCGTATGGGCTAAGTACCCTGACGATAACCATGCCGCCCTTGGCGAAGCGTCCCGAGGACATCCCGTTATTGTGTCAGCATTTCTTGGAGGCATTCAATGCGGAGGGGGGGCGGCAGCTCAGTGGGTTTTCGTCCGAGGCACTGGATGAACTGGCCGGATATGGCTGGCCGGATAACGTCGACCAGTTGTCCGAAGTCGTTGAGTTGGCGTGCCGGCGGGCGCGCGGCTCCGTTGTTGAAGTGCGAGATTTACCCGAGCAGATTCATGAGGCCGCCAGCGCGGATGCCCATCCACCGCGGGTGGACGAACCGATTGATTTGGATGACTTTTTGGCTGGAATTGAGAAGGAACTGATTGTTCGGGCCTTGGAACGCTGCAAGGGGAACAAAACGCGGGCGGCACGGCTATTGGGCGTCAATCGCGCTCGCTTTCATCGGCGGCTGGAGTATTTTGGCATATCGTGAGTGGTTGAGTCGTGGGGTTTCGAGACTGGTGGTCGTTCCATGTCATTGGTGCCGGCACGAATCATTGTTTGCGAAACGGGCAGTAAGTGGGCCGTTGCGTTGCGCCGGCATCCGGGATTGAATCCATGGGGTCCCGTTCGTGAAACACGGAGTCTAGACGACTGTTGGCAAGAGGCCATGGCGAGTCCAACCAGCGTGGTCGTATTGGAAGTTAGTCTGTCCAACCTGGAACGCTTAGCCGCCACCTTACCGAAATATCTCGGCGAACTACCACGCGCGCGAGCCATCGTGGTGGGGGAGCGGCGTTTGGCGGCCTCGGAGTGGCTGATGCGTGAGTTGGGGGCCATCCACGTTGTTTTCTCGCCTCGGACCCTGGGGCCGGTGGTCAGGATCATACGGCGGCACATGCGCCGCGTGTCCATGGCGCAACCGTCCGCGGCCGTCGTTCCCTGGCGAGCACTTCCCTGGCTGAAAGAGCGTGATCAGCTGGAGGGCGAGTCGCCGGTTCATGAGCCGGATTGGTTGGTGACGGCACCAGAATCCGGTTGACTTTGCGTGCAATCGTGGCGTTGCGGATGCCCTGTTGCGATGTGGCGGCCATGTGAGGGTCGCCGGGAGCGCCAGACGTGCTCGCTGGCGAGGGACGATTGTCGCGGGCGCTTGAATTGAGAATCGTTCGTGTACGTAAGTTGCAGAGCCGCCTGGACTTGCGAGTCCCGGCGGCTCTTTCTCGTTGGAGTCAATGGGCCGCTCTCTGGCGGTCAAGACGACCTACTTTTTCTTGCGTTTCGCGGTTTGGGTCGCCTTCTTTTTGGGGGCCGCTTTCTTTTTGGTGGCGGCCTTTTTCTTGGTGGCGGCCTTTTTCTTGGGGGCCGCCTTCTTCTTGGCGGCGGCCGTTTTCTTGGGGGCCGCCTTCTTGGTGGTTTTCTTCTTGGTTGCTTTCTTGGTTGTTGCCTTCTTGGTCGCTGCCTTCTTGGTTGGCGCAACCTTCTTCTTGGGCGCCGCTTTCTTCTTCGCGGCTTTCTTTGTCTTGGCCACAGTACGTCCTCCGTCATACAAGGTCAGGGTGAACTCCGTCTCGAGGCTTCCAAATGCCTAAAGCCGTCGAGCCAGGTTCCACCTACAACTCGAACACCACTTTCCGATTGATCGGATCTCCAATCAACCGAAGTCTTGATCGCATCATCATCCGTTATGCCGAGACACAAACAAGACAACACACAAACAAGACAACGTGGTTACCAATCCTAATGGAATAGTTGTACGGATGATCGGAATCAATGCAATATGTTTTCCAGCGTTTTGCGAAAAAAACTTGCGGTTACTTCGTGAATCGGCCTTCCTCTTCGCTGTCGATCGCGCGAATTTTGGATGGTAACGAACGATACGATGACAACAATCCGCCACTCTGGTGAATCGATTCCGGAAAGCCGCTTTTACCGTCCTCGATGGATGTTTCGCGGACGGTTCAAGCGTCATGCAAAGGAGACGAATGCCTTGCGTGGTGGAAGCGGTGAACCGTGGGAGGATGCCCGTTTGACCCTATTTTTATAGGGAGTTTATCAATACGTCGGTTTGCGGGAAGCCATGTATTTGGTGAGCAATCGCTCCGTGTTGGACACCTGTTCATGAATGCCTCGCAAGGTTGAGACATCCGTTGGAGAACCGTTCCAAAACGGACAAGGAAGTGATTCGCGAGCGGTTTTCCAGCGCTTACCCGGCAGTCGATGAACGCGCAACCAGTACATCATCCACCGGCGGAAAAAAAGTTGGAAGGAAAAGCAAAAAAATCGCGTCGACGCGCGCGAGATCGACTCAGAAAAGCGAAATGGTCGTTCCGTCCGAAAGTTTGACGGACGGTTGTTCGCGATGTTTTTGGATGCCAAAACGTGTCCAAAGTCGTGGCCGTGAGCGCTGTAGCGCGAACCAACGGCGAAGCGAAGGCGTGGCTTGAGTGGGCGGATGACCGTTGCACCACCATGTCATGTAGTGGCTCCAGGCAACGGGGCGATATCGACGAGCGATGTGGAGCGGATCCCATGTGTACCAGTTCGCTTCAGGTTGCACCACGTAAGCGCCAAAACGATTGGCGAATTCAGTTAACCGTTGGTCCAATTCCAGGGCTTTGGCCAGTGCGTCGTCCCGTTTTAGGCGTGAGTTCGGGAAAAATAGTGAAAGTAGCAAGCGGATTTTCCATTCAGGAAGGGTTGAAATCGAGTCGAGAGGTAATCGCGTAATCACCAGCCGCTCGCTCCACCGCGCCAGCGATGTCAAGCACGTTTCCAACCATTTCAGGATGGGGTCCACGGGGCACCCGTAGATGATGTCATTGCCGATATCGGTGACGAGGGCCGCGGTGGGGAGGGGAGGGCGTTGTTCGAGTTCATCCCAGAGCCCGCACCGTACAATCCCCGGCAGCCCACGCCCCAAAACGTTGGTGGTCAGGCCGTAGGATCGTCCGTGTCCAATGGCCGCGAGGAATTCAAGGGGTTGGCCCCAAGCACGCCGCGCCGTTTCAACCACTGTCGAGAGGCTCATGGTGACGTTGCTGGCCCCCAAAATCACCGCCCGACGCGTTGGCCGGCTGGAAGCCGCGTGATCTACCATCGGCCTCCTCCCGGTCGTCCCCCCGTCATCTGTTGCAGCGTCATGTAGTTGGAGGCGGCCAATGAAATGAAGAGCAGCGGCATGAAGCGGCTTCCCAGGTATACCCAACTGGCGATCGCGATACCGACCGCCGTCGCGATGGAAAACCACAACGAGCGGATCAACCCATTCCAGGGATCGGCTTGTTCAAACAGCTGACGCGAAACTTGCCCCCCGTCCAACGGAAAAATGGGCAACAGATTCAACAGGCCCCAGAAGATGTTCATGAACAATAGGTGGCTGAGCACGATTTGTAAGGAGAGGCTTGTTCCGGGCGGCAAATCGGGCTCGTAAAAAAATGGGAAGTTCCGCGGTTCGATCCGAAACTCGCCTCCAATGATGTAAATCAACACGACCGTGAGCGTCGCCATCACAAATCCCGCGCCCGGGCCGGCCAAGCTAATGAGGATGTGATTGAAGCGAGTAAGCCGGGCCGGTCTGGAAAACGAACTGTAGGATGAATCGGGAATCGCCAATCCACCCAACACGTAGAGCACGATATGGGAAGATTGTCGAAAGTGACGCATGACGAGCGCATGGCCCAATTCATGCGTTAGGATGGAAAGAAACATGACGCAGACCCAGCTAAACAGTTGCGTGCCGGCGTACGGAAGCACGTCTCCTTGAGCGGTCCAGACGCCGTCGGCGCCCAAAATGAAGGCGACTAGCCAAAACAAGGGGTGAACCCGCACTGGAAACCCCAAGCATTGGAAGTTGAGGTCATAATCGGTTGGTTGAGGCTCCATCTGCAACATGGCTCACCTTGCAATTGTGTCGTTAATCCCACACCGATCCGTGAATCCGGATGTTCGTGCACTTGCGACCGGTTCTGAAATTCTAGATGATTTCCATGCCACGGTCACCATGGACTGGCGGGGCGGGGGCCGCTGGAGCCGGACGGCGTGACCAACCAACAGAGTGAATCGTTCGGACGGGTCCGCATTGACCCCACCGTCGCGGATCATGTCACGCGGATTTCCAATTCGTCTCCAAAAACCCATAACAAGATCATGCGCATGGCCCGTAATCCAAGGCGTTTTGGACGCGACGACCCGGTGGTGTTACGGGCTCCATGTTTCAGGCGGTTGGATTTTTCCGGGTCGAAAGCTGCCCGACGCAACCCGTCCTCCCGTTGGTCGGAGTCGCGGCGGAGAAAGTCATCCGCGACCGGCATAAAAGCCTCGCGCACGAACCAGCACCGATGGAACCTGGCCGCGACTGGCGATTCGTGACGTCAAGCCGCGATACTCAAGCCGGTGTTTGGCGCCGCTAGAGGTCCGTCCGAAGACGTTTCCGCGGCAGTGGGGTTGAAAGACGTCTTGGCGGGCGGCAAAGTTTGATAAGATCGTTGTCATTCTTAGTGGGGTAAACCGATGCGTTTCTTCATTGCGGGCATCATGCAGGGATCTCACGCGGGTGAGGTATTGCATCATCAGGGGTATCGAGAGAAACTGAAAGAGTTGCTGGTCGAGCATGTCCCGGGCGCGGTGGTCTATGATCCGCTGAGTGAGCATCGAGATTCGCTGGAATACGATCATCAGCGCGGGCGAGAGGTCTTTCTGCAACACAATAGGATGTGCGGCGAGATGGAAGTTTTGATCGCGTTCGTCCCCGAAGCCTCGATGGGAACGGCGATCGAGATGTGGGAAGCGTTTCGTCATGGGAGGTTCGTGGTCACGATCAGCCCGTTGAGGCATAATTGGGTGGTGCGATTTTGCAGCCACGAAGTGTTCGCTGACCTGGAGTCGTTCGCCGGGGCTGTTCGATCCGGAGAATTGTGCCGGCGAATTTCCCCACGGGACGGGTCGCAAGCGTCCGACAGGACCTTTTCAGTCGGTGAGTCGGGTGAATGACCGGCTGTCGGGGACGAACATCAACCACCACGCATCCCAAAAGAAAAGGGGCTGGGTAAGAGGGCGAATGAAAGACCTTCATCACGTATTGCAACCGGAGTCGGCGGGTCTGGCTCGGTGGTTGGCTGAGCGGGATCATCCGGCATATCGGGCACGGCAAATTCAACAGTGGCTTTTCAAGCATCGGGTCGCCGAATTCAGTGAGATGGCCAATTTGCCTGCCCGCTTGCGAGCGCAACTGGCGGAGACCTTTCGGGTTTGGACTTTTCGGTGTGAAGCGGTTGATCGCGCCGCGGACGGGACCGAGAAACTGTTGCTTAAGGATGCCGCGGGCGGGCGAGTTGAATGCGTGCTGCTTCGTGATCGCCAACGTCGTTCCATTTGTATCAGTAGCCAGATTGGATGTGCCATGCAATGCGCGTTCTGCGCGAGTGGATTGCTGGGGGTTGAACGCAATCTGAGTGCCGGCGAGATGATCGAGCAGATGTTGCATTTGCAGCGACGATTGCCGACGGAGGAGCGGCTAAGCCATATTGTGGTCATGGGGATGGGGGAGCCGCTGGTTAATCTAGAACAAGTACTCCTCGCCCTTGATCAGGCCTCGGACGAGAATGGTTTGGGGATCAGCGCCCGAAGAATCACGATCTCGACCATCGGTATCCCGGCAGCCATGCGGCGATTGGCCAGACATGACCGTCACTATCATCTAGCGGTGTCACTGCATGCGCCCAACGATGAACTACGAAACCAGCTGGTGCCGGCCAATCGGAAAACGGGCCTGCGGGAACTGTTGCGGGCGGCGGACGCGTATTTCGAGGGCTCCGGCCGCCGCTTGACCTATGAATACATATTGCTCGCCGACGTGAATGATCGCCTGGAGCATGCGCGGCAGTTGGTTCAATTGCTCGCGGGCCGTACGGCTCTGTTGAACCTCATTCCGTACAATCCCGTGGCTGGGTTGCCCTACCGCACGTCCACCCATACCGCCATTGGACGCTTTCGAGATTGTTTGCGGCAGGGCGGGGTAAACGTGCACGTTCGGGAGAAGAAGGGGGATTCCATCAACGCCGCTTGTGGCCAACTGCGTCGGGCAGAGTGCCAATCGGCCTTTCGATAAGTGGCTCCCATGCTCGGTGGAGAGGTTCCAAACTTGAGA
The DNA here is from genome assembly GCA_051745935.1 of Planctomycetota bacterium. Classification (GTDB taxonomy): domain Bacteria; phylum Planctomycetota; class Planctomycetia; order Pirellulales; family Pirellulaceae; genus JBNJEM01. The sequence goes on from JBNJEM010000191.1 coordinate 11,409, forward strand.
TTGTCGTAACTTTTTTCCTGAAAACATCCTAGTTTGCCTGTGAGAATCGTCAAAACAGCGCAGTCTCCCGACAGCTTCGTGGTGTTAACTATAGTAATGGCGGATTCTTGCGGGAATAAGGGGATGACGCCCTGGCCTATTACGTCCCAGCGTTCCGCTCGGTCGGGGGGGGTTGCCAGGCGTGAAACGAGGGCCGTGGTTCCACGACGGTTGGGGAGCTTGGATACGGCTCAGGGGGGGGGCGAACCGAGGCGGTTTCAATGTGGGGGGAGCGGC
>JBNJEM010000192.1:0-11664 GCA_051745935.1 Planctomycetota bacterium
CGTGAGATCCGCGGACACCAGATCAAGTACGATTTCGTACTTGAAAAGACGGGCCTGGAGACCCGTCCTACATATACTGTTTGCAACGTTAGGGTAGACATCAAGTTTCTCATGGTTGAAATAACATTTCATAAGTTCTGCCCCTCTTCTCTGCGTACGAAGGATGTTCTGCCCGATCGGTTACAAGTATACACACGTAGCACTCCCCAGAGTAGGAGCAGGAGTAGGAGCAGGAGCAGGAGTAGGAGCAGGAGTAGGAGCAGGAGCAGGAGCAGGAGCAGAAGCAGGAAAAGAGTACACGCGGTCAATCTCACCCCTGGGATCCCCCTCTGGCTGGGACCTGGGAGGTGCACGCCACCGCCGCACTCTAGGAAATGCGGTTGGGTGCCGCGGTCGAACAGACCCACGCGTGCAGCACGAGTGAGCGCTGCCCGACGCAGGCCGTCCTCCCGTTGGTCGGACTCGCGGCGGAGAAAATCATCCGCGACCCGTATATAAGCTCTTGCCCTTCCAACACTCAACGCTTAACACATCCGCTTTACTCCAACGGTGAGTCGTGAACGGGTACAACCGACCTGCGACCAGTGGTTTTCGGCCCTGGAGAAGTTGCCAACCCACATTGAAAAACTGGGGGCGGATTGGGCCGAAACCGATAGAATGTCCGGTCAACAGGTACCACGACAACAAGCAAGTCGGTCGCGAGTAACCGCCGATGTGCCAGTTCGTCCGGATTGACGCCGGAGACGACACGTATCATGCTACTCGTATCATGCCGGGACTTCGGGCCAATCATATTTCAGGCGGTCGGAGTTGTCCGGATGGAACGCTGCCCGACGCAAGCCGTCCTCCCGTTGGTCGGACTCGCGGCGGACAAAGTCATCCGCGACCGGTATATTTCAGGCGGTCGGATTTGTCCGGATGGAACGCTGCCCGACGCAAGCCGTCCTCCCGTTGGTCGGACTCGCGGCGGACAAAGTCATCCGCGACCGGTATATTTCAGGCGGTCGGAGTTGTCCGGATGGAACGCTGCCCGACGCAGGCCGTCCTCCCGTTGGTCGGACTCGCGGCGGACAAAGTCATGCGCGACCGGTATAAGGGTACCAAATGTGGAAGGGAGCCATGTCGACACAATTCGTGATCTTGACGGATGGGTATTCGGATCCTCACACGGCCAAGACGGCGTGCAACGTATTGCGTTATCGTCCGCGGGACGTGATTGCCGTGCTTGACCGGGCACATCAGGGGGAAACGGCCCAACAAGTACTCGGCGTGGGAGAAGCGATTCCGGTGGTGGGTTGCTTGGAGGACGCGGCCGCCGCGAACACGTTGCTGATCGGCATCGCGCCACCTGGTGGCAAGGTGCCGCGGGCCTGGAGGCCCTTGATTCTGGAAGCGATTGGGCGTGGTTTGCATGTCATGTCGGGTTTACACGATTTCCTGAGTGATGATGCCGAGTTCGCGCGGGCTGCTCGCGGCAATCACGTTAAGCTGATCGACGTTCGCCGGAACCGCGAAAAAACAATCGCGCGTCGAAAAGGGCTGCGCCCGGATTGTCTTCGTCTCCATACGGTGGGACATGATTGTAGTGTGGGCAAAATGGTCACGGCCGTTGAAGTGGCAAATGAATTGAAACGGCGCGGACGCATGGCCAAGTTCATCGCCACGGGCCAAACAGGAATCATGGTGGAAGGGGATGGCGTCCCGGTCGACTGCGTGGTGGCGGATTTCGTCAGCGGGGCAATCGAACAGCAGATCCTCAAACACCAAGGGAATGAATTTGTGTTGATCGAAGGACAGGGTAGTCTCGTGCATCCGTCTTATTCCGGCGTCACCTTGAGTTTGTTGCACGGCTCTTCGCCGCACGGACTGATCCTATGTTACGAAGTGGGGCGGGAGACCGTGACGGGAATCGCCGACATGCCGATCCCGCCGCTGGCGGACATCAAACGGCTTAATGAAACCATGGCCGGCATCATGCAACCGTGCCGGGTGATCGGAGTGGCCATGAACGGTAGCCGGATCGGTTTTGAAGAGGCTGAACGAGAACGCGATCGCGTCCGTCAAGAGCTGAACGTTCCGGTGTGCGACATCTTCCGTAACGGTCCCGGCGAGTTGGCGGACGCCGCCGAAGCGCTACACGCGAAACTCATGGCGTGAAGCGGCTCCACGGCACTAAACCACCAATCACCATTTCGCGACAGATTGGTCATTGGTCATTGGTGCTTCGTCGTTCCTTCGCGTCTTCGTCGTTCGTGCTTCGTGCCTCATCATTCGTGCCATGTGTTTCGGAATCATGCCCTGCTTGTTCGCGGGGATTCCGCTTGGGAACGGCTCAGGATTAACCGCGGCATTTTTCGGCGGGTGGCTGAGCGAGCGCGGGACAAGCTTCCATTGCTGATAGCGCTAAACGCGAGCGAAGCCTTTCAGGTCACTCGACCCGTCACGGAACTGGCCCATCTTTTCAGGCCATTTCACCCACTCCCCCACAGCTCGCTCACTCAGGAAAGTGCCACCCGGACGCGGGAAATGGCCCGAATTCAATCCACCTGAAAATCAGCCGAAATCAGGGATTTTCCAGCGTCTGGGCCGTACAAGCCTTGCCAGGCCGAACAGTTTCTTCCGATGAGGTCAGTTTTCCAAACCGGCGCGCAGCAGGGCGTAGAGCATCTCATAGCGGCCACGCAATTGTTCGTCGGGGTCAGCCATCCAGTGATGGCCCATGGCGGCGTCATTGAATAGCGATCCGAAGCCGATGGCCGTGACGTTGCCCTCGCCGAAGGACTTGCGGGCTGCCACGGTGGAGTCGCCCCAGAGGGCGACGGGGGTTCCACCGGAAACGGCACATGACATGGCCAGTGGCGTTTGGGCCGAGTCATCGGTCATGCGCACCGGGGCATTCTCCTGTTCCGGCTCGGGCGCCCCGGGTGAGGACCTCATGCCGAAGAGCATCAGAATGCTGTTGGCTGTTGAATTCTCCACGTCGGGGGTGTCAAACACGATCAATCGGCCGCCGTCGCGGACCCACTCAACGAGCCGGTCGCGATAGTCCGGACTGGGCAGTTTGGTGGGGCAGATCAGCACCAGTCCATCACCTTGAAATACTTCCTGGCCGCTACGACGCGATATATAGTTCCCGAGGCGAGGGATCCACTGTTCCAACATGCCGTACCCGCTTCCTTCCGGGGCGTCGGCGAATGCTCCGGTAAAGAGTGGCACGGTGGAAACTGTACGGTCAATGACGACGTGCGGCATCGAAGCGTGTTTGGGGGGGCGGGGCATGGCGGACTGATGGACGTAAAGCACCGTCTGGCTGGCTCCGGCCCACGCCGTGGCTCCGACAGCCAGCAGCAACAACCAGCCACCGCGGAGGCCGCGGGCCAGTCCAAGGCCGATCAGAAGCAAGGCGATGGCAACTAGAACCAGTGGGACGACCAGCAATCGCTTGACGAGTGGCGAGTCGAAGGGGCTGCGGTGGTTGAGCCACTCAATCATCCCGATAAACAGCTCGGCCTTGCCTGGTTGAAACGTACAGAAATTGGAAAACAGCGTTGAATCGGCGAAGCCGATCACTCGTCCCTTCCCCTGCGTGGTGCTCCAAAGTTGGCACCAGGCGCCGTACTGCATGTAGGGGCGATATTCAGCCTGAGGGTGATAATTTGATTCGTGGTAGGCCGGCGGCAAGTTGTACAGGCCAACATTGCGAATGGCCATCGTGCCCCGGTTCGATCCCGGATCGATGGAACAGGAGACCGCGAAATCCATGGTTGGCATGTACTGCAAAACGGGATGACCCACTCGGGGCGGTTCGTACACTTGCCGGTAGGGGCTTCCAATTCGGAACAGCAAATCGTTCCGAAAGGTAAACCCGAAATGACGTGAAATATCATTCAGGTAGGTGTTCATGTTAAACACATTCGTGTGATCACCGATCAGGATGAGTGACCCACCATGGTTGACAAATCGCGTGACCGCCTCGACTTCGTCCGGCGTGTAACGCGAAGTGGGAGTTTTAATGATCAAGACATCGCATTGTTTCAGGGTGGCATCGTCGATGGCGTCTTCGGGGAGCAAGCGTGACATGTCGTAATACTGGCTGCAGTATTCGTAAATTGCCGCATAGTTGTACGAGCCCGCTTCACCGTAGACTTGCGTCCCATACGGTTCCGTTGTTGGTTCCCACGTGGAATGCCGTTCCACGAACATGACTCGCCCGTTCTTCCGTTGCCCCACCGGCGTCCAGAAATACAGGAAGGTGAGCAGGGCGACACCGATCGCGCATGCGGCGGCGGCCTGGCACTGTCGAGATGTCGATGGATGGCGTGGTTGGGACGAGCTTGGACGCCGCTCCCGCTTGAAACGATGTTTGAGCACGAACCCGCTGATCGTGGCAAATGCGATCAGGAGGACAATGTGGACCCATGTGCTGACCAGTGTTTCGCCAACGTTGGGATAGGTAATCGGCGTGGCTCGCAGTTTCTGCTGCAGAACGACCGTTGCCAGCAATGCGGCTCGCAACGGAGCCCACGCGGCGGTAAGCAACAACAGGACCAGGATATCCCGAAGTACCATGTTGAACTTGGCGCGTTGTCGCAAACCCGACCACAGCAGCAGCACGCACCCGCCGGTGATAAAGCAAACGGTTCCCGGTGCCAACAACAATTCCCACGTCGCGCCGAGCCGTATGGTGATCGACGCATTGCGAAGCACGAGCATGCCCGAGTCCACGGCGGCATCGGCGTTCAGCAGTCGTGTTAATGCCGCTAAACACTCCGCGCATGGAGCTGGCAGCTCGTGGGCTCGCGCGGTTCTTGCTTGATACACAAGCAGCACCATCGCCTGCGGCAGAAGAATGGTACCGGCCACTATACTGCCATGAGCGATTCGGCGGACCCAGGTGGTGTAAATGGGCGCCATGGAGACTGTCACGCCGACAAGCAGCAGGACCACGATTGCCTCGTAAGGAAACGGCACGAACCAAACCGTTGGAATTAGCAAGGCGGCAATGGCGATGCGTTGACGCAGTTTCGGGAGCCGTACGGGTGTATCGCCGAGCAAGAACACGGCGGCGACGAGCGCGGCCGCCCACGCTATCGCGTTGCTTTCACTGAAGTACCCGAGCCCCAAAAGCCACGAGCCGGACAGCAGGGCCAAGGCGATCCACCTACGCATCATGAGTCTTCCTCCGTCACCGGCGTGGCTTCGTTATTCTCGGGGGGTGGAGGGATCCATTGCGGCCGATCCGTGATCCGGGTTATCAGCCAACGCCAGAAGTGAGCGTTTTCATGACCGCCGGCAAACGGTTCCCCGGTGATGTACTCGAGATTCTTGTTCATGGCGAAATCCGTGTCGCCAATCAGCACCACCGTACCCTTGCCAAATCCTCGGGCCAGAATAACCGGCAACACAGTGTCACTCTCGACGACACGCAATTGGTTCTGGCCATAAGCAATGACCTCGGCCCGACCATCCGTCGACTCGACCGGCCAGGCCGCATGCAGGCGAACCGCGGCCTGATAGCTTTCCCCCTCCGCGTTCTCCACCTCCAAATAGAATGCCTTGCCGCGCCCAAAGGGCTCGGGCTCCGGCCAATCGCCATCGGTGGGGACGGGAGAAGCCGGGACGTTCAGTCCGAACTCCGATAACAGCGAAGCACTGGGCGCGGCATCTTCCCCGCCGACCATGCAGATCAGGATTCCACCCCGTTGAACGAACGACTTCAAGGTTTCCCGCTCTTCCACGGTGAATTCCTTGGAGGGCCCAATGGAGATGAACAGCTCTGCCCCCGCCAACCGTTCGGGCGTCAGGCGGGATAGCGTCAACGGAAGGTAGCCATTACGCATTAGGTTCAATGCCAGTCCATTGACCGCGTTGAATCCCCAGTCCTCGAAATCATAGGCTTCCAAATGCGACTGGTCGATGTAAGCAACCTGCTGGATCCCATTACCGGCGGCATCCTCCTCCGAATGAACCACTTTGCCGCCGTCCGGAAGCACACGCGCCGCATGACGACTCCAGGCCGCGCTGGCCCCCAACCCGACCATCAGCACGGTTCCCACGCCCACGAGCCAGAGTGCGTTGGGACGCCGGAGCAAGAAAACGGGAATGGCGACACAACACAACAGCCCCACGATCCGGCGGTACAGGCCCTGCGGACCGGAATGATCATGGGCCAGATAGGCAAGCAAATCGCCGACGAATTCATATCCGTGAACCAGTCCCTCGTTCGTCAACGCCCGGTTGCCGCCCAGCACCACGACTTTACCCGCGCCAATCCGCTGTTCCGCCGCCAACACCAGGTCACCGAGTTTGCCACCAGATCGCAGTGGCGGCGACTCGCTCCACGTCGCCCCTTGTTCCGGAGCACTCCATCCCCATCGGCCCATGATCAAAGGCCGTGCCCCCCAATCCGTCCGCAAGGAGGCGCCGGAATCGGAAAGGAAACGAGTGGCGGGCATTGTGGCCCTCGAGGTCGCGGCGTGAATGCCGGCCATATAGGCGCCTTGCCAGTTGCCCGTCTCCGAAACCGCCGCATCGCGCGAGACCGTGATGCCCGTCCCTTCCAGTAACCCATCGATGGCACGATCCGGCCCAAACTCGGGATCGAACCCATCCGTGACCAGCAGCACCGATCCGCCTTCCCGTACGTATTTCCGCAGCTGTTGCTGATCGCTAAAATCCTCGTTTGGGTGTAACAGCAAAAGAACATCGGCTTCCCGCAGCGATTTCGGATCGAGCCGCGATATCTTTTCAAACTCACCGCCAAGACCGCGCACGAAGGCCGGCAGCAACCCGAACATTCCAGCCGATTGCTGACCATACCTGTCGTGCCGCGGAACCAGATAGTCCATGTCGTCCTGGGTGTTGGCCACGATTTTCGTCCCATTCAATATGGTGGGATGAAGATTGAGAACTCCCACGATGGGAAGCAACAGGCCTAGGACAACCAGACCCCCCCCAGTGGTGATTGGCTGGAGTGACCCGGTAGCGGCCATCTCCCCGGCGTCCTCCCGATGCCGCCACGGCGTCCAGCGGATGATCAGCACCGTTGCCAAACCGTGCAAAACCGCCCCCAACGCAGGCAAGTTCCACGGGAGTAGCTGGCGGGCCAAGGTCGACCAGCAAAAACCTGGCGGAACATAGGGCTCGTTGAACGCAGGTTCGGCAACCGGAGGCAGCGCGCTCGTGATGTGCGAGGTGAACGCCAGTATTGCGAGATAGACGGCCTGGGCAAGCAGTACGCAAACCACGCTCAGGAAGACGTAGGAAAGACGCCCTCCTCGCACCAGCGTGAAACAGCCAACCCCAAACACCCCCATGGCAACCAGGAAATCGAGACCGGCGAACGTGGTGCCAATCCGCAATGATTGACCGGTGATGAAACCGGTTGCCCTTCCCAATTGCCCGCCAAGGCGATCACTCAACATCCACACCACCGGATTCTGTAGCTGAGCGAAGCGAAACAATACCATGGCCAGCACCGCGATACCGGCGAAAAGGAATAACCAGCGGTACACGTCACGCTTCCCGATGGCGATCAACCCCAATACCGTCGCAACGGCCAAAGGTAATTGGAGCGAGGACCAGCCGAATGATCGCGGCGCGGCCAACAGCAGTGTTATAATCACCGCCACCGCCACCATGACTTTCTTATCCAGCTCGGGACGAGACAGAATCGCCACGACAAAAAGCAGTAGCCACACGAGCACGGATTGGAGCGACACGACGAAAACACCGCCTGACCCCATGGCCAACCAGCCGGCTATCAGCCCCAAGGCCACGGCCCAGGCGCCCGGCAGTGAAGGGCGTTCACTGGCAGCGACTATCGGAGTATGAGACCGGTACGCCGTCGTATCAGATGCAGTGGTATGAGTCACGGTGGTATGATCGCTCGAGGGTGGGTGCAAACAGGGGTTCCATCAGGTTGTTATATCGGCGGTTTGACACAATCATACATTACCTTTGCATCTCAAGCTGGCCAGAATTTCCGTCTCGTGAAATCTAGCGTCCAGTAGCAGCGGAGACATGGCAAACGTCATGGTTCTGTTGAGAGAAGGCCGCTGGTGATCGGTCAAGCGGTCACGCCACCCGCTCCGCGGTATCGGGGGCAGCCCACTCCAAGAGGCGTCCCGCGGCCCGGCCTGCTCCTTGCTTTCATCGCAACTTATACCAGTCACGGATGACTTTGTCGGCCGCGAGTCCGACCAACCGGAGGACGGCTTGCGTCGGGCAGCTTTCCACCGCGACAAATCCGACCGCCTGAAGTATATCGCCCCGTGCGGCGAATTTGATGAATGTTTGTAACCTTGAACCGAAGTAAGACCTTCTGGGGCGGTCAGAGTTTGAAGAAGCCCGTGGACAGCCAGCGGGCCGCCGTCCGCTGTCCATGATCCGTGCCGGTCCAACGCGTGGCCGAGCGGACTCTGGCCTTGCGGTTAAACGGGATACGTCATAAGGGGTTCGCGATCACGGGGCGAGGAGTCTACGTCGGAGGGCTAACGTGTTACGAATGTTTTGGGTAGGTTGTGCCACCAAAGGAAAAACAGCCCAGATCATACGACCTGGACTGTCTTGGCAACCAATCAGTCTCATCAGTTCGATGCCACCACGCCCCCAGGCCACTTAAAACAGGCCCGAAGGGGCGTGACGATCATCGGGGTTAGCGGGAACTACTCCTCATCGCCGTTATCGCCGTTATCATCCGACGACTCGTCCTTTTCATCCTTGTCCTCGACCACGCAGCACGTCTCGGGGGCGCAGGTGCTCGGGGGGGCGCAGGTCGTCTCCGGCGGGCAGCAGGTCTTTGGCGCGCAGGTGGCCTTCGGGGCACACGTCGTGGCCGCTTGCCTACGAGCACGCAGACGATCCAACAAGCCAACCCGCTTTGGCGCGCAGGTGGTCTGCGGCGGGCAGGCGGTCTGCGGCGCGCACGTGGTCTGCGGCGGGCAGCACTTGGCCGCTTGCCTCCGAGCACGCAGACGAGCCAACAAGCCAACTCGCTGGGGCGCGCAGGTGGTCTGGGGCGCGGCCGTCGTCGGAGCGGAAGTTGTCGCGGGCGCACACGTCGTGGCAGCCCTTCCTCCCCACGCGACATCGTTGGATGCCTCCGTTACGGGCGCGGAACCAGCCAATACAAAAGCCAATCCAGCAATAGATACGATCGTACCAATCAGCAATACACGTCGATTCATGGTTACTTAAACCTCCAGAAGCTCGAGCGAAGTTTGGAAGAAACAACACACAACGGAAAACACAACGGAAACAATAATCCAGGAATCGCACCCTTTGGGGCCCTGTTGGACATCCCGCAGGCCTTCTAGAGTCCCGCGATATGTCCCCCCGTTTCGTACAACCCTGGCGCCTTCTACCGGAAGACCCACATGTTGTCGCTGCCGCATGTGACGCTAACCACGCGACACCTGGTGAAGTCAGGAAGGCTCAAACGACTACAATAGCGCCTCGTCCGCGATAGCCAAAACAAACCGAATGCTTCGACACACCACTGCCCCTCTGAATGTCGCGTAGCCGAGATTCTGGCGCCTGGGCGCCGATATCCCGCTGACGTTGGTACTACACCACTTCACTTGGGACGGTCTTTCATTATGGACGATGCGGGTCAGTGGCGACAACAAAAAACCACTGTATCCACCTTGCCGGCGCCGCCAGGAAGTGACGACTCCACAAGCATAGCCCATTACCCACATCCCATCCAACCCTCCCTTCCAAAATTCGTTCCCTATCTTACCAAGTGTACCGGTCGGAGTAAATAGGTGGCGCGGAAAAATTGGCGAGCCCGTCCGTGCTTGCCCTGTTTGGGGCCGGCGCCCGTACTCCGAATAAGCCCCGGACCAAACATGGTAAAGCGTAGCATGCATTTTCGCGCCAGGCTTCGCGGCCCCCGACCACACCCACCAGCATCGGCATTCGCTGCCCCTTTTGTCCCGCCCCGACAAACGGTTAACCCGGCATGCTGCCCGTTGGCGCGATAAGAATTCGATGACTAGGGGGCTTCCTATCCCGTTTTTGTTCCTTGGGCTTGGGATTCTCGCGGCCCGACTACCCCAAGCGAGGGGCGCCTTGTAGAGAATAAAATGGCATCCGATTGCAAATTGCAAAAACTGGATGTGTTTAGCCGTATCTGCCGTACAAGACATCGCCCGAGCCCCCCCTGATGAGCTGGTCTCATGGGGAAACGAGAGTTGTCGGCCACTACCATGCCCAACACCCTCCGTTTCCCGCCCCGGAAAAGAAGAGGGCACTTCCGAGAACGCGACTTCAGATGGCTGACGTGTCACAAGAATCTTCCTGTCGTTAAATCGTCCTGTCCTCGAATCCTTTTGTCGTTCATTACCGTGCAACGCGTAAGCTGATGGAGGGCGATATGGGGCCAGTGGAGCTGCCGGAGTGGACTGCCGACAATCAGGTTCTGGAGATCCTGGCCGTTTTCGGCGGTCGGTTCGACAGGAAGATTTCGCGACAGGAAAATCGTGTTTTAACGAAAGATCAACTTCAGACGACTAACGCGTTACCCAATTTGCAATTTGCCGCCACCTTGTTCTCCTCCTGGCTCGGTTTCGATCGCGTGATCGAGCCTCTCGAGGATCTCTGCCGGGCGCGACGAGTCATTGGGAGCAGGGGTGAAGTTGGCCGCGTGGTAACGTGGTAGTTTCTGGTTAGTTGGCGGTGCGGGCGACCTATGTTACAAACAAAGACGTACAAACAAGCAGGAAGTCTCAGTGATTCGTACCGGGTAACCGGTAACGGCGTGACACGGTGGAGCAGCCATGGGCGGGCGGACCAGTCCCGATCGAATAAGCGGCCGTGACAAGACCGCTCGGATTTCGCGTCATCCAAGGAGTTGGAAGCGGAAGCCAGGTTGTGTTAACGGAGGCAAGAGATTCTTTTGTGTTGGCGGTCGGGTCACCTTCGGACTCGATTTTGAAAATGAGGAACCATGATTATGCGAATGCTCATCTTTGTAATGTTGTTTAGCGTATCAAGCATCACTCCCGCGCCGGCTGGGGAGGCGACGGGCAAGAACGATCCAACGGCGGAAACGCCCCAATCCAAGGAAGAGGCCAAGCGGAAATGGACGGTTCTTTTTAACGGGAAGGATATGAAGGGGTGGAAGCTTCCCAAGGGGTTTGACTACGACGACGCGGGCAAAGTGGAGGTGAAGGATGGCACTCTGGTGCTCAACGGCGGACTATACGCGACCGGCATCCGTTGGGCCGGAAAATTCCCGAAGATGAATTATGAAGTCCGTTTCTCGGCCCAACGCGTCGACGGCTACGATTTTTTCGCGGGGACATCCTTTCCAGTCGGTGACGGGGCTTTGACGCTCATTCTAGGTGGCTGGGGCGGCTACGTGACCGGCCTTTCCTCTATTGACGGTTATCGCGCTGATGAGAACGAAACCTGCAGCTGCATGGAATTCAAAAATAAGAAATGGTATCCCGTTCGGATTCGTGTCACCGAGGACAAGGTGGTCGCCTATGTGGGCGACGAGAAGATTTGCGATTTCGAAACGGAGAACCGCAAGTTGACGGTGACCGCTGAAATGGAACCGTGTCTTCCCTTTGGGGTCGCGACATGGGGGGGGACGACCGGCGCGCTGCGCAATATCCGCTATCGCAAACTGACCCAAGAAGAACTCAACCGTTCGAA
>JBNJEM010000193.1:0-11635 GCA_051745935.1 Planctomycetota bacterium
GGACACGGCCAGCGGGGAGAGCTCATAGGCGGCCAGCCGGCTGGGATCCAGCTCCACGCGAAGACGGCGGGGGCGTCCGCCGATGAGCTTCACGCGGTTTGTTGGGCGGATGGCGGCCAGCGGTTGGAGCAATTCTTCTCCCAGTCGCCGCAAATCCGCGTCGTCGTACTCCTCGGGCCGCTCGCTCCACAACGTGGCGACCACGATGGGCACGTCGTGGATGTCACGCGGTTTGATCACCCAATCTTCGACCTGCGGCGGGATCTCGTCCCGAAAAAAGTCGATTTCGTTCTGCAGTCGCACCAAGGCCCGTTCGTGATCCTGGCCCACGAAAAAACGCACCGTGGTAATCGACCGCTCCGGCAGCGATCGGCTGTAGACGTGCTCCACCCCTTGAACTTGGAAGATAATCCGTTCCAGCCGGCTGGTAACCTGCCGCTCGATTTCTTCAGGCTCCAAACCTGGCGCGTGCACGATCAGATCGGCCATTGGCACCGTGATTTGCGGATCTTCCTCCCGGGGGGTCAGCATCAGCGCCATGACTCCGACCACCACAGACAAGAGTATCAGACTGATGGCCACATCGCCGCGCATGAACAGCGCCACCAGGCGGGTCAACATCGGCGTCCGTTCCGAGACGCTACTTTCCGACAACTCGTTCATTAGACTTCACACGCTCTCATATGCCATGAATTCGCCGCCCTGGTCCTGAATCATCGCCCGGGTTGGCAACCCGGGCTCACCGCAACGAAGCGCGAGGCATGCCGGGAACCTGAACAACACGTACCGCCCGAGGACCCGCTCTGGCTACCGGGGCGCGAGCACCACTCGCTCGCCAGCCCGGAGGCCACTGAGAATTTCGATCTCATCCGGCGGCAGCGGGGCACCGCGTTTCACGAACCGCCGCTCGATTCCTCGATCCTCCGTCACCACCTCGACGAAATCCAATTGGCCCCGCACTTGCAGCGCGGCGACGGGAACGATGAGTTTCTCACGCCGGTCCAAGGGCGCGAATAATTGCCCGTATTGCCCCTCAAAAAACGATTCTGACCGCTCCACTCGAGCCTTGATCAGAACCGTGCGAGTGCGGGCGTCAGCTTGAGGCACGATTTCATCAATCGTGACTGTTTGCGTATCCTGTTCCCGTCCGATCTCGGCGCGTAGGCTTTGTCCCACCTCGAGCCTCCCAGCTAGACTTTCCGGAACGGAGCATTCGAGCCGCAGCGTAGTGGGCTGATACACCTCCAGCAACGTCACCCCCGGCCGGGCCACCTCCCCCACCTTGGCCAATTGATCCACCACCGTCCCGCTCATGGTGGCCTCAATGGTCGACTCGTCCAACTGCCCCTCGGCCTCCACCAATTCTTGCCGGGTGGCCGCCAATGCCGCCTGGGCCTCGGCCAAGCGTCGCCGGCTTGTCTCCACCGCCTCCCGCGAGATCGCATTATCCTTTACAAGCTCCTGGTCTCGATCGAATTGCGATTCGGCTTCCTGGACACGCTGTTCCGCGGCCGGCAGTTGCTGGCGTACGCGTGAGACACGGGCGGCAAGCTCGGTTTGATCCAGCGTCACAAGGACCGTCCCCACCTCCACCTGATCGCCCGCCACCACGCTTATCTCGGTAATCTTGCCCATGATTTCCGGGGTGATCCGCGTCCGATCTTGGGCCCAGAGCCGGCCGGGAATGGGCAGAAACGTGTCCGTCTCCCGCGATACCACTTCGGCAACCGGCCGGTCCACGCCGCCCCCTGCCGGCCGTGGCTTGAGCCCGGGGGACGTCTGCTCATTAAACCAACCCGCCAACCAAACGAAGCCTGCCACGAGACCCGCCCCCGCTGAAATCCAAGCGATTACTGTCCGAGTTTTCATCGCTGAAACATCCTCGTCATATACCATGAAAGCGTGTCCTGAAAGCTCGGACCGCTCGCGTTCCATTCATCTCTTTCGGTTCGCCACGGGCCATGCAATTCGCGTGCCCGAATAAGCCGCTTTGGGCACTCCCTGCCCGTGGTTCGCGAGTGGGGGACACGTGTTCGGACTTTGGCGAGGGCTGCCTAGTGGTTGGTCACCATGAACGAAATGCATGCCGCGACATGCGACCGCGCGGTGGGCCGGGCCACGGCACGAGGAGGCCGGGCTTCGTTTCGAGCCCAGGCGTGGCTCGCATTTCCAAACCGAGCCCCGGGATGGTTTCCGGGCCGTGCCTCAGCCACCGTTCGATTGCTCGCCTTCAGCGGCTTGCACGCGCGGCGTTCCGCGTGGCGGCGTTCTGGCGTGGGAGCTCTGGCGGCGGGGTTCCGGTCAGGGACTCGCGCCGCAGCGTGGCCCACGGATGGTGGGGGTGGTGGTTGCCTATTCTCGGACGCCGCTTCCGGGGCGGCACTCGCGGGTCAGCCTGAGGAAATGGACCGAACAGCTGATACACGGGTCGTAATGCCGGATCACCTGCTCGCAGCGGATGGTGGCTTCCTCGTCGGAGAGGTTCACGAGTTGAGGTGCGAGTTCGCGCAGATCCTCCTCCACGCTACATTGGTTCTGGCTGGTGGGCGGCACGATGCGAGCGGCGATGACCGTTCCGTCGGACTCCGTTTGATATTCGTGCCAGCAGAGCCCTCGGGGCGCTTCGGTACCGTGCCGGCCTCTACCGCGGCGCGGCGTGATGGGTACGGAGGAACGGGCGGGCGGTTGGTATTGCTCGAGCAAATCGACGGCGAGCGCGAAGGCGTGAACCACTTCCAAGCCGCGGGCCAAGAGACTGAGGGCGTTATTGTTCCATGGCAAGGACCGTCCCACACTCTTACAGACTCGCGGCACGAGTTCGGCCGCCCTCGGGTGAAGCTTATCGGCGTTCAGGTTGAGCCGCGCGAGCGGACCGACCAGGTAAGGGCCCCGCCCTTTGATGAACGCATGCAGCGCATTTGAATGGGACACCTGACGTTCTTCTATCGCGTCGCCGAACTCCGTCTGATCCACATCCAGCCCTTTGTTGCTCATGATGCGACCACGGTTCATGGGATACTCATCCGCGGCCACCAGTGAGACAAACTCGTAGTCGCGTTCCCACTCGGGAAACTCGACCATATCGGCCAACTTCAACACCATTTCGCACATGTCATCGCGGCAGCTCTTCAGCTCCGGCAGCAGCTCGTCCACCTGGCTTTGGCGTGGAGCGGCGTGGAATCCGCCCACGCAAGCGCCGACCGGATGGACGGATCGGCCACCCAGCATCTCGATCACCGCGTTGCCCGCCTTTTTGATGCGAAGCGATTGTTGGACCAGGTCACGGTGGTCGTCTGCCATGCTCAGCGCGCTCTCGTAACCGAGAAAATCGGGCAGATGGAGAATAAACATGTGCAATCCATGGCTTTCGACCCATTCGCCGCAGTAGAACAGGTCTCGCAGCTTATGGATGGCCGGATCGATTTGATCCGTGACTCCCATGGCTTGTTCCAAGGCATAGCAGGCGCTCATTTGATACGCCACCGGGCAGATCCCGCAAATACGGGCCACGATGTCAGGTACTTCGTGGAAGTCGCGGCCGCGCAAAAACGCTTCATAGAACCGTGGCGGCTCGAAAATATTCAACTCCACGTCTTCCACCTGCCCGTCGCGCACGATCAAGCGAAATGATCCTTCCCCTTCAACCCGGGCCAAGGCTTTGATACAGAGGGTGCGTTTGTTCGCCTGACCGTTCGGATCGGCTTCACCGGTCCCGCTGTTCGTTCTCCTCTTGCTCATAATGATCGCTCGTTTGCTTAAAGGGTTCCAGGTATCCGTTGAACAGTCGCAGCATTCGCTTGATGTCGCGGGCATCGTAGCCGAGTTGTTGCGTAAACCAATGTCCCAGCGAGGGCATATTGGGTTGTTCCATGGGCCCAAAGCAACCATAACACGCGCGATCGTGCCGGGGACAGAGGGCGCCGCCACAGCCCACCTGGGTCACGGGGCCGAGACACGGTTTGCCCTGCGAAACCAGCACGCAGGGGTTTCCCTCCCGTTTGCACTCAATGCACAGGCTGTGGGCCGAAATGTTGGGCGTCCGGCCCACCAACGCCGCCGATACCAGCTCCAACAGCTGATACCGGTTGATGGGGCAGCCTCGCAGCTCGTAATCCACGAACACGTGGGAGGCGATTGGCGTGGAGGTGCCTAGCGATTCAATCTCCTCGGGCCGGGGATAGACGTAGGCACGGTATTCATCCAAGGCGGCCCAGTTCCGTAGTGCCTGAATGCCGCCGGAGGTAGCGCACGCGCCGATCGTAATGAGGGTCTTGCACTCACGGCGGATCTGGGCGATCCGTTCTTCTTCCCGCGGCGTGGAAATACTGCCTTCCACAAAACCGATGTCGTAAGGGGGGGTTCCTTCCCGCCGCCGGGCCTCGAGGAAAAAATCGATCTCCGTCGTCTCGGCCAGCTGGAGCAACTCATCCTCGAGATTGAGCATTTGCACCTGGCAGCCGTCGCAACTGGTGAATTTGAACACGGCCAGTTTCAACTTGCCGTCTGGCTTGAGCGCGTGGATATTCTGGCCGGGCATGGCTACACGTCCTCTTTGGCGAAGATGTTGGCAATGTCGGAAAATCGAAAGACCGGGCCATCGCTGCACACGAAGTGGCCGCCGTACTGGCAATGGCCGCAGCGAGCGAATCCGCAATTCATGTTTCGCTCCAGGTTAACGAACACCCGGTCCGGCGGCACGTGTAACTGCAGGAAACTCCAGGCCGCCGCCCGATTGAGCACTTTCGGCCCGCAGACCAGCACAATCGTCTCCCGCGCGGCGACCTTGATCCGCCGCAGCAGGTCGGTGACGACGCCAACCGGACCGGCCCACTCGCCCGTGGCGTTATCAACCGTCACCAACACTTCAATCGCATCGCTCTGTTCCCACGCTTCCAATTCACGGGCGTAGACCCGATCCTCGGGCGTTCGGCAACCGTAGAGCAGCATCAGCCGCCGACAGTAGTCTGGTTGTTGAAGCAGGGCGTAAACCACGGGACGTAACGGCGCAATACCGATTCCACCCGCCACAATGACCACGTCTCGCCCCCCCATCTCCTCCATGGGCCACCCCCGCCCGAAGGCGCCGCGAATGCCAAGCAACCCCCCTTCGTCGAGTCGCCACAGTCCGCGGGTCACGGACCCGATGCGCCGAATCGTATGCTCCACTTGCCCTGACCGAGCCGGATCCGAGCTAACCGAAAACGCGGCCTCTCCCACCCCTGGCACATAGAGCATGTTGAACTGGCCGGGCGCGAACCGATACATGTTCGCGATCTCCGCGTCCACGAATTGGGTGGTCAGCGTCCGCGTGTTGAAGTTCTCCTCGTGAACGTCGATGATCCGGGCGGGCGCGGGCATCCACGTATCCATGCCGCAAATCGGCTCGGGACGTGGCTTGTTCAGCGTATGGGGCACGGTGATAACCTCCTGTTGATTAGGAACCATCGGCTGCTTCGGAATACCGTTGCTGGCGGAGCGCCTGGATCTCCTCGGTCAAATCGATGCCGACGGGACACCACGTGATACAACGCCCGCAACCGACACAGCCACTCATGCCAAATTGGTCCCACCAAGTTGCCACCTTGTGCCGCAACCAGTGACGATAGCGTCCTCGAATCGTATTCCGTTCCGGCCCCGAAGTGACGTAACTGAACTGGTGGGTGTAACACGATTCCCAATATCGCGTCCGCGTCACGGTTTCGTCGTCCAGGTGGGTCGAGTCCTCGACGGTGCAGCAAAAACAGGTGGGGCAGACCATGGTGCAGTTTCCGCACGACAGGCATCGCTGGGCCACCTTGGCCCATTGGGGATGTTCGATGTTCTGGTCCAGGAGCGTCTTGACACCTTTCGTGTCTAGATTTCGTCCCATTTGCTCACTCGCCCGCCGAAGTTTCAACTCAGCCAGCTCCACCTCCGTCGCATCCGCCTTGCGCACCGAGAGCTGCTCGATCAGATCCCGCCCTCGCTGCGAACCGACTTCGATGACGAAGCCGGTCCGGATCTCGGTCAGCGCTAAGTCGAATCCCTCCGTCGCCCGCGGCCCCGTCCCCCACGACGCACAAAAGCACGTTCCCCCGGGCCGCGTGCAATTGACGGCAATAAACCTCCTCGTTCGGCGCCCCCTGTGAATTCCATCCGCCCCAGAACCAAGGACGCGGCGACAGGACGCGCACTGCTTCCGCAGCCGTTGACAAAACGGGCTCCCATCCAAGACTCCTTTTGGGGTGGCACAAGAATCTCCCTGGCTTCGTTCAGGCTTGCTAACCAACTCAGCCACCCCCTGCTTGATCCGGCGCCCCCAGTGTTGAACGGTAGCGCGGACCGTGCGCGCAACCAAACACCCCCTTGGTCGCGACACCAGCATCCGTGTGCAAGTAACATGCCGCTTCGTGGGCCGAGGCGTCAACCTGTAAGCCAAGCCGACTCACGAGCAGAGGCCCCAATTGGCCTCTTCCTTCCCGGCACAATCCACGTCAGTCTGTCGGTTCGCCAAGCAGCCGGCGGGCGGGCGCGAGGGGCTTCGCAAACGCCCAGGCCCGCAACGGCCTGGGATGAAGAAAAACCGCGAGTCCTTGTAACCCATTTTGTTGCATCTTGCATCCTGCCCCGTGTCGAATCAAGGACCTAAGGGAGTGAAAGACGCAACAAAACAGAACGCACTGACCTGGAGTTTTTGCTCTCCCCACCGTCTGCCCATGCCGATGCCAAACTCCGCTTCCCCCTTCCCATGACCACCTTCCACTCCCACCGCCGAACGAACACGTCGTGACAAAACCAGGGAGGTTTGCTACCATCCAAGGTGTTCGGAAAGTGGACGCGAGGTGAAGCCACGTTTTGTTACGAGCTGAAAAAATAGTCTCAACTTATGTTCCGCCCAGGGCCGGTTATCCCAGCTCCACCGCTCCACCCAAAGCTGGACGCTCCGCTGCTCCTGGGAGCACCCCCCCGCTGAACCGACGCGGGGATAATCGCAGCTTACGAGCCCCCGGCCCCGTGTTCCGCTGGCATGACAATTGCAACACCCGATCCTGGATACACCATTGGTGTATTTCAGGCGGTCGGATTTGTCCGGATGGAAAGCTGCCCGACGCAAGCCGTCCTCCCGTTGGTCGGACTCGCGGCGGACAAAGTCATCCGCGACCGATATAGTCTGAAGGCCTCAGTGGCGCATCAATGTTTCATTCTCATGTCTGGCGGTTCACAACACCATCATCCATGCATCGCCCGCGCGCGGGCGAATTCTGGCAAAACACGAACCATTCTCGCACCTTTTTCGTGAAATGGGCCTGGACGTTGTGAAAGCGGACGCCGGCCTTCGAACCTGACAATCAAGCAGAAAAGGCGTTAGAAGTGAAACTTCAAAACAAGAGCTTTGTGGTCCTCGTCGAGGATCTCTATGAAGATCAAGAACTCTGGTATCCGGTGCGACGGTTGACCGAGGCTGGCGCACAAGTCACGATCGTGGGGCCCAAACCCGAAACGACCTACACGTCGAAGCAC
This sequence comes from Planctomycetota bacterium, assembly GCA_051745935.1. Taxonomy (GTDB): domain Bacteria; phylum Planctomycetota; class Planctomycetia; order Pirellulales; family Pirellulaceae; genus JBNJEM01. The sequence continues at coordinate 7,501 of JBNJEM010000193.1, forward strand.
GGGTATCCGGCGAAATCGGAGAAGGCGGCCGACCGAATATCCCCAGTCGATTTCGAGGGCATCATCGTGCCCGGTGGGTACGCACCGGACCGGATGCGTCGTCACAAGGGAATGGTGGAGCTGGTCCGCGAAGCCTTTCAATCTGGAAAAATCGTGGCGGCGATCTGTCATGGAGGCTGGCTGCTCTGTTCAGCGAAGATTCTGAAGGGCAAGAAAGTAACCAGCTTTTCATCGATTCGAGATGATATTGAACATGCCGGGGCGACGTGGGTCGATGAAGAGGTTGTACAGGATGGGAATCTCATTACCAGCCGCACGCCCGACGACCTCCCCGCCTTCCTCCGCACGATTATCGCGGCGTGCGAGGAGGAAACGGAACAAAAGGGGGCTCGGTAACCGGGCCTGATATTCAAAACGCTCGTTCACGCAAATGAAACGCCGGGGAAAGCACGAAGCACGAATGACGAATACACGAAGGAATGACGAATGACGAACATGTTGCGTTAGGGCTCACCATCCAAGACGAGGTCGGCGATTCCGTTTACCCCACCAAGGTTTCTCCAAACGTGAAGCGGGGTTGGCGAGTCTGAGCTAGAAAGGGGATCAAGCCGTGCAAATCATGCCCGCGAGTTTTCCTCGCGGCGGAATCCCGAAAGACCCGGAGCAAATGGAAAACCACCGCGGCCCGGCGCGACACACTGACGCGGACAACGCCAAGCTGTCCCGCGGCGCTCCATCCGTGTTTGGTTGCGGGCGAGCGGAGCGAGGCGGCGCGAGTTAACCGCAAGTCTCGGATATACCGGTCGCGGATGACTTTGTCCGCCGCGACGGGGCGCATCGCATCGCGTCTGGCCCAATCACTGCCGGGCGAACGCCGCTTGTTTTGAGAAGCCGTGGGAGGGCTACGTGCGAGGCCCTGGCTGGCAAGAGGCCAACACGGAGGACCGCTGTCCGTCGCGGCCCCCCGATCGACCACGGTCGGAGACGGTGGTTTCGAGCCACTGAACCCACACCGCTTTCAGTCCTCCATGGCGAGGCTCCCTCAAGTCGCTGCCGTCTTGCCAGTTAGCTCTACCGCGGCCGCCGGTTCCAGCACACGAAACATGAAGGACTCGGTGAGATACAACTCGATGGTATCTCGGTCATGCATGGTATACCCGATCGACCAGTCCTGGCCGATTGTCAACTCGAAATTGCCGGGGGCACCCGACAATAACAGGCCGCCTTGGAGAGTTGGGCAGCTTCGGATGTGGCCTTCCACGAGCTCCTGAATGACTCGATAGGGCGGATATCCGCCGTCGCCATCGGTCTGCAGACGCAATAGCGGTTCGGTCCCCAACAACAGGAAGTAAGGGCGTGGCACGCCAGCTTGTTGCAACTTCCGAACCGCCTCGGCCACGGCTTGAACCATCTCTCGCGGTTGTTTTGGCAAGGCCACCTTGCCTCGCCCGGCCTCCTGGAGGAGCCCTACCAGACGTGCCGACGGCATCCCGTGATAAATGGCGGTTTCTTCAAACGCACAAGCCTGTTTGGCAACCGTTTCCAGGGGTTCCAGATCCGCGTCTTTCGCGCCTCGAGACACGGCGTCCAGTTCCATTTGATTGAGCATGAAGGGCAACCGCGCCTCGATCAGGGGCATCACGCGTCGGGTTCCCCAAGGCACATCTTCCGGCCCGGCCTCGTCGGCGATATCCAGTCCCCCCAGGTTCACGGCCGCAAATTCCCAGCCGAACGGTCCCTCCACGTCAACGATTTCACGAGCCACCAGGTGCGTCTTAAGTAGCCGAGCCGCCGTCTCATCGATCTCTCGCCACGCCGCATCGGTTAGAGGTGCGTGCGAACGCCTCAATAAATCAGTCATGGGTCAGGATCCTTTCTTCAGTTTACCAATTCCCAAATCGCCCATCGCCGCCGCTTTGGGGACAGCCGTCGCCGCGGAAGCCTGGGGGGCGTCTTCCATGGCCGACTCCTCCACCTCCGTCACCGGCCCAGAGGTAAACAGGTAGGTACCAAGTTGTTCGTCGAATTTCGGCATGCGTCGCCGTAGCCACTCCAAGGCCATCGCGGCATGCTCGATCTCTTCGTCACGATGGTGCGTTAAAATGGCCCCCAACTCTTCATCCGCCTCGACGTCAATTCGCTGCTGATACCAATCGACAGCTTCCAATTCTTCGATCAGCGTGGCCAAGGCCCGATGCACGGACCGGGCCATCGCGCTAAGTTCACCCGTCGGTTCATGATAGGTTGTGGACACGCCAGTTGTCCTCCTTCGTAAAAGAATGAGTTTGCGCGAACAAACACCGCTCCCGCCAGCCCATTGAGCGGCAGCCAAGCGGCCCCACGTCATGGCCTGGAAACGTGGCACGTGGTCCATGACCTTGGCATCCGATAACAAACGTGGCTTCCCACGCCCAAAAGTCCATCGTGAGCGAGATCAGAGTGATTTCCCTCGATCGCGCCGCATGGTCCCCGCTGTTGCCCTCGCTCAGCCCCGAGATCACCCCATGTTTCGCCATGGGAATGTCTCGCCATGGAAACTGTTCGGCCGAACCGCCATGCGCTTCCCCCCGGAACACCCGCAGTCTAACCAGAAGACATCATCAGGCAAGAGGGGCTTTAACCATCCCGCGATAGTCATGCACCCTAACGGCGCGCCGCGGCGCTCACGCTACTGACGCTTCAGTTCGATCGGCAATTCGTCAATCTTGGCTGCCATGATGAAATCGTTTTCCGACAGGCCATCAATGGCATGCGTCCAAAGTTCAATGGTCACGTTGCGATAGCCGACTAAATGGAGATCCGGGTGATGCCCTTCCGACTCAGCCAGCTCGGCCACGCATTTGAAGAACCCGATCCCTGCCATGAAATCCTTCGCAACCCAGGTGCGCCGGATTCGCTTGCCGTCCTCGGTCAACTGCCAGCCCGGCAATTCTTTCAGCAACCGCTCCGCTTCCGCCCGTTCAATGGCGGGTACGCCCCCTTCGCACGCTTTGCACTTTTTCCCTTTCAGCTCTTCGCCTATTCCTCTATTCATTATCCACGTCTCCTGTGCTCGAGATTCTCTCTCACAAACGTCATCTTACACCTAGTGTTACAGTCCGGGACAAAACTTGGCTTCCGCTTCCCAAACGCCTTGAATGGCAGGAAACCGGAAGGGTTTGGCCATGGCTACACAACCGATCACGGGTAATCGCTTGGAACATCCTCACGCGTCGTGCCGCATGATGTCCGCAATACCCAGATCCCTCGCCGCCTTCCGCTCAATCTCGGCCAGCTTCGACAGTTGATCTCGAACGTCAGGCGCCTTCAAACGGTCGGCCAGCAGGTCGATCAACGCTAGAATCTGCTCCCGCAAGTCAAAACATCTGTTCACCAGGGTTTCCGGGGGCTCATCTTGAGCGTGCGTGAGCGCGGACAGAGCGTGATTCACGTCTTCGGTGGGCGCAAACTGGACCCACGTGTCGAGAAACGCCTTTCGCTCCTGGCGTTCAAGGGTATCCAGGAACCGTTCGAGACGTTGTTCCCAGTGTCGAAAATAATCCAGAAGCAAGTTCAATCGGTCGTCCGTCGAATACTTGGCTTGAGCACAACATGCAGCCGCCTGCTCATGGACATTTCTTACATGCTCGAGAAGATCGCCAAGCTGCGTGAATGTGCTCATAATCGTCCTCGCTGGTCGCTGATTGCCCCCGGCTCGCCCGTGGCTTGTCACGTCCCCCGCATCCCACTCGCCACTCTAGCAACGATTTCTGGCGGCTTGCCGATTCACGCAAAAGATTTCGCCGAACCGCACGATAACCGGCACCGCGCTCATCGCGGCGACAACCACCGCTCCGATTCATCGTGACGCAAGCCCCATGCCACTGCCGACAAAAAGACGGAGCCGGGAAGACTCCTCGGACCGGACGTCATGAAAAAGTGTAACAGCCCGTGACAAAACGCGGCCCCCGCCCCCAAAACTCCCTCGGTGAAAGGAAACCTGACTGGTTTTGTTATGGGGTCTAAGTATACCAACGCCCCTGCAAGAAAACGTGCGCGCCGTGCTCGCATCCGACGGCCTAAGACTCTAAGTTCGTGTAAACCATTTGGTTACGACTTGCATGCGTGCCCGTGTTGAACCAAGGACCAAAGCGAC
>JBNJEM010000194.1:0-11581 GCA_051745935.1 Planctomycetota bacterium
CCCCCGAGGCTACCAGGACAGCCGCCATGCCCCCCCTCTCTTGAGGCAAGGCAATGCCGCCACATGCAGCTGGCACGCGGGCCCCGGTAGGGCGCGGAAAAACTCCAAGTCAGTGCCCGCTCAAAAGAGTTGCGGAGAAAACCGCAGCATTGCATAATTCAGAGAATTCAGTTCTCCCGAGTGTCGCACTTCATGGCGCCACACGCGCTTCGACGGGCAACGTTGAACGCGCTCTTCCGCCCGTGGTGTTATGCAACGGCAAGGTCTGCTTCAACCACGGAGGACACGGACTTGAGAGAGAGCATAGTTTACCCGTGTTGATCAGTGTTCCGCCTAACTTCATCATTCGAAATTCCTTGCTCGATATTCGATATTCTCTCCGTGCCTTCTGTGGTTACCTTCATAAACTCTCCGGCGCATTCCCCGCCAGAGCCGCTGGACGTCCCCCTAACTTCATCATTCGAAATTCCTTGCTCGATATTCGATATTCCGTCCGATCTAGCAACGTGCTCTGAACGATGGAAATCCTTTCATTTTCCTATCGAAATCACAAACACTTCAGAGAAACTTGCAATTACGGGGAAAAGTCAAAGTGTCACGCGGCATGGCCATGGCACACGTCGTGTAACTGTTGCAGGCGATACGGGTGGCACAACACGGTATCCCATGAGCTCACCTTGAGTTGAATCAAATAAAACGCCGATGACACCGAGCGGTGAATCTCGCAACGCTGCGTCTTCGAGTTGCGGGCACGCTCCCGTACGCTTCCACGCACCTGGAAAGAAGGGGGGCGTCGTGGCTGTGTCCATGGGCCCTGGCATGCGGACGCGCCGAGGCGTGGCACGCCGGGTCGTCGATGAGGCCGCCGGAGCGGCTCCCGCGGACGACCGGTTCGATTTCAGTGCGGTGGGGCTATGAGTGGTCCGGCGCCATCGATGCATGTCGGTTCCGCGGGGCCGTGTCGCTTCACGGCGTGGCCTTGGCCTCCCCGTGCCGGAACGTGTCCCTGATTCCTCGACGGCCTTCAAGGGACGAGGGTTCGTCACGCTGTTGGCATGGACTGCATCTTGACTAATATCGACCCTCCAATCCTGAGCAGGTGATTCAGTGGACCTCTCCTTGAGCATCGTTGTTCCAGTGCACAATGCGGAAAGTACCCTTGCTCGTACTGTGTACCATTTATTGGATCTCGTTCCGGATATTACGGACCGCTTCGAGATCTTGGTAGTGGACGACGCGTCCAGTGACCAGACCGAGGAGATCGCGCATGAGTTGGCCCTGCAGTATCCCCAGGTCCGCGCGGCGCGTCACTCAACCCGGAAAGGGCAAACCGCGGCCGTGCAAACAGCTCTGACTCAATCCACCGGCGACGTGGTTTTCGTGCAGGAAGAAGGCAGCGGCGTTTGCTGCAGTGAAATCCAGAAACTGTGGGAGATGCGCCACGATCGACGTTTGGTGATGGCGCGGGCCGAGAAGCCTCGTAAAATCCCCAGCCCGCATTTACTTGACCGAGTCGCGGGGTGGGGCGAACAATTGCGCAACGGGCAAGCCACGGCCCCGGGCGGCATTCAGATGATCCGCCGGGAGGCGGTGGCCGAGCTGGAACGACTTGGAGCCGACAGCGAGGAGGTTCGTGTCCGCCACGTCTCGACCTCGAATCCGTTTTTATACTCCGTCCCTCCAACGGCCGCGACTGCTGATTCAAGATAAGCGAGGCCACGATGTTCTTTCCCCAGCGTTATTATTCGGCGTTTCTGCTCGTTCTGGCGTTTCTGCTTGTGTCCTGGTTTGCGAACCAGGAGGTTTTGGCGGAAAAGGCTTTGTATGACCAGAAATCCGCCTACAACAGAATCATCGTCACCGAAGACGAACGCGGAATGCGGACGCTTCGATTCGAGAAGGACGGGGGACGGCAAAGTGTGGTGAAGATGGGGGACCCGGATCACCTGGAGTTGCCCTATGCTCGCGTGATGTTGCTGCCGCTTGCCTGCGTGGAGGCACCCCAGCGAGTGCTCATTGTGGGGCTCGGTGGCGGCACGATTCCGATGTTTCTGCGCCGCCATTTTCCAGAAACAAGCATTGACGTCGTGGAAATCGACCCCAAGGTTGTCGCGGTCGCCAAGCGGTTTTTCGGCTTTCGCGAAGATGCCAAAATGCAGGTTCACGTGGAGGATGGACGGCGGTTCATTGAGAAACACCGAGACCGATACGATATCATTTTCCTGGACGCGTACGACTCCGGACGGATCCCCTATCACTTGGTCACCCGCGAGTTCCTTGACGCCGTGCGCGATGCACTGACCGCCCGGGGCGTTGTTGCCGGGAACCTCTGGAGTACCAGTCGGGAGCCCCCTTACCGCTCCATGGTTCGAACGTACGACCACGTATTCAAATCGGTCAAGGTGTTTGACGTCCCGAATAGGACCAATAGGATCCTCATTGCCACCGCCCGTGCCAAGTCCATCCGATGGGATAAGTTGAGCCAACGAGCCGAAGCGATATCCAAACGGCATCGGTGGGGATTCAATCTGGGCGTTTATGTTCGCGGTGGCATGCAGGATACTCATCCGCATCGCAAAACCGGTCGAGTTTTGAAGGATCCCGAATAAAACGCCCGGCATGATGCTCGGCGGGTTTCCGCCCCGCTGATCCCACATTCCAAACAGCTTATGATGTTGGATGTGGCAGCGGGGCGATCACCGCAGTCAACCGCAGCGGACGGGGTCCGGAACGACGGGGTGACCTCGACCGGCATGGCGGTCGGGTGGTAGCTTAACAGCCGGGTAGCCGTTCACGGGTGTCGCTACATGACCTGGACACGCAAGGCCCGCATGGATGCCACGGGCTTGTCCCGTGGTGGTTCACGCTCGCCGCTACAAACCGGCCAGACACACCACGCCTGCCCGTCGGTAGCGTGGAATGTAACGGACCACGGGACAAGCCCGTGGCATTTGCACCTGGAAAAGCCTTTCCTGAATATGTGCAACGGACGTGCGAACGTCCGCGGACATTAGTCTTTTACTCGTGAACGGTTACACAGCCGGTAACAACGTCTGGTTCCCGGTTTCGACCGTAAAACATGGGTCGTGCAGTGCGTGGCCCAATCTCGCTCATTAGAGTGCGGCACCTTCAACAGAGAGCGCAGGGTTATGGAATATCGACTGAGCGGTTTGGTGGCTGCCACCTATACGCCCATGGACGATGCGGGGCGGTTGAACCTGGTTGAAGTCCCGTCCCTGGTGGAGCGGCTGATTGGCGAGGGGGTGCGCGGGCTTTACGTGTGTGGTAGTACGGGAGAAGGCGCGTCGTTGACGGGGGGCGAGCGTCGTTTGGTGGCGGAGGCGTTCGTCGAAGCGGCGGCCAGGCGGGTACCCGTGATCGTTCAAGTGGGACACAACAGTGTGTCGGAAGCGGCCGAATTGGCGGCCCATGCGCAGGGGATCGGGGCCGACGTGGTGTCGGCTGTCGCGCCCTCGTATTTCAAGGTGGGCACGGTGGAGTTGTTGGTGGAATGCATGGAGTCGATCGCCTCGGCCGCGCCCGATTTGCCGTTTTACTACTACCACATCCCTGCTCTGAGCGGTGCCACGCTGGACATGGCTCGGTTTCTGGAGCAGGCGGGCACGCGCATTTGCAATCTGGCCGGGATCAAATACACGTGTCCCACGGTTCACGAGTACCAGATCTGCCACGAATTCGACAATGGACGGTTCGACATTGTTTGGGGGGCCGATGAAATGTTACTGTCGGCCTTGGTGGCGGGGGCGCGGGGGGCTATTGGCAGCACGTACAATATCGCCGCCCCGCTTTACCAACGCCTCGTCGCGGCGTTCGATGCCGGCGATCTCGAAGAGGCCAGACATTTGCAGTACCAGTCGGTGACGATGATCCGAACGATTTATCAGTTTCCCTTTCATCCAGCCATGAAACAGATCATGAAGATGCTAGGGACGGATTGCGGACGGTGCCGTTTGCCGCAGCCGCGCCTGTCAGACGCGGAGGTCGCCGAGCTGCATGAGAGACTTGACCAAATCGGCTTTTTCAATTGGGGACGTCCCCGAGCGGATTGAGGGGGTGAGAGTGGCAGGACTGGAACAATTCAGTGTTCCGCCTAACTTCATCATTCGACATTCCTTGCTCCATATTCGATATTCGCTCCGTGACTTCCGTGGTTACCAAAAACGTCCGTGCAGTCCGAGGGCTTGGCGGCCCGAGACCCCATAAGCAAACCATGCCGATTTCCGAGAGGGACGCGTTGCCCTTGTTGCCAGCCGCCGTCACGGGCCGGTACAATAATTGGGTCGCCTCAAGATCCAATATCTCAGTGCGTTACTGTCACCTTTACCCTGGAGAATCTCTCATGCGCCGCTTCCTTGCCTTCTTGCTGCTGCTTGTTCCCGCCGTGGCCGTCGCGAGTGATCGTCCCAACATTTTGTGGATCAGCTGCGAGGATATCAGTCCCCATCTCGGCTGTTACGGCGACCCTCGGGCAACAACCCCCAACCTGGACCAGCTGGCCACGGAAGGGGTCCGATTCACGCAAGCGCACCACGTGCACGGTGTCTGCGCGCCCGCGCGAACGGGTATCATCACCGGCATGTATCCCACGTCGGTGGGCTGCAATCACATGCGGTGCAAGGGGCTCTTGCCCGAGCACGTGAAGCCATTCCCGCACTATTTGAAGGAGTCCGGTTACTATTGCACCAATAATAGCAAGACCGACTACAATTTTCATTGGAACAAGTCGGAGGTCTGGCATGAGAGTTCCGGGAAGGCGCATTGGCGTGATCGTCCCGACCCCGATATGCCATTTTTCGCGGTCTTTAATTTCACCATGTGCCACGAATCCCGTGTCTGGCCTCGGAATCATGCCAACGTGGTGAAGGACCTGCCCGAAGATGTGCTTCACGATCCAGCGGAAATGACGCTTCCCGCTTACTATCCGGACACTCCAAAAGTTCGCGAGTCAATGGCGCGACTCTATGACGTCATTACCGCGATGGACGTGGCGGCGGGACGAATTCTTGACCAACTGGAAGAAGATGGTCTTGCGGAGGATACCATTGTCATCTTTTGGTCGGATCATGGCGACGGGTTGCCGCGAGCCAAACGGTGGATCTACGATTCCGGGACCCGCGTGCCGATGATTGCTCGCATTCCCGAGAAATTCCGCCAAGGCGACTACGGCAAGCCTCGGACCACGGATGATCGGCTCGTCAGCCTGATTGATTTGGGTCCGACCAGTTTGAACCTGGCGGGGCTCGATGTGCCCGATCACATGCATGGCCAGCCGTTCCTTGGCTCCAACCAGCCCGAGCCGCGCCAGTACGTACACGCTGCTCGCGACAGAATCGATGAACGCTACGACATGGTCCGGATGGTCCGTGACCGCCGTTACCGTTACATGCGAACCTATATGCCGTGGTATCCGACGCTGCGGCGAATCAGTTACGCCGAACGGAACGCCATCCGCCAGGAAATGCGACGGCTGTACGCGGCCGGAACGCTGAAACCGGAAGCCGCCCAGTTCCTTAAACCCACGCGACCGTACGAGGAGCTTTACGACACGCAGGCCGACCCCGATGAAGTGAAGAATCTGGTTGGGGATCCCGAATACGACGACGTATTGGAGGGTTTGCGTGACGAGTGTGACCGCTGGATGCTGGAAACTCGTGACGTGCAACTGTTGGCCGAACCCTTTTTGGTGGCGGCCGATAAGAAGCAGGGTAATCGGCGTTCGGTGATGACCGGACCCGACGGGACGGCGCGAGCAAACCGGTTGCTGAGCATCGCGGGAGACGTGGCCAGTGGCAGCGCGGAACGGGAACGATTAGCGGAGTGCCTAACCGATGCGGACGCGGCCGTTCGGTGGTGGGGAGCCATGGGGTTGGGCAACGATAAACGCCTGGCTCGCGAGCTGGCTCGGCCGCTGCAGGACGCGCTCGGCGACGAATGTGCCGCGGTCCGAGTCGCCGCGGCTCGAGCCCTGGACCGAGCGGGAGACACCGACGCGGCACTCCCCGTCCTGGCCGCCGCGTTGGATTCCGACAACGGCGCGACGCGGCTGTGGGCCATCACGGTGTTGGACGAAATGGATGAGCGAGCGCGACCGGTCGTCGACTCTATCCGCCAGGCGGCGAAGCAAAGAGGCGGCATCGAACTTGGAAACTACGTCCAACGCGTCGCGCAGACCGCCATGGAGGAACTGCAACAGTAATCCTGAATCCGGGACGCGGCACCCGTGTTGATCAGTGTTCTGCCTAACTTCATCATTCGAAATTCCTTGCTCGATATTCGATATTCTCTGCGTGCCTTCCATGGTTACAAAAATGTCCGTGAACGTTTAGGGCTTGGCAGCCTAAGAACCCATAACGGGCTGTAAAATGCGATGGTCCTTTTAGGGACGCAACGGCACGTGGGCAATGAGCGCACGGGGGACGCGGACGGCGGCTGGAAAGGGAATTGAATATTGAATATCGAGCAAGGAATCATGAATGACGAAGGAAAACCGTTCACGGGCAAAAGACTGATATCCACGAGCGTTCGCATGTCCGTTGCACATATGGTATCCGTTCACGGAATTTGGACTGAGGTTGCACTGATCGCTCCATTTTCCGTATATTTGCAGGGTACGAGTCAACCTCGTGTATCGAAAGGCTGCCACGGCAAATGGCTGGGCCGGGAAGGTGCGATGTTGACACCCTGACTTCCCGTAGGCGGAGGGCAACAAACACTGTCGCCTTGCCGGGCGCTAACGTTGTGCCGTTTCGCAGCGGCAAACCAGTTGTTTTTGAAGGTAAAAGCATCTGGTCGCTTGTGATGCGCGCTCCCAGGGCTACGAGGAGAGCCGCCTCTACGATGAACAACGGCGCTGCGGGTCCCTCGACGCCCGTGAACGCTTACACTGTCGGTAATGATAAGATACCGTCGCTCATTCCTCCTCCGGGTTCCGTCCGTATAGCTGAACGTCCCAGATTCGCGACACGCCGACATGCGTCTTGGCGATGACCAGGCGGACGCGATCGGTGGTCACGGGGCGGAACCGGACCGACCAGTCGATCTTGTCGTTGCCAGTCGCGCGGGCGTCCGGAACGTCCTCCCACGTCGTGCCGTCGTGGTACTGGAGGGTGAAATCCTCGATGGGGCCGACCACTCCGTCGCTGCCCACGTAACCGCTGACCACTCGCGCCGCAACCACCGCTCGCGGCTTCGCGAACGCGAACTCGATCTGGTGCGGCAGCGGGGCGTCGGAGAGAAAACGGTGATCGTTTCGCAGCGGCCGAGCCACCCCGTCGTTGATATGCGCGGCCGGGTACTTCTTGGCGTCCATGCTCCGCGGCGCGGTCACCTCCGCCTCGCCGGCCAGGTTCGGGCCCATCTTATCCACCCACTCCGGCGGACCAAGCTTAATTTCCACCGACGGGCTTTCCGGCGGCAGTTTTCCAACGCCCTCGCCCATGAGTTTTTTCAGATCGGCCAAGTAACTGGTGTAAATGGCCCGTGGATCAGCGTCGAACCGGTCGCACAGCGACGCGGCCATGCCGACAATCTCCCCCATGCACCCGCCAGTGCGCATCACGCGGGTCGCCCCCAGGGCCTCGTGCGTCACGCTGATGTCACGGCCGGCCATGAACAGGTTCGGCACATCGCGGCTGTACAGGCAGCGGTAAGGGATCCAGTAGGGCCGAGGGGCGTCGGTGTACAGGGCGCGGGAGATGAACGCGTCCCCCTCGAAGCCTTCTTTGTAGGCCGGGTGCGGCAGGTGGAGATCGATCTTCCAGCCCGTCGGGACGCAGCCATCCGGATACTCCTTGTTCCGCGCCAAGTCATCTTTTGTCAGCACCAAATCGCCCATCAACCGGCGCGATTCCCGTTTGCCGGCAATGTACGCCATCCAGTTGAGTTTGTGCCGGGGATAGCGCCCGTCGACATTCTTCAGCGCGTCCCACGCCCCGTAGGCCGCGCGGAAATTCCAGTCGCGGATGTACTCCGACTTCTCGAACGGGTCGTGATCGAAGCCGCTTTCCCAGTACCACCCGCCCAGGGCCCGAGTCCCCCGTTCGTCGTCGCCGCGGCCGGGGAAGGGCTTGTTACTCAGATCGAGGGCCCAGGGGCAGCGGGGAAACGGCTGGGGCCGGTCGGTCTCGGCGACGTTCCACAGGTTGCACCGGCCCATGTGGCCCTTTTCCGTCATCTCGTAGTCGGCGCCGGCCAGGTAGCCCAGGCATCCGTCGCCCGTGCAGTCGGCAAACCACCGGCCAGCAAAGCGGCGTCGCAGACCGGTCTTCGTGTGCTGGGCGACGACGGCCCGGATTCGGCGGCCGTCCATCTCCACGCCGTTTGCCCGGTGCAGCAGGAACAGGCTCAGGTTCTCTTCCGCCTGGACCACCTCGAGCTTCTTGTCGTCCTCGTAAAGCTCGGCCGTGTTGGCGGGGCCGTAGTGGGCCCTGCGGCGCTGCTCGAGCTCGCGGACCACGTCGCCCACGCGAGGGTACGGCTCCTTGTTCCGCGCCCCATGCAGCCACACGCGGATCTCGGAGCTGTTGTTCCCGCCCAGGACCGGCCGGTCCTGGATCAGGGCCACCGAGAGCCCGAGCCGGGCGGCCGAAAGGGCCGCGCACGTGCCGGCGATCCCCCCGCCCACCACCACCAAGTCGAACTGGCCGGCGTCCTCGGGCTCCTCGGGAAAGCCCAGCAGCTCGCGCCGCCATCGGGCCAGCTCGGGGTCTGCGTTCGGCGGCGCGAAGTCGAGGTCGGTGGTGAGCAAAATCGCGTCGCAGCGGCCCTCGAACCCGGTCAAGTCGTGCAGGGTCAGTTCGACCTTGCCGCCGGCCAGTTCGACCGTGCCGCCGTCCTGCCAGTGCCACTCGGCGCACTCGGTGCCGAAGGTGGCCTCGAGCGTCTTGCCGCCGACGGCCAGCTCGAACCGGCCCGGAGCCCCCGGTGCTTTCCAGGGAGCCACCCAGTCCCGCGTTCGCACCAGCACGCGGTAGTTGCCCGCCGCGGGCAGCTCCACCGTGGTCGTCGCGTCATCGACGGGCACGCCCAGCCCGTGGGCCAACAAAAACGACGAACCCATCTGGTCCATGAACTGCGAATCGTCGACCCAGCCGCCGTAGTGGTCGAAGGCCTCGGCCTCGACAAGCAGCGTGTGGGCCGGGCCGGCGAACACGGCACCGCCTTGCAGCAGCACACCTATCGCCAATATCGAGAGACAGCGTAACAGACGACCCATCGCGTAGCTCCTGTGTTCCTAGAAAGAAGGGCTCTTCCGTTTCAAAGTGCAAACGCGGGAAAAACGGCTAGCGCCACGCCGTGCGTTGCGAGCGGCTTTTGCGTTTTCACGACGGGCACGCGCCGTCGACACCAGCAGGCCGACTACCAGCCTAGCATCGCTTAGCAGAAACAGGAACCGGTTGTCAACTGGCCAGCGGCGTTTACGACTTCAGCGAGCCCCGGTTTTCGGCGATGCGAAGCGGCTTCGCCCAGCGGGTGAGGAGCGGCTCGTCGTTCTTCAGGCATTGCGGGTGACAAGATGGTTTCCTACCCAGTGACCTTATACCGGTCGCGGATGACTTTCTCCGCCGCGAGTCCGACCAACGGGAGGACGGCTTGCCTCGGGCAGCTTTCCACCCGGAAAAATCCAACCGCCTGAAATATACTCCATTTGTACAGCCCATGCTCGCCGAGAAGCGGTACCGGAATGAGCGTGATGTACGGGTGGACGCCTACCCTACGAGCTCTTCAAGAGTCAGATCCCGCTGAACAGCCTGACGAATGCTTGAAACGACGACAACATTTTGACGAATCGTGAACAGCGCGCGGTGCTTTCGCCGCCATTGCCAGATTGCCCAGACCTGTTTCTTATTGTAACCGAAAAAGCAGCCGTTCACGGGTGCCGCTGCACGGCCTGGACGCGCAAGGCCCGCATGGATGCCACGGGCTTGTCCCGTGGTGGTTCACGTTCGCCGCTACAAACTGGTCAGAAACACTGCTCCTGGGCGTCGGTAGCGTGGAACGTAACGGACCACGGGACAAGCCCGTGGCATTTGCACCCGGCAAAGCCCTTTTTCAAGATCCGCAACGGAAGTGCGAACGTCCGCGGATATCGGTCGCTTGCCCGTGAAGGGTTAGCGAAAAGAGGGGGGCTCGCCTGCTTCCGCTCCCCGTCCGCCTTTTTGCCGTATGCACTTGTTAGCGGCGAGTGACGCATTACAATCAAATCCGGTATCGTTGTTCCACTTGATAACCTTCCGATTCGTTCTACGTTCACTGGCTTCGGATTGGAGAAATACCCAATGAGACGCAGCTTCACCCCGCTGATTCTGGCATTCTTCCTGGCACTGACATGTTGCGTGCCATCACACCGTAACCTTGTTCGGTGTGCGCCCGTTCTGGCCAGGAGTGGTTGCTGGTTGCTTTTGGTCGGCGATCGAAGTCGGGCCCGGAAAGTGCGATTCGGACGACTGCGATCACCAGTTCCAGCTGGGAGAGCGCGTGGAGATAGTGCGCAAACGGCCCGACTTCCATCCACCTGAAAATCATCGGAAACCAGGGCTTTTCCAGCGTCTAGGCCGCTCAAAGAGCCTCACATGTTTGCAAGTGTCCACGGACCATCCCCTCACCGGTGTTTCAACTATCGGCGGTTATCTCGGACATCTATCACTAACCGTCCGAACTACCGCGGATTGGAAGCGTTGGGTTGACCTTGCATGACGGGAACCGGATTCCCGTCTTCATTTGACTCCTCCAGCAACGCCTCTGCTTCGTAGTATTTCCAGATGTTGTTGCGATCCACCTCGGTTATTGGATACCTTCCGGAGTGCGCCTCATCTTCCGCGTGCCATAACCATGTGTCAGCCCCGTACAGCGGCGCAAAAAACATCAGAGGTTCTTGTCGCCACGTCAGATTCGCGTGGAATCCACGGGGAGCCCACGCGTAGCACTTCACTCCATTCAGCCCAATTACGGCCGGTTCGTACCGACCATTGAGAGAAAGCACCACATACACGGAAAAGTAGACTCCCAACAGAAAACCGAGCACGGCAAGGATCCACGTTCTCAAACGTCGTTCCATAGCGATTCCATCCTTACTTGTTTGCTTCACTGTTTCAACATTCGTTCCATTGACCAAGCGCCCGGCCCCCATCCCTCAGAGCCCTGATTGGTTAGACCCTCTCGTTCCCAAAACGCATGTCGCAAATCAAAATCGCAGGAATTCATCGTGCACGAGGTATTTGACACTCTCCGGACGCAGCGTTCAATAGCCGCCCCCCTTAGGTGGGCGGCGTGACAGCTGATCACGTGATCGGGCGTTCCGCAGGTCCGTGATGGCCGCGACGCCGTGAGTCAATCCGATTTGTATGACCGCCCAACCGCTCAACAACACTGCCCTCCACGGAACATGTTAATCGGCAGCGGTGAAAGCGACATCGCGCGCCCCCCGCGTGCCATCCTCTCCGATCCCACAATCGCAGGGGGCGCCTGGGGTGAGGAAAAACTCCAAGTCGTTGCCATCCATATTGTTGCGCCGTTCGTTTCGCCGGTATTGAGACGAAAGGACCTCTAAGAGACCTAAAAA
>JBNJEM010000195.1:0-11581 GCA_051745935.1 Planctomycetota bacterium
TAAAATGGCGGACCCTTCTTAGGAGCCCATATAGTGAACACATACCCCCCCCCTGGTCTCGCGCGGACCAAGTTATGACCGAGGCCCGCGAATACAGGGGGGAAGTCTACGCAGGCGTCCAGCAAACTGTCTAACTCCGGAGAAGGACATTCGTGGTCTGCTTCATTCGCGCGGTGCGAAGATGGCCGATTTTGGGGCCCGCGCGAATTCAGTTGACCGCGAATACAGCCTCGGTCGTGGGACGGGATGAGTAGCGACCCGTCCCTATCGGGCGGCGTGGAAAAACGGCGGTTATTTGTCTTCCCGTTCGGCGTCCGAGCCCCCACCCGGAGGGGGAGGTTTCTGGGCGAGGGCGGCTAGAATCTGGCTTCCCACCGGCGGGCACCCCGGCACGAACACGCCTTGGTGCTTGTGTTTAGCCGTGCAGTTGCCGAGGCAGAGGGTTTGTTCGGGAAGTTCCGTATGCCCCTTGCCAATCGCCACATTGATGGGGCTTTCCGTGCCGAAATAATCAAAGAGACGTTCGCGGTGTTGAGTGAGGAACAGGAGCAATGTCGACTGGCAGGCACTGCACGATCGGTTGTCCCAAAGGGTGACGTTGGGAAACTGAATCGCCAGATTCTCCGGGGGCCGAAGAAACGGCGATATCCAGTCTTGCCAGTTCTCCGGTGCGACCGCGATCCGATTTAAGTCAATCGTGCCATAGCCGCGAGCCGCGCCGATGCGCAGATGCGGAACCTGCTCGGCTTTCAGCCCCATGAGCCGGCATGCAACGGCATCGGCGGCGAAGGCGTCGGCTCCCGCCACGACGACATCCAGCGGTTTGGGCCGCCCCGCGCTCGGCCCCAATCCTTCCATGCCCACCGTGCCGTCGATCAGGGTTAAGTGCGGGCGGAGCACGGCGGACATATCGGCGATGGCCACGTTAATCGGTTTCTCGTCGCTCCCCTCCAACGGTGGCAACATGTGCAACTGGACCTTGCTCTTTCGCCAAAGGCAGCCCTTCATGTTTTTCACCCCCAGCGTGGCCCCCGTGTGCATGTGCGTTTTCATGACCGGTATGGAGACCACGAAGTCGAATTCGAGGGCCTCGGGGCATCCCTTGAGCCGGTGGACCACGTGCCCGTCGGGCACGTCCAACTCAACGCAGTCCCGCCGATCCATGTCGATGAGCGGGCAATCACGGGCTTGAGCAACGGCCGTCACGCCCGATTGTTCAAAGGCCTTCATGACGTCGACCCCCATAATCGGGCTCTCGCCCACCGCGACCTCCGCCCCCGCCTGTCGTAAAACATCGATGGCGGCGGCAACCACCCGCGGATGGGTGTTCACGCCGGTCGCCGGAGAGGCCAACCGCCCGATATTTGGCTTTAACAGGACGCGTTTTTCACGCGCCGCGGTTAGGTCCAGCAGCGCTAGTGCCGCGCATGCATTCGCGTAGGGACCGCCGCCATGGGCCACAAACACCGAGGGACGCCGCGCCGAAAGTAGAAACGGATTGGTAGGGATCATTCGCGTATTCTTCAGGCCGATGCCAAACTTTCAACCCGCCGCCGTATCGAGTTTTTCCCCGGGCCGATGCCCGACAAGGGCGACGTCTCGTGGAGCGGTTGATTTCCGGCTATCCTTCCAGCGACCAGCCGTTGTGATAGGGCTCTCGAATCAGTTCATCCGCCTTCTCGTGATTGGTGATCCGCATGGCCTCCGCGTCGTACTCGATGGGCTCGTCAACCCGGATTGCCAAGTTGCCGAGGAGGACGAATTCGGTGAGGGGGCCGGCCCAGGGGAAATCACAGCCGGCGCGTTGACCACCGCGGCAGGCTTCCATCCACTCGCTCCACGTCCCCCCTCGCCGCTCCAACGTTTTCGGAACTTCGGCGGCCATCTTCTTTCTGGATTCAGTAAGGACTTTGTCCTCGACCATCACGCCCTCATCGCCCACATAGAGCGCGCCCCCGGCTGGCAGGCCTCCGGGCAATTCCGGCGGACAAGGGGGTTTCAAGCCCCCATCGTACCAGATGACTCGCACGGGCGGCATGCCTTCCCGCTGAGGATATTCATAGGTCACGATGGACGCCAGCGGGGCGGACTCCGGGTAGAGTTTGGTCGAGGTGGCCATCACGCGCGTCGGATAGCGAAGTTTGAGTGCCCGTTGAGGTCTGTTGAAATAGTGGCACCCCATGTCGCCCAAGGAGCCCGTGCCGAAATCCCACCAGCCGCGGAAATTCCAGGGGTGATACACCGCGTCGCGAACCGGTCCCCGCAGGCTTATCACGCCCGAGAGAGCCGGATGCCCCTTCGGCCACCGCGCCACGTAGGGACGCATGCGCGACGGGCCAACCCAAGCCTTCCAATCGAACGTTTCAGGGACCGGATCTTCCCCTTGCGGCCGGTTCATGCCCTGAGGCCACCACGGGCGATCCGTCCACACATGGCATTCGCGCACCGGCCCAATGACCCCCGCCCCAATCAGTTCGGAGGTCCGGCATCCCGCTTCGCCGGTGTTGGGCGAGGCGGTCACCTGAGTGGCCACGCCGCTTTGTTGAGCCACATCCACGACCGCGCGACATTCCCGGACGGTGCGCGTCAATGGCTTGACGCAGCAGACATGTTTTTTTCGGCGCAAGGCGGGTAGCGTGATGATCGCATGCGTGTGATCCGGCGTGCCGCAATACACCGCATCGATCTTGTCGGCTTCCTTGTCCAGCATTTCGAGAAAATCCCGGTAACGCCGGGCTTGCGGCCAGCGGTCGTATGCTTTCTTTGCATACTGGTCATCAATGTCGCACAGCACGCTGATTTGAAATCCAGCTCGCTCACACGCCTGAACTTGCCCGTACCCCACGCCACCCACGCCCACCCCAGCGAGCACCGGCTTCTCACTGGGCGAGAGGTGGCTCGGTCCACCCAACACGTGACGCGGAACCACCGAAAACGCGGCCAAACCGGCCCCTCCGGCGCCCAGAAAACGACGACGCGACAGGCGATGACGCTGGTTTGGGGCCAAAGGTTGATTCGCGGAATGCTTGGCTGGTCGATTCACGGACATGGCAAGTCGCCTCCCAACTACTTATGTACCCACTGTATCCACAAAATGTGATGCCGGCGGCGGGCAAACAGCCTACAGGGCACCACAACACACCACTCATCACGGGCCGGTCGTTCATCCGGGAAATACTTGACCACATTGGTATGATTTCCGGTCACGCGCGGCGCATGATGCGTTTTATCCGGGTCGCGGATGACTTTCTCCGGCGCGAGTCCGACCAACGGGACGACGGCTTGCGCCGGGCCGCTTTCCACCCGGAAAAATCCAACCGCCTGACATATATGATAACCTTTTGCCGCGCCGCGATGTTAGCCCTTCACGGAAAAAGACGGGCCTGGGAGACAGAGCATGGGCGGCTGGCCCCGCGAGTCGCTGGGTGAACAAAGAGCCGCGATTGGGGTACAATCATTGGTTTGTTCTGATTTCCTGTTCTCTTCTCTCAGAGCGGGTCTGGAATCGGTATGCCGACTTCGGATGTAGTCATTCATGGTGCTCGGGAGCACAATCTGCGCAACGTGGACGTGGTGCTTCCTCGCAATCAACTGATTTGTTTGACCGGCGTTAGCGGGTCGGGAAAAAGCTCGCTGGCGTTCGACACGGTTTTTGCCGAAGGGCAGCGCCGTTACGTTGAAAGCCTCTCCAGCTATGCCCGCC
This sequence comes from Planctomycetota bacterium, assembly GCA_051745935.1. Lineage (GTDB taxonomy): Bacteria > Planctomycetota > Planctomycetia > Pirellulales > Pirellulaceae > JBNJEM01. The sequence goes on from JBNJEM010000195.1 coordinate 3,704, forward strand.
ATTTCCTGGGGCAGATGCCCAAGCCGGAGGTGGACAACATTACGGGCCTGAGCCCCTCCATTTCCATCTCGCAGAAGTCCGGGGGCAAGAACCCACGCTCCACCGTGGGAACCATCACCGAGGTTTCCGACTTTCTGCGGGTCCTCTTCGCGCGGGTGGGGCAAGGATTTTGCCCGGAATGCGGCCATCCCATAACCGCCCAATCCCGCGAACAGATCCTCGCTGGCATTTTGGCCATGCCCGAAAACACGCACTTCGCCGTGTTGGCGCCCTTGGTGCGGCAGCAGAAGGGCGCGTACCGAGATCTGTTTTCCGACTTAAGGACCCAAGGGTTTTCCCGCGCTCGCGTCGACGGACGCATGGTTCATTTGAGCGATTCGTTGCAGCTTGATCGGCAGATGCGGCATGACATCGAGGTCGTCGTCGACCGGCTGGTTAACCAGGCCGGCGTTCGCACGCGGTTGGCGGAGGCCGTGGAACAAGCCTTGAAGCTGGGGCATGGCACATTGTTGGTCACGACGCGGATTGCTGAGCCCGGGGAGGGGGCCGGCGCGCCTGAAACGGAACCGGTACCAGAACGTACCGACCGGGTTTACTCGGCCCACTACGCGTGCACCCAGTGTCAAATCAGTTTCGAAGCGCCGAATCCCCAGTTGTTTAGCTTCAACAGCCCCCGGGGCATGTGCCCGCTCTGTGACGGACTGGGGGAAATCTATTCGTTCGATCCGGAGCTGTTGATCCCCGATGATCGTCTTTCGTTCCAAAAGGGGTGCCTGGAGATCCTGGGCGGATGGAAGAAGATGGGGCGGTGGCGGCGGCACATCTACAAGAGCGTGGCGAGCACGGTTGAGCGAGTGAAGAAACTTGCGCCAGGAACCATGCTCGAAACACCCTGGCGTGATCTGCACCCTGAGTTGCAACGGTTGTGGTTGTGGGGCACCGGCAACCAACACATCACGTTTATCTGGCGAGGCGGCGCGTCGCCGATCAAACATGGGGGACGGTACGAAGGAATCATTCCGGAGTTAATGGGCAAATACCGCACGAGCAAGAGCGGCCCGCAGCGACGGAAACTGGAGAAATACATGCGGACGCTCCCGTGCTCTGAATGCGGGGGGGAGCGGCTGACGAAGCAAGCTCGAGCCGTTCGCATCACCACGCGGCATCCACGATTCCAAGACGCGCCGTCCCGATCGTTGCCGCAACTGTGCGGCCTTTCCATCAGCGACGCGGCGGCCTTTTTCGATGAACTCGAGCTCGATCAAGTAGGACACCTTATTGCCGCGGAAGTGCTCAAGGAGATTCGCGCTCGCCTGGGATTCCTGCTGAACGTGGGCCTTGATTATCTGACGCTGGATCGGACCGCCCCGACGCTCTCGGGCGGTGAGTCGCAGCGGATCCGGTTGGCTAGCCAGATTGGATCAGGGCTGGCGGGCGTGTTGTATGTACTGGACGAACCCTCGATTGGCCTGCATTCTCGCGATAATAAACGTTTGCTGGATACCTTGCAGCAACTTCGTGACGTGGGAAACACGGTGGTCGTGGTCGAACATGATGAAGAGACGATGCGAGCGGCCGATCATGTCATCGACTTTGGGCCCGGGCCGGGAGTTCGCGGCGGGGACGTGGTCGCCGCCGGGTCCGCGGCCCAAATCATGAAAACGCCCGCTAGTATTACCGGGCAATACTTGTGCGGGAAGCTGAAAATCGATGTGCCCGCCGAGCGCCGCGAAATTCGCGATGAAGTGGTACGCGTCGTCGGCGCCTCGCACAACAATCTCAAACACGTCGACGTCGAGATTCCGACCGGGGCGTTCGTTTGCGTCACCGGTGTGTCGGGATCGGGCAAGAGTTCGCTGGTCAATGATATCCTGGTTGAGGTATTGCGGCGCGATCTGAACAAGGGGCTGGGGCAACCGGGAGCTCATCACCATTTGGAAGGCCTGGAACACCTGGATAAGCTGATTGCCATCGACCAGTCTCCCATCGGGCGGGTCCCGCGCAGTAATCCGGCCACGTACATCAAGGTGTTTGACGATATCCGTGACCTGTTTGCCCGGCTGCCCGAATCGAAGCTGCGCGGCTACATGCCGGGACGTTTCAGCTTCAATGTCAAGGGAGGACGCTGCGAAGCGTGTAAGGGAAACGGCGCCACCCGTTTGGAAATGGACTTCTTGGCCGACGTCTGGGTCGACTGCCCGGTTTGTCAAGGGCATCGGTATAATCACGAGACACTGCAGGTCCGGTTCAAGGGGAAATCCATCGCTGACGTGTTGGAGATGGACGTGCAGCAAGCATTGCAACTTTTCGAGAATATACCTCGGGTCGAACACAAGCTGCGGACGCTGCACAAGGTGGGGCTTGATTATTTGCAGCTGGGACAGCCCTCGCCCACGCTTTCCGGCGGTGAAGCTCAGCGCATCAAGCTGGCTCGAGAGCTGGTTAAGCGGAGTACCGGTCGGACGCTCTACCTGCTCGACGAGCCGACCACGGGGTTGCACTTCGCGGATATCCAGCTGCTGCTCGATGTGCTGCAGGGTTTTGTCGACGTGGGCAATACGGTACTGGTGGTCGAACACCATTTGGACGTGATCAAACAAGCGGATTGGATCGTGGATCTCGGGCCGGAAGGTGGCGAGGAAGGCGGCAGGGTCGTGGCGGCGGGCACGCCCGAGCAGGTGGCCCGTTGTAAACAATCCCATACCGGGCGAGCGTTGGCCCAAGTGCTCGCCACCGACCGGGGCGGCCGTGCAACGGGCGGCCGACGCCGGGGCAAAACCAAAGGGTCCCGAAAAACGCCGGCGACCACGCTGACCGTCCAGGGCGCTCGGCAACACAATCTCAAATCCGTTGATGCGACATTGGAGCGCGAACGGATGACGGTGTTTTCCGGTCCGAGTGGTTCGGGGAAAACGTCGCTGGCCATGGACACCATCTACGCGGAAGGGCAACGCCGGTACGTGGAGAGCCTCAGCGCGTATGCCCGGCAGTTTGTCAGCCAAATGCAGAAACCGCGTTTGGATCATATCCATGGCTTGTCCCCGGCGATCGCGATCGAACAGCGGAACGTGGGCCATACGCCACGCAGCACGGTCGGCACGGTTACCGAGATCCACGACTACTTGCGAATTCTGTTTTCGCGTCTGGGAGTGCCGTATTGCCCGGATTGCGAAGTACCGATCGGCACGCAAAGCGTGGACGAGATTGTCGAGAAAGTCATGCGGGTGGCATCTGGTACACGACTCTACCTGTTGGCGCCCGTTGAAGTCAAAGTTGGACAAGACTACGAGACGCTTTGGAAAGAGGTGCAAGCGAACGGGTATCAACGAGTTCGCGTGGATGGTGAGATTCACGGGGTGGGCGAAGCGCCGTCGATTGACCGGCGTCGCAAGCACCGCGTCGAGATCGTCGTGGATCGCGTGGTTGTCAAGGAGGGGGCTCGGTCGCGTATCGCGGAATCCGTTGAAAACGGATTGGCGCTCGGGCAGGGCACGCTCATGGTGGCCCGGGGGCAGCGGGATGTGCCGGAATCGCGGTGGGAGACGATACGTCACAGCCAGCATCTGGCCTGCGATCGCTGTGGACGCAGCTTTGAGCCACTCGCGCCGCACGCCTTTTCCTTCAATAGCCCGCTGGGATGGTGCAAGAATTGCGAAGGGCTGGGGACGGAGACGGGCGCGAATCCGGATGCGCTTCTGAAAGATTCGAAACTGACCTTGGCTGAAGGGGCCGTGGCCCTGTGGCCCCGCGTCGGGCACCCGGTTTCGCGATGGATGCTCGGCGCGTTGGAGCGGGCCACTGGGATCCCGTTGGATGTACCGTTTGAGCAACTGAGCGCCCGCCATCGCCGGACCATCATGCACGGTCTCGGTGAACGGTGGCTGGATGTCCACATGGACGGCGAGCCCGGGGGGCGTCCCCCGATATTCCGCTATCAGTTCAAGGGCCTGTATCCGGCCTTGGAAGAGGCCGCTCGGCTTTCTCCCGCTCTGCGATCGCGGCTGACCCACATGATTGACGACGTGCCCTGTTCAATGTGCGGGGGTAGCCGGTTGCGCGAAGACGCCGCCGCCGTCCGCTTCCAGGACGCGACGATCGACGAGCTGTGCCGCCGGCCGCTGGGCGACTTGCAGCGCGACATCGCGCGGTGGAACCTTTCGTCTCGGGACAAACACATTGCTGGAGAACTCCTGCGGGAAGTGGAAAGCCGCGTCGCGTTTCTCAACGACGTGGGTTTGGAGTACCTCACGCTGGCACGCGGGGCCGCTACCCTTTCCAATGGCGAAGCTCAGCGGATTCGCTTGGCCAGCCAGTTGGGGAGCGGCTTGTGTGGCGTGCTCTACGTCTTGGACGAACCCACGATCGGCCTGCATCCGCGCGATAACGCGCGGTTGCTGGCGGCGCTGCACGGACTGCGCGACCTGGGCAACACGCTGATCGTGGTGGAACACGACCGTGACATCATCGAAGGCAGCGACCACGTTTGCGATTTTGGACCGGGGGCCGGCAAACAGGGCGGTGCGATCGTTGCTCAGGGAAACCCCGCTCGACTGGCCAAGCAACGAGTTTCGGTAACCGGTCCGTTTTTGAGTGGCAAGCGGGCGATTTCAATCCCTGAAAATCGTCGCATGGTTCCCAGGAAAAAGGACGCTGATGACGACCAGCGAGCGAACAGTCGCCGGCAAACCACCACCCCCCAGCCGAATGGCCGGGGAACCTTTTCCGAAGCGTATCAGCCGCCGGCCGACGAGTGGCTGGAAGTGATCGGAGCACGGCACAACAACTTGTGTAACATCCACGCCCGCGTCCCCTTGGGCACGTTGACCGTCATTACCGGCCCCAGCGGCAGTGGCAAGAGCTCCTTGGTCGATGATGTCCTTCATAAAGAGCTGGCGCGCCGCTTGCACCGCGCGGCCGTGATTCCCGGCGCTCACGACGGCATTCGAGGCATCAAGTACATTAACAAAGTGATTCGAGTCGATCAGCAGCCGCTCGGCAATTCACCCACCTCCAACCCCGCCACGTATACCGGTGTCTTTGAACTAATCAGAATGGTGTTCGCGGAATTGCCGGAAGCCAAAACACGCGGCTACTCACAACGCCGCTTCAGCTTCAACGTGCCGGGAGGACGGTGCGATCGGTGTGAAGGGAACGGGAAACTTCGGATCGAAATGCATTTCCTGCCCGACGTGTGGGTCGAGTGTGATACGTGTGGTGGCCGTCGCTATAATCCCGAAACGCTGGCGGTGACATATCACGGCCGGTCCATCAGCGATGTGTTGGAGATGAGCTGTGGGGAAGCGCTGGAACTGTTCCACAATCTTCCCAGAATCCGCCGTGTTCTGCAGACCCTGTGTGACGTGGGGTTGGACTATCTGGCTTTGGGCCAGGCAGCCCCCACGCTCTCGGGCGGGGAAGCGCAACGCGTCAAATTAGCGGCTGAACTCGCCCGCCCGGACACCGGCCGCACGCTGTATCTGCTGGACGAGCCCACCACCGGGCTCCATTTCCAAGACCTGGAAAAACTGCTGGAAGTGTTGCATCGCCTCGTCGATCTTGGCAATACAATCGTGGTGATCGAGCACAATCTGGACGTTATCAAGTCAGCGGACTGGGTCATCGATCTTGGCCCCGAAGCGGGGGAACACGGCGGCCACGTCGTGGCCGCCGGGACGCCGGAACAAGTCGCTGAGCTGGCGAGTGCGCGGCGGCGGAAACAGGCCGAGGGGCATCGTTGCTACACCGGTGAATCGCTCCTCCCGGTGCTCGAAAGGGGACCCTACGAGCAACGACAGGTTTACGATCCAGCCGTCCTTATCGCCCAGCGACCGGAGGATATCAGTATCACGGACGTTGGACGGCATGCCAGGATGCCGTGGGAAGTCGACGGCCGGCGCTGGCATACCCGGGATCGTGTGGGGCGCAAAGGAGAACCCTGTAGATGGGATGGCAAAACCCTGGATCGCGTCGTGGACCGGATCCACGAGCTGGGTACGTTCAGCGATACCGACTGGAGTGCGCGCGGCGTGGTGGAAATCGCCGCCACCAAGAAATCGATTGGCTGGTTCTTTCACGCCATTACCGGCGAAACGTGGCTGCTGAAGATGAAATTCCGCGTCTCCAAGAGCACGTTTCGGCAACAGGAAATCATCAATCGGTTGGCGTTCAAGACACCCAATCAAATGGATGAATTGCCCATCTACGGCAACCAACCGCGGGTCCAGTGCCACACGTTGCGGGGCCCTTGGCAGGAAGTGGAAATCAGGGTCCATTCATGGGAAGAAATCGACACCCCGGCGTTTTGGTCGTTCTTGGAGGAAGCCGTGGCCGGCTTTCAGGAATTTGAAAAACGGACGGAACTCAAACCAGAAGATCATATGCCCTGGAAGAAACTCGGGAAACGCTGGCATTTCATGCGCAAAGGATTTCCCCCCAGTAAAAAGATCATGTGGGACCAGGGCGTCTGGGAAGCACTGCACAGTATCCTGGAGCAAGTTGCTCCCGAAGGGCAATTCGTATGGAACAACAAGGTGCTCGTGCACCTTCACCTACCTGGCCAACACGAACCGTGGGCCACGGTCAACACCAAACGGCCCGAGTCGCTGGACCTGACGCTAACCGGCCCGAAAGGTTGTGTCACGATGGGACGTCTGGCCGGCTTCGCCCGGGACCGTCGGCTCGACTGCACCCGGTCCGATCGCGACCTGGTTCACCTCACGTTCGTCACCAAGGAAGATCTTCAAAACGGTGATCTGGCGGCATTGCTGGCGGAACATAAAGATGCCGCCGTGAACGCAAACGAACAGCAACCCTTGAATTGAAATCGCCCATGTCTTCGCCCATGTCTTCGCCCATGTCCGAGCAACTCGTCTCTCCAGTTTTTCTGTTCCGGTTTTCGGTTCCGTGCCGGTATCGACACCAGGTGTGGGGGCCGGACGGCGTCCAACTGGAATCGAAATACCGGGTGCCAAGCTTCCGTGAACTGGAGGGCAACAAGTTGTTTGCCGACTTGCGTGTCGCCTGGAACAAAGAAGGACTGGCGTTTGACGTCCGGGTTGTGGGAAAGGCACGCGCCCCGTGGTGCCGCGACACCCGGCCGGCGGACAGCGACGGCCTTCACGTCTGGATTGATACGCGTGATACACACAACATCCACCGCGCCAGCCGCTTTTGTCATCGCTTCGCCTTCTTGCCGCGTGGTACTGGGGCCGGCGGAAACTCGCCACTCGCTCAATCAGTCCCGATTAACCGCGCCAAGGAACCGCCCAATGCCCCCGCGCCCAGTACATTGCGAGTGCGAAGTGAAAAGCGAGCCACTGGGTACGCCTTGGAGGCGTTCGTTCCCGCCGCCGCACTGAACGGCTACGATCCAGACGAATATCCTCGCCTGGGCTTCTCCTATGCGGTGATTGATCATGAGCTGGGATGGCAAACATTCAGCGTGGGACCGGAGCTGCCTTTCATGGAGGATCCGAGTTTGTGGGGGACGCTGGAATTGGCGTGAACCCCGGCGGAACCACAAGGCAATGCCGGTTGTCGAAGGTGAAAAAGCGGGGTAGCCAAGGAAACCCCGACCGCCGACGAGGTCCTGGGGGGGGAACATCGCCGTGGTCAAGATGGACAAGAGGGGACTCACGGTGGATGAGAGACGGAGCAACATCGCGTGGCAGGGCGCGGAAACCGCGGAACGCGGCGACACCCCGGCAAGAAGAGAAACACCACCCCGCATATCGCGTTTGTGGGGAAAAGCGACTGGAAATTGGGTCGGCACGGCGCGGCGGGGGTGAGGAAAAACTCCAAGTCGTTGCCATCCATATTGTTGCGCCGTTCGTTTCGCCGGTATTGAGACGAAAGGACCTCTAAGAGACCTAAAAAACC
>JBNJEM010000196.1:0-11479 GCA_051745935.1 Planctomycetota bacterium
CATCAACCAGTTCCGGATCGACACGCCCGGTGGTGTAAAAAGTTGCATCATCCCGGACATCGTGCTGTTTGTGAACGGACTGCCACTCGTGGTCGTGGAGTGTAAAGAGGCCAGCCACGTCCAAGCCAACCCAATGTACGAGGCGTTCCGTCAGTTGATGCGATACAGCGAACAGCGACCGGCCACGCACGAGTCCGGGCTCCGTGAGGGTGAGCCGCGGCTGTTTTACACCAACCAGTTCCTCCTCCGCACTAGCGGCGGGCAGTGTGAATTCGGCACGATCACTTCGACCGACGAAGAGTACTTCTACCCCTGGCGGGACATTTACCCGGAGGCGCGCATCAAAGGGGTCAGGCCTCTTTGTTGAAGCAGTTGGATGTGTTAGGCTATGGTCGCCGCCGCGAGGCAACGTCGCTTCCTTTCGTCCCGCGAAGATGACCGGCTCTTGGGGCGGTTTCTCCGGGATTTCAACACCTGCCTGTGCTAGACAAGCTCATCTTCGCCGCGCGTCACCGCCATTGTTGCCCTGCTTTTGCACGGCTAAAATCATTTCCGGACAGGCACTAGGCTATGGTTTTCGCAGCCTGGAGACCAACAAACATGTCCCGACCACCACGTGCCGACGAAGCGGGAGGGCTTTACCACGCCCTGAACCGCGGCAACCTTCGGGCAACCATCTTTCACAAAGAGTAGGATTTTGAAGCCTTTGAGCGAATCCTTTATGAAGCACTTCAAATTCACAAAGTTGAACTGTTTTCTTTCCAACTGATGCCCAATCACGACCACCTTGTTTTGCGTCCGCTGGTCGACGGCGAAATGAGCCGCTTCATGGGATGGATAGGCGGCACTCGCACGATGCGGTATCATGCTCACTATTACACCAGTGGAATGGGGCATGTTTACCAACAGCGTTACAAGAGCTTCCCGATTCAGGACGACGACCCCTTCTTCGTCGTTTGCCGATACGCCCGAGCGAAACGCTTTGCGGGCCGGACTTGTCGAGCGAGCCGAACAGTGACGTTAGGGATCGCTTTGGCGTTGGGTTCGCAAACCCGAACCCAGACCGCCGCTTTTATCCCCTTGGCCGATGCCCCGCCTTGCCGGTTGGGTCGGGCGTGTCAACGAGCCTCTTTCAGAGCAAGAATTGGCAGCGGTCCGATTATCGGCGCAGCGTGGTAGGCTACTTGGGGACGAAGGTTGGGTGGAGTCGATCGCCGGTCGTCTCAACCTCGAATCAACGATGCGTCCCCGCGGCGGAAAACGGGTTCGCTTCCCGAAAGACGACATCAAAGAGGCTTGCCCCCTTTGATTCTCGAGCGGGCGCCGGCGCATGTCCTCCGGTATTCCTGGCCGACCGGGTGCACGAGAATTCAGCTAGATCACCCAGTCATCGTCCAAAATTATGCCAGTCCTTTTTGTCTCGGCGCAACAGCCTCCTGGCTAATTATACTTCAGGCGGTTGGATGTTTCCGGGTGGAAAGCTGCCCGACGCAAGCCGTCCTCCCGTTGGTCGGACTCGCGGCGGAGGAAGTCATCCGCGACCGGTATAGTCGCGGATCGGCGTTCGTATTTTGCGAACTTTGGCCTTGTCGGTTCGTAATTTGCGAATTACAATGACGGTGGATGCCGATACATGGAGCAGCGACGGATGCGAGTGATCTCCAAGGCCCGGTTGAAGCAGTTCTGGGAAGTGCCCGGTCACGAGGACTCCGAAGGGCCGCTCGGCGCGTGGTACACGCATGTGAGCAATAGAACGGTGGCCTGGCAGTCCTGGGGCGACGTGAAGGCCGAGTTTGGCACGGCGAGTCTGGTGGGTAACTGCGTCGTCTTCAACATCGGCGGCAACAAATGCCGGCTCGTGACCCGAATCCTGTATCCCAGCCAGAAGGTCTTCGTCCTGAAGGTGATGACCCACGAAGAATACGACGAAGACAAATGGAAAGAGGAGTGTGGCTGCTATTGTCCGCCTCGTCCGAAGAAAGGGGCCGCACGCAACCTTCCCAAGCGGAAGCGAAAAGGACGGTGACAAGATGACCACCAAAACGACGTTCAGCCTCAAGGGGAAAGCCCGAGACTCCTACTTGGAGCTTGTGCTCGCTTTTCCCCTGGCCTCGATCAAGTCCAATGAACATCTTGAAAAAGCCCAGGAAGTGATGGATCCGCTTCTTGCCAAGGGCCGACTCGACCAAGGGGAGGAGATGTATCTGGATGCCCTGAGCGATCTGGTGGCCGCTTATGAAGACGAGCATCATGCCATCGAGGCCGCCTCCGACGCCGACATGCTGCGGCACTTCATGGAAGCAAGAGGCGTGACGCAAGTGCAACTGCACCGAGACACCGGCATCGCCAAATCAACCATTTCCGAAGTGCTGGCGGGTAAGAAACCGTTCAGTCGGCAGATGATCCGGGGACTGGCCGACTACTTCAAGGTCGATGTCAGTGTGTTGGCGGCCAATCCGTGATCTGGGGCCAAGCCATGATCTTCCGCCTTTCTCGGAAGCTTGCCACAGAGATCAAAGAGGCACCCAGGAAGAGCTTCGCGCTGCGAATCGGCGGCCCGGGCGAGTGGTGCCAGTTCGGTATCAGGCGACATGCAGCGCAGGATGGACGACGGCAGAGCGAGAACGAGCAGGGGATATTTCATGATGCGTTGTCCTTCGATAATTCCGCATACGGACGTTCAGATACCGTTTATGTACCCTACCGGCGGGAAAAGGTGTCAACCCGCATCTAGTCGCCGGTTGCGTAACGCCTTCGACGTAAGAAGCCCGCAGACATCGCACCCGCTCAACAAAACCAGAATCTGCAAGCCTCCCAACCTCTGCAGCTTCGCCCGTTTTGATCATTCCATGCGGGAAAAGTTGTCATGCGGGAAAGGGTGATTGCGATAGGCACCGCCCTTACCGGCGGCCCCCGCACGGATCCGCACGTGAGCGACTACCTCGTACAACTCCTCCGTCAGGTAAGCCTTCACGGGGCGCGGAAACGGCCGGGGGCAATCTCTCGGTCGGCATGCACGACTTGAACTCCGGCTATGCCACATGGTTCAATCGACGATATCGACGGGTTGGCTCTTTGTTCCAGGGGCGATTCGAAGCCATTCTGGTGGAATACGAGTCGGTTTGTTGGACGTTGAGTCGTTACATCCACCTCAATCCCGTTCGGGCGAGAAGGGTCCAGCGTCCGGAGGACCATCCATGGCGCGGTTACCGGCACGACTCGCGATCCGGTGGCGCCCCTGACGGGTTGGACTGGCCATGCGTCTTGGCCGACATTGGCAAGGATCCGCGTCGTGCACGCGGCGAGTATCGTCCAGCAAATCGCGTCGTGTGTGTTTGGTTCTGTTCATCTTCTCTATTCCGCCAACCGTCTGAGACATCACGTGAAATCACGCCGCGGGGAACTCGATTCTGAGAGGTCCAACCATGCCTCCGAAGATCCCCGAAGTGAACGGCTCCGTCAAACACTGTTGATCATTCGATCCCAAGTTCTGTCCGACCAGTCTTTGACGGTATTGTTTGGGCTGTCTCCGGGCACCGAAACAGAGTTAGAGAATCGACGTGGTTGTTATGAGAGTCCTCGGCAGGTACTCTGACAGCAAGCGATCGCGATCCGACAGCAGTGTACCCAAATGTGATCAGCGATGGAAAGTATGGTAGGCGTGCGAACATCATGAATTGGAAACGGCGGTAAGAAACGAGCCCATTCATTCGGAGAGCATCTGTAATGACCATACGACTTGTGTGCTTGTTGGCTGCAACCTGGGGTGCCTTCAACGCGGTCGCGGGCGAACCGGGGAATCGGCTTGTCTATCTGGACGAATTTGCCAACCCTTACTATGTTGGGCTCGAAACGGCCAAGCTGACCACGCCGCAGTGGGTTGGCGAGGAAGGGGTCGAGGCGGTCATCGTGCTGTCGATCGACGATCTCCGTGATCCGAAACGATTCGAAACGTTTCTCCGGCCGGTGATCCAACGGCTGAAGCAGATCGACGGGCGGGCGCCGATCAGTTGCATGGGCAACCGGTTGGATCTGGAGCATCCGCTGCTGGGCCAGTGGCTTGCCGAGGGCCTGAGCATCGAACCGCACACCTACCGTCATCCGTGTCCGTTGCTGCAAAAAGACGACTTCGAAAGCGCGAAGGACACCTACGACCGGTGTATTGACCAGATGTTCGACTTGGACGGCGCTCGCCCCGTCGCCTTCCGGATGCCTTGTTGCGACTCGATGAACTCGATCAGCCCGCGGTTCTTCGCCGAGGTATTCAACAAGACGACGCCGCGGGGGAACTTCCTGCGGATGGATTCGTCGGTGTTTCTGCTGCTGACGCCGGACGATCCGAGCGTGCCGCCGGAGATCCTTGCCGCGGAGGGAGGGCGTTCGCGGTTCGACAAGTACGTACCGCGCGATCGAGGCTTCGTCAACTACATCGAGAATTACCCCTATCCCTATGTCATCGCGCGCCTGTGCTGGGAAATGCCCTCGTCCATTCCCGACGACTGGCAGGGTCACAACCTGCAGAAGCCCCACCACCCCGTGACGATTGCCGATATGAAAGCGGCCATCGACGCGACGGTCAGCAAGCAAGGCGTGTACGTGCTGACTCACCATGCCGGTGCTTGGATCCGAAACGATCAGGTCATCGAGTTGATCGACCACGCGGTAGGGCGTTACGGCAGCAAGGTCAAGTTCCTCAACTTCCGCGAGGTCCATGAGCGGCTGGCCGAGAACCTGCTGGGCGGTCAGTCGCTGCGTGCTCCGTGCGGCGGGGACAACGGCGTGCGCGTGCTGGACGTGAACAACGACGGGTTCATGGACGTGGTCATCGGCAACCGGGACGTCCGCCGGACGCGGATCTGGTCGCCGGCGAACCAGAATTGGACCGTGATTGATTTTCCCGCGTCGATCGTCGAAGTCGACGCCGACGGCAACCGGCGCGATGCGGGCGTTCGCTTCGGCGTGCTCCGGCCCGACGGCCACGCCAGCATGCTGGTGCGCAACGAGACCACGGCTGGGCTTTGGCACTTCGACGGTCAGCAATGGATCGAAGACCCTCAGGGACTCAAGGGGTTGGAACGCGACGGCCCAGTGCATACTTCGCTGGCCGGGGGCGACAAGGGGGCCCGTCTGCGCGACCTGGACGGGGACGGCGTCTGCGAGTTGATCATCGGCGGGCCGCGGCGGCAGGCGGTATTTCGCTGGGCGGGCCGCGGCGGCTGGACGCGTCTGCCCTTTGCGCTGCCGCCAGAGACATCGATCGTGGACGATCAAGGGCGCGACGCCGGGCTGCGCTTCGTCGATATGGATGAAGACGGCCATGCCGACGTGGTGTTCAGCAACGCCGACCGCTACTCGCTGCATCGGTTTACATCGACGGACGACGGGTGGGGGCACAGAATCCTCGGCGGGCCCCGAACCGACGGCGGTTGCATTCCCATGATCGTCCGCGGCGACGGCACCAACAACGGGGCCTGGTTCAGCTTTCGGCACATGTGGGTGCAGAACGAAGAGACCGGCGCCCGCTATACGCCCAGCCAAACCGAAAGCCGTTCGTACGAAGCACTGTTGGGCCGCCAGTGAGAAGGTGGGAAGGCTCGGCGGTGAGTCGCGTGCTTCCCGACGGCGGCGGATACGGCCGGGGCTACGGCATGAAAGGTGGGTTGGTGTGCTTACCCGTGAAAGACCGGGATATTCTGATTCGCAGCAACGCGGATACGGGCGGGGGAGAACGGAAAAAGCTCACCGTTTTCGGGCTGGTTGACAGCCGACGAAACGCGGTGGTATCCTAGCGCACGCTGGCCTGTGCATACGCGTTCCTGTTTTTTACAGGCCAAAAAAGGAAGAAGTGTTCCATGTCCGGTCGAAAATCAAACCGCCGCGAGTTCTTGGAAACGATGGGCGCCGTCGGGGCCGCATCGACATTGATGGGGTCCGGCACGGCCCTGGGGGGCTTCCTGGCCGAAAAGCCGGAGCAGCTCGCCATCGACGGGGGCACGCCGGTGCGGACCAGCGAGCTCGGTTCCGGCCCGTACGGCCCCCAGTTCTACGACGAGGTGGAGGAGCAGGAGCTGCTCGAGGTGCTCCGGTCGCGCTCGCCGTTCCGCCGCCGCGGCGGCAAGGTGGCGCAGTTCGAGCAGGAGTACGCCGAGCACATCGGCGCCGAGTTCGCCATGGGGGTTACCTCGGGCACGACCGCCCTGTACGCCGCCATGGCGGCGCTGGAGATCGGGCCGGGCGATGAAGTGATCCTGCCCGCCTGGAACTGGTACGCCGATTACGACGTCATCGTCCTGGCCGGGGCCCTGCCGGTGTTCGCCGAGATCGACGACTCGTTCAACATCGACCCGGCCGACATCGAGCGGCACGTCACCCCGCGGACCAAGGCGATCATCGCGGCCCACCTCGAAGGCTGCCCCTGCGACATGGACCCGATCCTCGCAATCGCGAGGAAGCACAACCTGCGCGTCCTGGAAGATTGTGCCCAGTGCGCCGGGGGCCGGTACAAGGGCAAGTACGTCGGCGGGATCGGCGACATCGGCATCAACAGCTTCCAGCTCAGCAAGACCATCACCTCGGGCGAGGGCGGCGCGGTCACCACCAACGATCCGGAGCTTTTCGAACGCGCGTTCCGGTTCCACGACGTGGGCACGGTGAGCCGGGCCTGGAACGAAACGATCGGCAGCGGCGTGCTGGCCGGCTTCGCCTCCTGCAACTTCCGCATGAGCGAGTTCACCGCGGCCGTGCTCCGCGGGCAGCTTCAAAAGCTCGAAACCATTTGCGGCGCGCTGCGGGCCAATGCGAAGAAGGTCCGCGAGGGCATTGCCGACCTGCCCGGGCTGAAGCTCCGCAAATCGGGCGACATCGAAGGCGACCTGGGCATGAGGGTGTTCCTCGACATGGGCAACCGCGAGCGCCGCGACCGGTTCCTGCGCGCCGTGCGGGCCGAGGGCCTTTCAGCCGCCGGGCCGGCCGGCTCGGCCATCCTGCCCACCGCCTCGCGCATCGCGAACAAGGCCACCATTCACCCCGATTGGCCCTCCTTCACCACTGCCCAGGGGCAGGCCATTGAGTACGGCGCCAAAGCCTGCCCGCGCACCATCGACATCCTCAACCGCCACGGGGGGGTAACCATCGGCCCGCGGTACACCGAGGACGACGTGGCCGACGTGATTAAGATCATCCGCAAGGTGTACCTGGCCATGCACGCGGCGTGAGCCGGTTCCACCGCGGCTGCGCCCTCCTGCCCGGAGTATTTGAGGTGTCGCAGCGGCGGCGTGGTGGCCACCAGCGACGAGAAGTACGGGCCCTGGCTGCAACCGTTCGGCGACAAAGGCGCCGGCCGCAGCGTGCGCCGCCAGGGCGGCGGGTTCCGGGCATTCGCCACGAACTACCGGATGAGCGAGTCGCAGGCGGCCGTGGTCGCCGGCCAGTTGACCCGGCTGGAAGCGACCGCGTCCACCCGCGCGCGGCTGGGCAACCTGCTGACCGAGCAGATCAAGGACATCCCGGGCATCGTGCCGCACGACGCGCATCCGGAGGACCGGGCCGTGTACTGGTTCTACATGTTCCGCGTCAACCCGGACGCGTTCCGCATCAACCGCGCCGATTTCACCCGCACGCTCCGGGCAGAGGGTGTGCCGGCGGGCGGCGGCTACATCGGCCGGCCGCTCTACGGCGAGCCGGTGTTCCAGGAGCACGGCTTCTTCGCAGGCGGGTGGCCGGTGAAGGAATTCGGCCTGACCGAGATGATGGTTGTCCTTGCTGGGATCGGAAAAAAGGGCGCTTCCACAGCATGGGACGCAACCGGGAGGCATGCCGGCGGCCGGCGGTCCAGTTTTTTCAGCTATCCACCCAAATGGGACTGGACCAGGCCTGTTGCCCGTCCTTTTGAGTCACCCGCAAATAATAAATACCGGACTGATTGAATTCCTTGTCCTCCCAGGTAGCCGAGTAGCGATCGGTAAATTCTTCCGTTAAGTCTATTATTTCCGGTTCTGTCCACGCTTTGCCATCAAATCGGCATACGGTTATTTCGGACAGTTCCGCGGATCCACCCGCCTGTATACTGAACTCTGGCCTATGATCCCGGCCAAGCTCTACCTGAGATCCCATCGGTGAGTCATTGCAACTGAACAACAGAACCATTCTGGCGCCTGTCGTACCATAGGCATGGCGGTTTTTCATGCCCTCATACAGATCTTTTCTTGTCAAATCCGCTGCAAAGGTAGCCTGTAGACCGGCAGTCTGGTCCCAGCCGCTCCGGTCGCCAGACCAAACTTCTCCTGGTGCTTCACAGAGATGGCCCATCTTCAAACGGTGCATATCGGAACCCGCCACAACCCCCAGCCGCATGCCCTTTTCCACGTTGCTTCGGAAACGGTTTTCCCGTTTTTTCCTACCGGCCTGGTGGATGGAATATATTTCATCCAACCAAAGAATCGAGTCATTAAGGCTCTTATAGGCACTGTGAATATGGGCAATGGTGAAAAGGGGCCGATCTCGTTTAAGTTCTCCGAGGATGTCCATGAATTCCTGCTCGTGCTTCGCTCCAATCCGAAAACTTGGGTCGTCTTCCGGATATCCCTTCGCTCTCATCCTGGGCTCTCCCCAGATTACCTCTGCGTCCTCCGCCGCAAGAAAATAGGCATTGGTATGTCCCTCCTGGGCCCATTCAAAGCCGTAGAATGTGACGAATTCGCCGGGTTCATTGGCATTGGTAGTCTCCTTCACATAACGGTCCCAGGCTTCCTTGCATCCCAAGTATTCGGCATGCGGGGAGACGGATCCAAAATCCAACCCGGCTACTTTGGGGCCGTAAAAAAAGTGCTCCCGAATGTCATTCGTGCCGTCACAATCAAGTGTATGAACATGCATATCTCCAAAGTAAAGTCGCTGCGACGGTCTTGTATTTGAAATGATCAGATAATTTGATGTGCCGGAAATGTCACTTCCTTCAACCCTGATCCGATGCCACCCGATTTCCCGAATATTTAAGTTTTTCAACCGTTTACGGCCGCTGTGTTTTTTGGCTATGGTCACTGTTTCAGGGAAATTGTTATCTGCATCCGTTTTCAGTTTGAACGAGCCGGTAAAATCTTCGGCCAGATTTCCGTATTTGTCAATGGCTGCAATAGTCAGAGAAAATGAATCGTCCACGGCATGCAAGGGCTGACAAGTTGCATGCAGATATTCCGCTTTCCGTCCCTTCACCCGGATATGTGGAAGACTGTAAAAATCTCCCTTCCGGATGGGAAGGTCCCGGTCCAATTCAGGCAATTCGGAGAAACGAAACGGCAAAAAGAAGTAGCGCATGGCATAGTCAGGCGTCTCTGCTCTTTTCCACCGAATGGTGATGACGTCTCCGGCCCGTAACTCCTGGTCCGGGGAAAGTTCCAGCACAAAACGCATCCTTTCCCTGAGGGAACGGACAAAGTGATCTGGCGTATTGACAAAAGGCTTATTGGGGCCTTCTCTGCCCACCCGGAGTTCCAGGTTAACATCCTGCCGGCTGCAGGTTGCAGTAACGTAGTTGGAACCATTCTGATCAGTAGCCTGCCACGGTTTTTCCTGTCCCCACCAATGGCTGGCAAAACTAAACTTCCACCGATCGATGAACGACCCGTTTACAATGCCAATCGACTCATCGGCATGGAGCCCGTCTTCACCCAGTGTGATGGTGATGGTAAAGTCCTCCTGCTTCTCCCGCCAGACTTCATCCGGCGTTATGTGAATCGTCGTGGCTTCTCCAAGTAGTGAAGGGAGCTCCTTCACCATTCCGTTATTTGGGGCGCCGAAACAGGCACATATGAGACCAAAGACGAGAATAAAAAATACACTGAGCGGTTTCAATGAATTGACATGTAAAGTCATGGTAATATGATACTCCTTAAATAAATGGAATAAGATGCGAAAAAGTAACCTGTAATTTCGCGATCATCCTATGTCAAACACTTCAGCATTGTCAAAGCCTTGTCCACCATCATGTCTCCCGATGCCGAAACCAGCCGGGAATCGATAGGCTCGTATTCCCCTTCTCTATATTGTCGCTTTGTCGGGACGTAATGAATATCACTATGTGCCAGTTCAATAACCAAAGTATTGGCGAAGAGTGGACGGTCCTTCAGGTCCAGGCCCGGTTCAACGGAGACTTCACCAGGTAACGTGATGATTGCAGTGTCAGCGTCAAGCGGAAATACATGCATTTCTACGGACAGACGGCACCGATCGCGTGAAACAACCGGCGCAACCGCCTCGTTTTCGCGCATGTGCTCAAGGTGCAGGAGTTTATTCGGGCGTCTCTCTTCCAAAAAGGCTCTCCCATTATAAAAGGACATCCGCGTCTTCACCCGCGGGCCACTCCCCGTTCTGCTTCGAGTGGTGCTCGGTGGTTCACCCTCCTACTGAATCAAAAGTGAAATCGAATTAAAATGGCAACCGGCACGGCACGTGAAACCTAAGTTTGCCGTAGTGGTATAGACGCCACCGAGTGCTATCATCGTGGATTCCTGATTCTTCCTTTCCCTTCAACTTGGGTGTGAAATGGTCGGTATCCCATTACTGTCCAAGTTGTTGTCGGCCTGTGCGCATCGTGGCGGCAACGCATGTCTTTATGGAACCTGATGTCTAAGTTTCTAAGCGAATGTTCACCTCCTCGCGTTACGTTCCAGCGGACGTTCCACGTGGGCTCAGGCTCGGCCTCTGTTTGGTTGCGGGAGAATGAAATGAGGCTCCGCCTCGTCAACGTGGCGCGGGGCGGTTACGCTGAAATTGCCCCCTTACGGACCTCGGCAGCCGCACACAGTCCACGCCGCCCACCGCCGCGCCACTTATCTTCTCACGGCGGCCTCGCGGTGTCAAAGAGAATCATCGCTGGCGTATTCGTTTTGCTCCGCGTGCTCCCATCTCCGCCCCCAGCACGGCCTCCGGTGCCGGACAAGTCCAGCTTGTCGGTTGCACTCAGCGCGGTGGCGGCGGCGAGTGCGCCGCCGCTGTGCGTGCAAAGGCGGTGCGGCGCTCTTGCTGCTGACGGTGAATCTGTTGCTGCAAGTGAACAAGTAACGCATCCGCTTGAGCTTCACCATGGCGATCTGAACTTGGTGATCGCGGTAGGGACGGCCGTTACCGGTCGCCCCCCGCACAGATCCGTACGTGAGGCATTCCCTCATACGGCTCTTGCCGCAAGTCGGGCGCGAAAACGGTCTTTTGGATACGGATGGAGGATCTTCGGTGTCGGTAAGTAGCGTGTGCCGAGCCGGTGCATTCGCGACGACGGCCATGCCGCTCGGCCACGTTGGCCGCGCCTGCGCAGCTGTCGCAGCCAGAGCTTGGTCACTTCCTTCACGAATTGTTGTAGCCGACGCGTGTTGCCGGCATAAAAGCGGACACGTATTAAGGCCCCCAAGTCAAGAGGACGTACCTCGAGCGCGGCCAAAGATTGTTGTTTTTTTTCCGCTTTGGCTTGCTTTCGCGACGCCAACGC
>JBNJEM010000197.1:0-11478 GCA_051745935.1 Planctomycetota bacterium
GAACCACCACGGGACAAGCCCGTGGCATCCATGCGGGCCTTGCGTGTCCAGGTCATGTAGCGGCACCCGTGAACGGCTACACGGGGACCAACGAGCAACGCGGGGGACAGCGGGCCGGAAGATCGACCTGAAGCGAACGGAGGGAGCAGCACAAACACGATAAACAACGCGTGCACCGCGCACCGCGACGCGAGGCTGCCGTGACAGTCAAAGACCTCACGTGTATGCGTCAGTGTCTTTGCGACAAAAACGGATTAAACGGACCACGCGGCGGTCAATGCAAGCGTGGGAGTGAACCGCCGGTCAGGGATCCTGAATATGTCAGTTATGTGAACACGCGGCGGCTGGCCGTGGTACCCTTCATTTTGGACGTATCCACCCGCTTCGCCGCCTCGCCGATCGAGGCACATGAACCAACCACGTCACCAAACAGCTCGTCATGCCCCTGCACCGTGTCCAACCAGGCGTCTTCCTCGATGGACATGCGATCGAGGATCTCAGCGAGGTCCTTCGGGATCGTCGACCGCTCCCCGGACCGTAACATGCGAGCGGTCCAATCGAGCAGTCGCCGGTAGGAATCCAGGGACATCGGTAGAATCCCCATGTCGGACGCGCGCCGCCTTGTCCGTGAGGTGTCCGCCAGGGCGTGCGTCGCCCTGTTCTCCGGCCGCAGGGCCAACTCGGCCATCCAGCCGTCCGCTCGACCCCGCGCATGACGTCGCTGCCTCCCGCGCCTGGATCCGCTGATAGGCCTAGGAAGAACACGAACCTTTGAATACGTCCATCCGCGGGCCACGTTGACGGATCGCGATTCACTTGCCTTTTGTCGCCACAATCGGGCGATCAGGCTTCCATCGCCTTGAGCTTGTCGCTGTTTTCATGGATTTTGAAGATGGCATCGGCGATGTGATCCATGTCCTGTTTTTCCGCGAGCAGAATTCCGGAGGACCAGAACGCCACCATGTCACGGCAGACTTGGTCACACCGAGGACATTGATTCCGTTCGCGGTATTCCTGCAACCGCTTTTCGGAGAACATGCGTTGATAGACCTTTTGATTCAGGATGTTCTCCACCCACGGTTCCTTGTGCAACCCATTGCCGATGTACCCTCTGACGCCGATGCCTTCAGCCCGCATGGCCTTGAGGAACGTGTTGCGGCTAACACCATTGAAATGCTCCTTCCGGTAGGTCATGCCATAGACGTAATAAGCCCCGCTTTCCGTACCCGCGTATAGTTTTTGAGGCGATACGCCCGGAAAACCCTTGAACTTTCCGGTCAGGTAGGCGGCGTTCTCGTTCCGGCGAGCGAAACGTTCTTCCACGCCCGGCAACTGCCCCAGCAGCACCGCCCCTTCGAACTCATTCATCCGATACTTCGGCCCGATCGTTTTGGTTTCTCCCTGACGCGAGGTCCCGTGGTTATGGACGGTGTAACACTGATCCATGAGTGCCTCGTCATTGCCGACGATAGCGCCTCCCTCGCCACATGCAATCGTTTTACTTGTCTGAAAACTGAAAGCTCCCAAATCCCCGATGGTGCCGAGCTTCTTGCCCTGATATTCGGCAAGATGCGCCTGGCACGCGTCTTCAATGACTTTCAGACCATGCTTTCTGGCAATGGCCATAATGCGGTCCATGTCGGCGGGTTGACCCATGATATGGACCGGCATGATGGCTTTGGTGTTCTCGGTGATTCTTCGTTCCACATCCTCGGGATCAATTTGAAACGACTCTGGATCCAAGTCGGCCAATACCGGTAGCGCCCGGGCGCATAAGATGGACGCGAGGGTGCCGGGGTCGGTGTAGGGCGAAGTGATGACCTCGTCTCCCGGACCGATGTCCAGAGCTTCCACGCAGGTGTGCAAGGCTTGCGTTCCCGATCCGGTCGCCACGCAGAATTTTGTCCCGATTAACTCAGCGAACTTTTTCTCGAGCGTGGGCACCGTGCCAGATCTGGACTGAATTCTGCACCAAATGCCGCTTTTGGTGGTTTTCATCACGGAGTCCACCACCTCTTGGTCGCGGTGCGGCCAGGACGGCCAACTTCCGTTTTTTCTAACCTGGTCGCCACCGAGGATCGCCAACTTTCCGGCCTGCGTGTTCGGGCGTCCATAAGCCGGCATGCTCGACAACGCCATCGCGGCTCCCGTGGACGCGGCCGTCAAGAACTCTCGTCTTCCCAAAATGTGCTTTCCCATTTCCCATACTCCTTCATTTCGCAAATGACTCTCTTGCCAGACGACCGAAACGCCTCGCAGTACATGAAACCGTCCTCATCGCGTCCACTTTCGGGGCCGCCGCCGTTCGAGCCTCACGCGGCAAAGCCACTCGGGCGATCTCCATCATAACACGTGAGCAATGCGGGGTCTCCGCCAACCGGCTCTGAAGCGTGGACGTCGCATTGCTCGACGACCGGCACGCCGTCCTCCCCTTTGGCTTCGCCGAGTTTCCATCCGGCGTCTTCAACCTTATCCCCTTGTTCCAAGGTGCAAAAACCGGACAAGGGAGTCAAGCCCCGAGTTCCCGATCTTTGCCGCTGAGGTTCAAGGCGCGAACACGGCGGCCCTCTTTGGTGCGGCTGCGGACTGGGCTGGCCAGAATCCCGGAAATTGGGTAGCCTAGCGCGAGTAGGCTTACAGCATTTGTTACGCGTGCTCGTTTCAAACACTGGACCTCTGCCCACCCACGCCGTGACGATCATGAGCGGTGCTCCAGGTGCCATGATAGGCCCACGGATGGCAGGACGGACCCACGGATCAAGAAACGCAAGACGCCGCGCGGCTTTTTTCACGCGTGAGCCCCGTCCGCCGTGCTCCCTTTGGTCCTTTCAGTCCCTGAGATCCTTGATTCGACGCGGGCAAGGACGCAAGGCGCAACAAAACGGGCTACAAGGCCCTAAAGTTTTTCCCATCCCAGCTGTGGACATAAGGTGCAAGCAAGTCGCTCATATGAAATGTGGGACCTTGCGGGAGGACTCAAGATGAAAGCCGCCAAGCCGTCAGTGTTCCTTATGGGCTTACTGTGGATTGTTTCAACAAGTCAGTCGACGGTCAATGCTCAGCTCACCCACTTGTCGATTGAGCCTCCTCCGATTTCCGCGGAAATGCGACAGAAGTTGCGAAACTTGGCTCCGATGCTCACCGAGAAGATCCGGAGCAATCCCGACGATTCTGGCCCTTATGTGGCGCGCGCGGGATTATGGTGCCGTCTTAGAGAGTACGAGCTCGCGATCCCGGATGCCAGGCAGGCCATTCGTCTTGATGCACAGTCTTCCAGGGCTCACAGTTGGCTTGGCGGTGCCCTCGCGATGAGCGGCAAGCCCAAACCGGCGATTTCGGAATTCGAAAAGGCTCTTGAGCTTGGCGCTGACAAATCCACCACCTACAAAATGCTTGCTCAGTGCCGCGCCCAATTGGGCGAATACAACAGAGTCCTGCGGGACGTGGACGCAGCCATCGAACGGGCGCCGGACGACATGAAAGAGCAGTTTCGCAAACGCCGCCAAGAGCACCAACGCCACACCCCTTTCCGGCCTACGCGACATCGGTGAGAATCCCATTGCATTCGGTTTTTTTGGGCAGCTCATCCCTGCAATCCTTTTCTACCGCCCCACGGCCGCGCCGTCTTTTCGGGATTCGGTACCTCCGTGCAAAACATCGTGATTCCAATCGATCAAGATTCCCTGGTATCCGCCGAAGGAAGTCTTGCCCCGCACCACTCGATGGCCCCGTTTTCCGAGCTCGGACACCGCCGCGTCAGAGATGCCCGATTCGACGTAAACGGTACCCGCGCCGTCGGCGCTGTCGCCGCGCGGCGTGGCACTGCCGCTATGCCGGACGCGTGCCGCGTCGCCGGCGGCCTGAACATTCATGCCAAAGTCGATCAAGTTCACAAGCACCTGTACATGGCCCTGGGGCTGCATCGCCCCGCCCATGACACCAAAACAGAACCATGGCTTGTCGTTCCGCGTCACCATGGCCGGGATGATCGTGTGGAACGGTCTCTTATGCGGCTCCAGGCGATTCAAGTGATCCTCGTCCAACGTGAACAAAGCGCCGCGGTTTTGCATGGCAAAACCGACGTCGCTGGGGACAATCCCGGACCCGAAGTGATAGTAGTTGCTCTGAATCAACGAACAACAGTTTCGATCCTTATCGACCACGGTCAGGTACGCGGTGTCACCTTTCGAAAGCCGTGGTGAGCCCGGTGGCACACTGACAGCCGCTTTCGTTTGGTCAATCCGTCTTCCTCGCTCTTGTGCGTACTCTTTGGATATGAGTACCTTTGTCGGGACATCGCCGAACGCGGGATCCGCGTAAAACGTCGCCCGGTCGGCAAAGGCGAGTTTTTTCGCTTCGACGAATAAGTGCAAGTAGTCGGCACTGCCGTACCCCATGGAACGAAGATCGTACGGTTCGAGCAGGTTGAGCATCTGCAGCACCGCGATCCCTTGCCCATTGGGCGGCAACTCCCAAACCCGGTAGCCGCGATAATCCGTCGAGACGGGCTCGACCCATTCGGACTCATGATCCGCAAGGTCCTTCATGCTCATGAGACCACCGTGCCGTTCACTGCATGCCACGATCTTCCGCGCGACCTCACCCCGATAGAACGCTGCAGCGCCGCCGTCGGCCACGGCGCGATATGACGCGGCGAGCCGCGGGTTTCGGAACACCTCGCCGTACCGCGGAGCTCGGCCGTCAATCAGGTACGTGTCAGCGGTCGCGGGGTAGGCGGCAAGCCGCTTTTCCGCACCGCGCCAATAGCCGGCGATGATTCGTGGTACCGGAAAACCGTCCTCAGCCGTTCGAATCGCATCCCGCAATAGTTCGCCGAGCGGGCGGGTTCCAAACCGCTCATTCAACGCCTCCCAGCCGCTGACGCAGCCTGGCACGGACCAGCTTAACACGCCATGCAACGGTACTTGACTCAAGCCCTTTTCCTGGAATAACTCGCGTGAGATCTTGTAGGGGCTCCGGCCGCTGGCATTCAGTCCATGGAGCTTTTCTGAACCGCTGTCCCAATAGATCGCGAAAGCGTCTCCGCCGATGCCGCAATTCATCGGCTCCACCACGCCCAGCATGGCATTCACGGCGATCGCCGCGTCGGCGGCGTTACCGCCCGACTTGAGCACGTCCAAGCCAACCTGAGCCGCCAACGGATGGCTCGTCGCCACCATGCCGTCTTTCGCAAGGACCACGGAACGACTTTGACGCGGATCTCCATATGGTCGATCGTATCCGGCTGTACGTTTTTCGTCACCCACAGCTCGCCCAGCCATAACACCATTGGCCATCAATAAGACACAAAAGACGAAAACCACTCGCATGGTTAAGCTCCTACGGTTCATGATAAAGTCATTGTCGAAGGCCTACAGGAGGCGGCAAGAATAGTTTCCCTAGTGGAGGTATTTATCGCATTTCATAAGAAATGTGTAACACTTTGGCCGTCCGATGTATACGTCAGGCGGTCGGATTTGTCCGGATGGAAAGCTGCCCGACGCCAGCCGTTCTCCCGTTGGTCGCACTCGCGGCGGCCAAAGTCATCCGCGACCGGTATAGAATCCTGGCTTCGTGATCACAACCCCCTGATCACGTATCCCGTTTAACCGCAAGGCCAGAGTCCGCTCGGCCGCGCGTTGGGTCCGCAAGGATCATGACGGCGGACGCATGGATGCCACGGGCTTGTCCCGTGGTGGTTCACGTTCGCCGCTACAAACTGGCCAGAAACACTACTCCTGGCCGTCGGTAGCGTGGAACGTAACGGACCACGGGACAAGCCCGTGGCATTTGCACCCGGCAAAACCCTTGTTCAAGATGTGCAGCGGAAGTGCGAACGTTTCCGGACATCAGTCTTCTGTTCGTGAACGGTTACGTGACACCGAACCGGGCTACACGTATAATCAAGTATCGAGGAGCTGGCTGAAGTACCTAATGATGATCAGCGGGAAAGAACCATGAGTACAGTGGGCGCGACGGGCGAGCAGCGGGTGGTGATGGAGCCGGTGCGCTGGTCCACGTATCTAGCCTTGCTGAAAGATGCCGGACGTCGCCGTGGTCGCATGACCTATGACCAGGGGGTGCTGGAGATCATGTCCCCGTCGAAAAGCCACGAGCAGATTGGCTGCCTGATCGGCCGGATGGTGGAAGCCTTTACGGAAGAAAGGCAGATCGAGATCGTAAGCGTGGCGTCGGTGACGGTGAAACTGGAACCCCTGCAGCGTGGTTTCGAGGCCGACGAGGCCTACTACATCCAACATGCCGAACAGGTGCGTGGTTTGGAAGAACTGGATTTCACCGTCGACCCGGTTCCGGACCTGGTGATCGAGGTTGACATCAGTCGTTCGTCGATCGACAAGCTTCCCGTGTTCGCCGCTTTTCGTGTGCCAGAAGTGTGGCAGTACCGAGGTGATTCGTTGTCGATTCACCGGCTGCAGGGCGCGGGTTACATCGAAACACCAGAAAGCGACGTATTGCCGGGATTCCCGCTGGGCGAGATTGCCTCGTTGGTGGCGCGGCGTCACGAAGTCGGTGAAACTCAACTCGTCCGTTCCTTTCGCGAGTCAATCCGTCGCTGAGACGTCGCGGCCGCCTTCCGGGCCGATGGCGGTCCTTTCCGGGATCGCCCCGTAGGCCCCGCTCTTCACCGACCGCTGGGTCGGCAGGTAGCCGAAACCGCCCCCGGGCGCGCGATCCTGCCAGGCCTGCTGGATCGCCCCGGCGATCCGCTCAACGACGCCACGGGTGTTGATTTCGGGAAAATAGCGAGTAACCTCATAGGCGTCGGTTCCGTGGGTGAATGATCTGCGACATGAACACTGAACAAGGAGATCCGGAAATGACAGGAAAGAGCCAAAAGAGATGTTGGGCGGGAAAAGCCGTTTTGTTGACTGTTACGGCCCTGTTGGGGACCGGTCCGGTGCTGGCCGACAACGCGGACCGCATCCAGCCCTATTCCAAGAATCCGACGTACTGGCAATACCGAGGCAGCCCCGTGCTGCTGCTCGGCGGCAGCGATGAGGACAATCTGTTCAACCACCCAAACATCGGGCCGGACGGGCTGGAGGCGCACCTCGACCTGCTCGTCTCCGTGGGCGGCAATTACGTCCGAAACACGATGTCCAGCCGCGACGAGGGCAACCTTTGGCCGCACCACCGCGATCCGGAAACAGGACTTTACGACCTTGATCGCTTCGGCGATGCCTACTGGAAGCGGTTCCGCGACTTTCTGGAAATGACCCACCGACGGAGCATCATCGTGCAGATCGAGGTCTTCGACCGCTTCGACTACGCCCGCGACCCCTGGAACAGCAACCCCTTCAACCCCAAAAACAACATCAATTATTCGGCCGAGGAGATCGGCCTTCCCGAGCGGATCGACACTCACCCCGGCCAGCGGGAAAACCCCTTCTTCCGCAGTCTGCCAGAACTGGAGGACAATCCCCGCCTGCTGGCCTGGCAAGAGGCGATGGTGGGCGAGATACTCTCGATCTCGCTCGAATACGACCACGTCCTTTACTGCATCAGCAACGAGACCAACGACTCGGAGAAGTGGAGCCGCCACTGGGCGCGATTCATCCGCCGCAAGGCCCGGGAGGCAAACCGCGGCGTCGAGGTTACGGAAATGTGGGATGCCTGGGACCTATCCCATCCCATGCATGGCCGCACTTTCGACCACCCCGATCTGTATTCGTTCGTCGACATCTCGCAAAACAACCACCAGGTAGGCCAGACTCATTGGGACAACATGCAGACGGCCCGCCGGCTGGTCGCCGACCCGCCCCGGCCGGTCAACAACACGAAGATCTACGGCGGGACACCCCACGGTGGCGGTCTCCTGCAAGGAACGCACAAGATGTGGCACAACGTCCTCGGCGGCTGCGCCTCCTCGCGGTTCCACCGTCCCACCTCCGGCGCGGGCTTAAGCCAGCTGGCACAGAGGCACCTCAAGAGCGTGCGGATGTTCGCCGACGCGTTTAACGTCTTCGTCGCCGAGCCGGACAACACGCTGCTTTCCGACCGGGCCGAGAACGAGGCCTACTGTGCGGCCGATCCGGGCCGGCAGTACGCGGTCTACTTCCCCAACGGCGGATCGGTGACCCTGGACCTTTCAGCCGCCAAGGGTGCCTCCCACGCCCGCTGGCTTGAGATCGAAAGAAGCCGCTGGACCGAGGAAGCCGCGATTCCAGGCGGCAAGCCAGCGCGGTTAAGGACGCCCGGCAGCGGCCAATGGATGGTATTGATCGAGCCGGCCGAGTAACGACGCCGTTGGCGCCGGAAACCGACTCACCGGATTCCACGCTTTCCGTGGTCATGCGTGTCGTTAGGCCCGAACGAGCGGCTTCTTGGGGGATCCACCACAACGCTCGCCGTTGGACATTGCCTTGGTGTCGACATTTGTGGCCACGCGTGGTAGTTTATTGCCAGACGTTGGGGATCTGGCATGTTCCTTCATCTCATTTGGGATCTTGACGATGATCCGGAGGGCAATGTTCAACACATTGCCGAGCGCGGCATCCCAGTGCTGTGTCCCCATGTGGTTGGCGGCCCTGCCCCCTTACGGGTAAAATCTTGCGCGAAATGGCAAGAACTTGGCTGGTCGCGCGTAAAAAATCCCCCGCTCCCCAATCGCGGAACAAGGGGCCAGTGAACGTTTGAATGAAGGCCGGCGAAGGGCTGTTGGCCCGCGGCTTATTCGGCTGCCATCGGTGTTTTCGTAATAATCCGGCGCTGTCGTGTTCCCCAATCACAGGGTGCTTGTCGTGTCAATGATTGACGCTTGAGAGTAAGCTGTCACGTTGGACCGTATGGCTTCGACTGGTCGGGGTTGCGACGCGAAAAATGCTCAACGCCCTGAGCGATGGCATCGGCGACTCCGACCCCTGAAACCTGCGCGACCCAACCCTGTATGAGTCCGGCTCGTCCGGGCTACGGGCTGTAAAGAACTTTCACGGTAACCGGGAACCCATGATAAGAAATCGGCGATATTGGACAGCGTTCGTTCTTTTTTTGGCGATGCACCCACCGGGCGTGGCTGTATCGGCAAAGCATCCCCGTGGTACCGGAAGTGTTACAACCACGGCTACCACCGGGCACACGCGGAAAAACCGTGCCGAGCGGGTTAAGCAGTCGGAGGAACCTGCCGCGCGAGCCGGGTCGAGGCCAGGAGATACCGTGAAGGAGCGGGCAGGGCAGGGGGACGGCGCCGCGCGGCCCCGCTTGCTGGACGAACCGTTTCAGAATCCCCAACAACTGCTTCGGCTACTGGACATTGGCCCCAGTGACTTGGACTCTTTTGTCGACGGTCAGCCGATTTCCGAAACTGACGAAAAGGCATTCCTGAAGATCCTTTATCGCATGCCTCGAATCGGCTTGGATCACATCGCTCGCTGGTCACGAGACCCCGTTCCTTGGGCGACTTTGCGGGCTGACCCTGGGCACGGACGCGGGGAGTTTTTTGAATTTCGAGGGCGCGTTCGGCGGATTGCTCGGGTCTCGGTGCGTCCAGAATTGGCCGATTTGTTTACCTTCGATCACTATTTCGAAGCCCAAGTTCAGGTGGCGGAAGACGCGCGGGTAACAGTTTATACTCGTAAAGTGCCTCGAGCTTGGCGGGACCAAGGAGAGCTTGACCAGCGGTGCCGGGTTTCCGCCATGTTTTTGAAGCGGGCGGCTTCCGTGGGGGATCAGGCGCATTTTTTATTCGCCGCGCCCCGGATCGCCTGGCTGCCGGATCAGGTGAACGCCGAACTGGGTATCGGTCCCGATCAAGTTCTGTTGGGGAACTTGGGCATGGACGTCGGACTCTTCGACGCCGTGCGTTCACGAAACGGTCTTCCAATCAATGCCGCGGAACGAGAGTGCTTCTACGCGTTGCTGCACGCGGTAGGTCGAGCTAAACGTACCCAGTTGGCCCAACATGCCGCGGAGGCCCAACTGAACAGACTCCTGCAACATCCCGAACGGCTGCATGGAAAAGTGCTGCGGGTGGCCGGTTCCGTACAACGCATCACCCGGGTGATCGTGGAGGAGGACGATGTTGAGCAACGGCATGGCATCCAGTACTACTACCAGCTCGATGTGCTTGTCTCGCTGGACGACGTGGAGATCCGATTGGAAACGGATGAGCAGGGGAAAGGGGGGCCGGTGTATCGAACGCATTTCCCATTCACGTGCTGTGCATTATCGATTCCTGACGACTGGAAACGGTTTGTGGGGAAAGAGCGGGCTGGTCCTCGCGCCGTATTGCATGGATTCTTTTACAAGCTCTGGACCTATTCCAACCCGTATGTGTCTTCGTTTGACGCGAACCAGCGGCAACCGAGCCCCATGCTGATGGTCCACGCGTCGAAGCCAGCGGAGGCGGTTAAAAACGCCGATCGTCCCATTAACATCGTAATTGGCATGGGGTTCCTGGTGGTGCTGGCCGTGATTTGGCTGACCATATGGTGGTTGAACCGCGCTGATCGTCAACATGCGACCGCGGTGCTACAAGAACGATTCTCACCATCCAGTCCCGATTTCGAGCAGTTGAAAGAGGGGAAGCAGGGGAATGAGTGAGTGGTTTGTCTCGGCCGTTACGGGGCCAAACGCACGTCTCGCACAGCGCATCTTCATCCTCGCCCCGATCCGGGACGACACAAGCGTGGTCAAGCATCTCCAGATAAAAAGTCAAGACGCGTTGACAGGGGCGACTCACTTTTTTACAACGCGTTACGTGCCACTGATTGCTGGTGGAATGCAAGTAGAGTGGAAACGCGTTGCGTGGCGGGGGGTCGCCCGATGCCTAGAAAGCGCTGGATGGGCATGGGGCGTGAATCAGCTCACGCGAATCAGTTCATTCAAAACGTCCAGCGCGAATGCGAGGTGATTTGAGAAACAACGGAAGGCTCGAGGTTTTCCGGAACGATACAGCTTGGATTAAGCATTTCCAATACCAGCAGCCGGCACATCACCGGTTCCGTCCGCTGACGGCGCGTGTCATTTTGCCCGGCAGCGATATAACTTCGTACACGTACTCTTACGCTTGACATAAACGGATCATGACTCGATTTTACTTAAAGACGCCGCAAAGCGGTGCAGCAGTTGAACAGCCACTTTACGTGGAACAATCGATCTGGCACACGTCGCACCGCCGAGGTGTGCATCATGCGGTTTTCGCGCCGTTGCATTACGAACCGAATTATGCGTACCCCCTGGTTATCTGGCTGCACGGACCGGGGGACGACGAGCGGCAGCTTTTGCGCGTCATGCCGTGGATCAGCATGCGCAACTACGTCTCGATCGGCCCACGTGGACCACGCCGCGCGAGCGAGGGGGGCGGGGGCTATCAATGGCCCCTTGGCGACGCGGACGTGGCATCCGCCGAGCAGTCGGTCGCCGAGTGTCTGGAGATCGCGAAGGAAAAGTTTCACGTGGCCAGTCATCGCGTGTTCCTTGCCGGTTACCAAAGTGGTGGCACGACGGCGTTTCGCATCG
>JBNJEM010000198.1:0-11475 GCA_051745935.1 Planctomycetota bacterium
AATTCCACGAGTTCCGCGTTGTCTTGGTCTTCGAAATGAGCGGCATGAGCGCGGGGCAGGATCCACATTTCATAGGGCATGCGGCTGGCATACGGACAGGTCGCGAGGAAACGGCGGCTTTCCGCCACCCACCGGTGTCCGCGGGTTTGCTCATCCCGGATCACTCGGCAGAAGAAACAGGCTTGGTGTTGATGGTAGAGCCTTTGCGCGGCGGCAACTTCCCGGGCCACTTCTCCGGGCACCCTCGGCATGGCGATCAGTTGGCTATGCGAGTGCTCCAGGGACGCGCCGGCTCGAGGCCCCACGTTTTTGAAGGCCAATACGTACCGATAATGCCCGCTACGCCGACGGGCCAGCATCCGATCGCGATACGCGCGCAGGACCAACGTGACCTCCTCGTCGGTTAACTGCGTCAGACTCGCCACGTGCCGGGGGGATTCAACAATGACCTCTTGAGCCCCCACGGGGCGGGCGCCGGCATAGAGATCACCCTCCCGCACCGCGGGGTCTCCCCCCGGATGGAACGCGGGGTATTTGTTCGGCACGACGCGGACGAGCCAGTCGGGGGGCCGGCCGGCGCCGGCGGGCATTTCGGTACCGTAGGCGGCGATTTGTGGAGGCGTATCTTCTTCGTGGCCGGCACAGAACGGACAACGGCTGCTCGTGCGGCGACCGCCGTTTCCTGGATACTCGTTGGGGCGTTCATCCCGGCCCTCGGCGCACACCACCCAACGATCGGACAATGGGTCTTTGCGGAATTGCCACATATGCTGGAATCGCGTCCTGGAGCAGAAGAATCACCCGCCGACACGCAAATCCGACGACAGCGCCCCGAGCTCTGGTCTACTACTCCTGGATCTGCTTGTGTCCGCAGCATGCACCGACCGACGTTCCCATTGCTCAGCTCTCAATTGGGCCGAGGTCTCGTCATCCATTCGTCCCGCATTGTGCGCGGCGGTTGCGTTTTTCGCAATGCGGGGATGGACATACCGGTCGCGGGTGAGTTTGTCCGCCGCGAGTCCGACCAACGGGCGGACGGCTTGCGTGGGACGAATAGCACGGTATCAGCTTCGCCTTCAACTGCTGATCCGGGGGGATACGCAACCGGCTTCACGCCTGTTTGGGAGCAACGATGCGAGCATAGAGGTCCAGATATTGCTTCGCGCTCCGCGTCCACGACCAGTCTTGTTTCATGCCGGTTTCGACCAGCTGCCGCCACCGCGACCACTCGTGCGTATACATATGGCAGGCCCGCGTGAGTGCCTCTTCCAAGTGTGCGACCGAGTAGTGGTCGAAAGAGAACCCATTGGCCGTTGAGCCCGCGAGGGTTTCCGGCGTGGCATCGGTAATGGTATCGGCCAATCCACCGGTACGGTGCACGATCGGCACGGCCCCGTAGCGAAGACTATACAACTGATTCAAACCACAGGGCTCATACCAGCTGGCCATGACGAACATGTCCGCGCCGGCTTCGATGCGATGCGCCAGGGAGTCGGAGAATCCCAATCGGGCGGCCACTCGTCCCGGATGCTCTTGAGCCAGCCGTTGGAGCAATTCTTCGTGGCTTTCGTCACCGGTTCCCAGGATGGCCCACTGCACGTCCCGATCCCGGCTCCAGTATTGCATCAGTTCGCCCACCAGGTCCCAGCCTTTTTGGTCCGCCAGGCGACCGACCAATCCAATCAGGGGGCAACGGGGGTCCACCGGCAGGCCAAGTTCTCGTTGCAGGGCCGCCTTGCACTGAGCCTTCCCCGTCATCCACGTCGTTTCATCATACGGGGCCTCAATCAGGGGGTCGTGACGAGGGTCCCAGATATCGTAATTCACCCCGTTGATAATCCCACTCAGTACATCACTCCGGTGCCGCAACACCGCTTCCAACCCCCAACCGGCCGGCGCGTGTTGGATTTCTTGAGCATACCGCGGACTAACCGTGTTGATCGCATCCGCGAAAACAATGCCGGTTTTGAGAAGATTCAGATGGCCGTGGAATTCCATCTGATGCCAATTGAAATACTTCCAGTCCAAGCCGGTCAATAGCATGTCCCAGTGCCAGAATTGACCCTGGTATGCCATGTTGTGCAGCGTTAACAGACTCGCCATGCGAGCGTGCGACGGCACATGGCCATGCTCGATTTTCAGGTAGGCCGGCAAGAGGCCGGTTTGCCAGTCGTTACAGTGGAGCACGTCAAGGGAGAGGCCAAGAGCGCGAATGGCCTGCATCACGGCTCGACAAAAAAAAGCAAATCGCTCGCAGTTGTCCTTGTAGTCACTCCCGTTCTCGCGATAGAGCTGAGGCCGATCAAAATAGCTGTCTTGTTGGACCAGGTAAACGGGAACCCGAGAGTTCGGCAGGTGGCTGCGTAGCAACCGTCCTGGCACCCGTTTTGATCCCACCAGAACGGATACCTCCACGTCCGTCGCCTCAATGGGCACCCCACACTGGCGTGCCTGGCGGTACGCCGGAACAAACACCACCGGGCGATGCCCCAGCTTTTCCAGCTCGCGCGGCAACGCCTCCGCCACGTCCGCCAATCCACCGGTTTTGGCGAACGGAACCACTTCGCTGCTGACAAATGCAATATCCAACGGTTACTTACTCCAGCCGGCTCGCCACGAGATGGTCCGGCCAACTCGAGCGATTTATACCGGTCGCGAATGACTTACAGCCCGTAACAAAACCGAGTTCTCGCCTCCCATTCCCCTGGATTATGGGGCATTTGCGTGGTTTTGTCATGGGGTCTTAGTCCGCCGCGACCGGTATATTCTTGTCGGCTGCACAGCGGATCAGTCATCCATTCGGGAACGAAGCGGAGTCCCTCGTCCGTTTGAAGCACGACTTGAGGCTGCTTCCCGCGGATGTTGTACCGCACGATGGGAAGCTGCTCACCGAAGAGAGGATGGAACAAATACTCGACCTTGACAGAGCCCGGATAGCGGGCATGATGGGACGGCGGCCATGGTCGCCCCGCCGCCTCTCACCCCTTGATTCACCAGTTCTCCCCGGTTACACTCAGCCTTGTTGCCGGAAAGCAATTTCCTTTGCTTTCCGACGGGGAGGGCCACATGACGTTGGACGAATCGGTCATTCAGAAGATCGTCGATCGCGTCTTGTCGGTGACCAGACCGGATAAGATCATTCTCTTCGGCTCCGCGGCGACGGACCAGATGACGCGTGACAGCGACATCGACCTGCTGATCGTCGAGCCGGACACGAGCGATCAGCGGGAGCAGTACGTGCGGGTCCGCCGGGCGCTGGACGACATCCGCTATCCGTTTGATATTCTCTTCATCAACACGCAGTGGTTCGAGCAGAGCAAGGACGTGATCGGCGGCATTGCCTATCCGGCCCACAAGTATGGGAAAGTGATCTATGACGCCGCCGCCTGAGGAGGCCAAGCGAAGAGTTCTCGCCGCCTGGCTTGCCAAGGCGAAGGCAGACCTCGACGTGGCGGAGCACCTGTTCGGTGAAGGCGCGCGGTTTCCGAACGCGGTGGCGTTTCATTGCCAGCAGGCGGCCGAGAAATACCTCTAAATCGCTTCTGGCCGCTTCTGGTCTGGATTGAGATCGAGTTCCCCAAGACGCACGATCTGGAAGTATTGCTCAACCTGATTGAGCCAACCTATGGCGCGGTTGTATCCCAGCTTCAGGATATCATCACCCTCACGCCTTACGGCGTGGAGCTACGCTACCCGGGCGACCGTCCCGACGCATCGCCCGAAGAAGCGCACGACGCCGTGCAACTGGCGCAACGGGTCCGTGACGCGGTCATGCCTTTGCTGCCCGATACATCGACGCGCGACGAAAACTGATAGAGGGACCAAATCATTCACCGCGCGTCTTCAACAGGATTTGCTTCAATTGGAGCGGCCTAACGAACCCCGACTAACCTCCACTTTGTCTTGTTCGACCAATTTCTTCCAGGAGCATATCGCGACGCACCGCTGCCGAAGCCCCGTGTGACTTAGAGTCTTAGGGCGTAACATGCGCGCACGGTGCGCGCATCCTTGACGTGAGCGACCAACGGGAGCGCACCATCCCTGTGCGGTGTCCCTGTTTGGTTGGCGGCCCTGCCGCCTTAGGTCCATAGGGGAGTTCCACCTCGTCCGAGTCCCCACGTACAGTACTCGATATGCCAACGATGGTCAGCGGTGTGCCGTTTTTGATCTCATCGAGTGTGGAGATAACGACGAATGGGCGATGAGGCTTGGGATTTCTGCCCTGCGCGGGTCAGGAATCGGATCAATTGGATAGACGATCCTTCCCTGTATAATCGAGGGCACATGAACGCTCCGTATATGGCGTTATCAATTTTGCTTATTGATGGCCTGAACGTCGAGCATTGCGTTGTATTGGGCAAGCTCTTCGTCAAGATTAGTGGGAGGCTCAATCGCGCACTGCTCTTCTATACCGGTCGCGGATGACTTTCTCCGCCGCGAGTCCGACCAACGGGAGGACGGCTTGCGTCGGGCAGCGTGCCATCCGGAAAAATCCAACCGCCTGAAATATATTTCTTCGTCGGATAGTCCCATCATTTCCATCCACGCTCTGCGGACGGAAGGTGCGGACGGAAGGGGCATCCTGCTTCCACTCTGAGTAACCGCATTCAGTCCATGGGTCAGGTGAGCTAGTCGTCTGCAAGCCCAGATCGAATGTTGTCTCGCTCATAAGACATCTCTCCTCTTGTCGCATTTCGCGCTATCTCAACTGACTCGTCTCTCTGCTCCATAAATGAACCGCAGATATCTTGAACAGCTTTGCTTACCCGCTTCGGATCGTTTCTCAGGTGGCCGAAGTCCACGTGCCGATTCACGGAAAGCGTCAGATGTTCTTCCGTGGATGCGAGCTGTATGTTTGTCTTGGTCCGTATGTTTGTCTTGGTGTTGCCATGTTGCACACTTACGTGGACGGTGCGCTGTGATGCATCTGGATACATTGGCAACCGCAACTCATCAGGAAGCATCGATTCGGATCCCAGTGCCGTTTCAAAGATAGCATTTATGCCAACTGCCATGATCGGTGTCCAGCACAGTGATGCCAGCGTTCTCTGTACGAATCCGCCACAATCAACTGATGGGTCCTGCGATTCCACAGACAGCCGATCAGGTCGCACAAACCAATTGCTCTTGTCGACCTCAAACCGGACGCGGACGTTGAAAAGGTTGTCCGGGCCTTGTGGGAGAGCGAACAGCGAAAGCGGCAGGCCAACGCGGAAGCTACAGCGGATGCGGTACAACCACGCAGCCAGCAGCAAGCAAACCCCCAACTTCAGATGCGGCGATATACCGAAGTGGAAGCCCAGCCGATCGAGTGGCTTTGGGAAGGCAAGATCCCGTTGGGCATGCTGACTATTTTGGCCGGCCCGGGGGCTGGGGCAAAAGTACCGTGGCCACGAGAACGAAAGCAGACTGATTTCCAGCAGGGGGTGCGCGAGCCTCGGGGAGCATGTGGAGGACTCGAGGGCCAGTCGACTGGACGATGCACGCGGGGGAGGCAACGGCACCGGACGGGAGGGAACGAAATGGACGAGACCGTGCGGGCCGAATGAAGGAGGTCACGCAATATGAGCGTCGCGCGGCGCGCACCACGAAACGAGGCCGGCGTCTCGGTCAAAAAAAGACGACCGATTGTCAGCTGATTGGACCGGGCGAAGCCTTGGATGGATCACTGAACAGTTCATGAGATCTGCCCGCGTCTCGCGCGTCGCCCTGAATATACCCGCCGCGCTGTCATCTTGTCAAATGACTGCTAGCACTCGTGCGCGGGCAAAGCACGGCGGCCGGACTATGCCCTGTCTGGGCCCCTATTCAGCGATTGAAGAGGCCGGCACGTTCCACAGCCGTCATTGGATCCTGTATCAGCAGCAACCCATCTCGGCAGGATGGCGTGTGTCCCGGTACAACAACTGGTGTACTGGTTGTAAGAGGCCGGAACCGCGGATCCAATGGTGCAATCGGATCCATTTTACGGTGGCTGGCCCTCCTCTTGACTCTCTCAGCCGTTCTCCCGAGGCACATGCCCGTGCTGGATCGATCCCTATGGTCTGAGGCGAGGCGTACAACTGGGTACCCGTTCGCACATGCCGCCAAGACGGAGCCGAAAACCAGCCCAAAACGCCCCAACGGCAAGGCAAGAAGTGGGGTGTCTGGTTCTGCTCTCGGGTGCGGCGACGACACAGCAGAGTTCTTTCATTCTCCCGCTGGAGAAGGTTATCTCATCTGGGGCAACGACATGAATGAGGGCGGGGCTTTTGTTGGAAGGACTGTACTCGAGGCAGTTCAAAAGAACAGAAACAAAGTCGAACTTCGTATGGGGGCGTATCGACATGACGACGAGGGCGGTTTCTTAGACCTTGGCGCAGGGGAGTACAGTGAAGCAAATGGAATCAACGACTTTGGCGACGTAGTCGGAGTCTATTCCGGCAATGCTGGACCGGGATTCGTCTACCTTGAGGGTTTCGGGCTTGTGAATCTAGATGAGGCGGTTACTGGTGATCCTGATGATTTGGCTATCTGGTTTGACACCGATACAAACACCTCTCCGCAGCGGATCAACGATTCAGGCCAAATAGCCGGGCATGCGTACGTTGGCCTCGTCGGTTCTCGCCAGGCCTTTTTGTTGACGCCCGTGTCGGACGGCAACTGAACCTGATCTGCCAGATGCGCAGTCGCCGGCCGGAAGCCCACGGGTATCCCGGCCGGCTCTCACTGCAATCAAATCAGGCGGCTGTCCGCATCACGCATTCGTCCGTCAGCAGTGACGGCAAAAATGTCCACTTCCCTTTTCCGCTCGCTTTGGTCCTCAGGCGGTACCATAGTGCCTCCTGCTCGCCCGCGTCGCGACAGAACTCACTTCCGACGCCGGTAGATTTCCGTACGGCCCGTAAGTCCGTCAGGGTCAGGATGGCATTCCAGGACATGCGCCTCCGCTCGGTTGTCGTTGATGCGTTTCAAGGTTCCTCGCATTCTTGTCCGTTTTCCACTCGGGCCGTGTTCCATGGCGTCCCACTTCCAAAGGCCCTCCTTAACACGTGTGGCGACCATTTCATTCACGGTACCGTCTTCCTTAAACGTCCACCACGTCGGCTTACGGGAAGCAGGATCCAGACCGAAAACACAGTGCCGTTCGCCGTCACCACCCTTCTGGCTCACTTCCAGGAAGCGATCCTTGATCTTCCATTGATACGTCTGTTCTACCTTGCCCAAATCGGGTAAATCGCATTCCCAGACGCCCCCCATAAGGAAATCAGCAAGTTCTTGAAAAGCCTTGCGAGCATCGTCCATTGGCTTTCGCTTGTAGATCAATTTGAAATCGGGCAGTAACTTGCCTTCTTTCTTCCGATCAGACCAGACGAACACGATCCGGTTATCGCTCATTACTTCACAAGAAAACCGCGACGTTATGACCTTGCCGTTACCCGGAAGGCGTTTCTCCGTCCACTTGCCGATCGGTCCGACAGTGAGCATCTTCCCGGGCTCCATATCGGAAATCTCCAGGGTGTTGAATTGACATCGGCCCTCCGCATCTAGGCTCGTTCCCACAAACTTTTCACTGTCTGGGTCGTAACCAAAAAGGGTATGTGCGTCAAAAAGCCCTTTTCTTCGACTGCCTTGACTCGCCTTCCTGGAAAAATGTCCCCGTTTCATCGCTTACAAGCACGAAGCGCAAGCGGGTGAGTTATACTCCCCACCAATACAAGCACGAAGCACAAGCGAGGTGTTCACCGATGAGAGCTCCCGGCAGTCACAGGCGAAAAAGAAAAAGGGGAGCCCCTACTCCCCCCCCGCTCATTAAGACTCCCGACCCCTTTACGCCTTGACACACCACCGGAAAGAGGGGTGATACCGATATGGGCACAGAACTGAAACATACTGGCATGGACCCCCTAGAACGAGCCGATGCGGAGGCGGTCTATCGACACGCCTTCGAGGGCGAGCCGCTCGATCGCGAGGTGCGCCGCCGCGTCCGCGAGCGGGCCGCCAGGATCACTGAGGAGATCCGCCGCACGCACGGCCTCATTGACGACGAGACGTTCCAGAAGCTGCTCAGTGACGATGACGACGAAGACCTATGAGATCCGTTCTCGACGCCTCTGTCGCCGTGACTTCTGTCGTCTCGCGTCCTCTAACGTCCAGAGCATTGCGTCCGCGTCAGGACTACCAGCGGGGGATTCATGGACTGCTCGCCCCCTCCATCTTTTCCGCTGAAGCGGCGAGCGCGCTGACGAAATGTGAGCGTCAGAAGATCATTGCGGTCGGGCACGCACTTCGCCTGTTGGACGACATTCTGAGCGATTTGCCGCAGATTCACCCCTATGAGCCGCTTCTCCGCCGGGCGACGGCCATCTCCTCGCAGACCCGCGCGGGTCTGTACGACTGCCTTTACGTCGCCCTCGCGGAACGCGAGGGGTGCAAACTTGTCACGGCGGATGAACGTTCGCGGAATTCCTTGGGCCAGCAATTTCCTTTCGTGAGTCCTCTCTCGTCGCTCTGATGCGGTGCCGTAGTCCATCGGCGCGACCGTCCGGCGACCGACGCTGGCGTAGGTGAAGCCGAGCTGGCCCATGTGGGCCGGGTCGTAGAGGTTGCGGCCGTCGACGATGATCTGGCGGTTCACAAGGACGGCGGAGGGACCATGGGACAAGGATGACAAGGATGATGGTCCGTGGGAATCCTACGAAGGACAATTGTAGACAAGGCCCGTTGCGTCAGCTATGCTCGTAATTCCGTATTATACCTTGTCCTCGCCGCGAGGCGGCCGTAATGCGATGGGCTGATACGGTGAAAGCACAATACACGGATGTGTCACTGT
This sequence comes from Planctomycetota bacterium, assembly GCA_051745935.1. Lineage (GTDB taxonomy): Bacteria > Planctomycetota > Planctomycetia > Pirellulales > Pirellulaceae > JBNJEM01. The sequence continues at coordinate 8,813 of JBNJEM010000198.1, forward strand.
CTGAATATCCTGTGACATTTGACATCCCACTCATCGCGTATAGAAATCTCAACACGGCCGTGGTTGCGACGGCCGAAAGAACCTCACGCGACTTTCGAGAATCGGTAAGGAACAAACGTGGTCTCAATATCGCTACCTGCAATACTACGGCTTGGCTTGTTGCAGTTGAGGATTCAGTTGGGAAGAGCAAGAGGTATATGCAATCGCCGATTTGTGAGAATGGTGTGATAGGAGAGCTTGCATGTCGCTTAGATCGATTGGGCATTTTGGCTTGGCGATGTTTATCGTTGTCGCGTCACACACACTGACACGTAGCTGCGCGGCGCAATGCGGTCAACAAGCGAAGAACGGGAGTTCGAAACGTGAAGACGAGGAAGTATCGACTGGCAGGGCTCCGGTCAGGTGGAAATTATTAGAGTTCTACATCGCTGAGGGGGGAGGCGTCCAATCTCGCAGAATACGTCGAGTCAAGGTGACCCTGCTTGATAAACAAACTGCGCCCTGGGGAAGGAGTTTTGTAGGTGACGAAGAACTTACATACAACACAAAGGAGCCCGTTGTGCTCGAAGCAGTTGAAGCATTCTTGTGGGAACCTCTTCGCATGGCGGTCCCTGAAGGGCTGCACGGTGCAAGAGGCGATGGGAGCAGTTCGTGCGTGGGAACGATACGGATTTACCCAACTCGGGGTCAGAGCTTCCCTATCGGGATTTCTTACGTTGGGTTTGTGCTAAATAGTGACTCGGCCGATCTCCAAAACATATTCTATTCGTGGGGAGTGGCCCATTTCCTCGATAAGCTATGCGCCAAACATGCCGGCCGTCGGGTTCCGCCGGCGGTAATGAAGACACTTACCGGCGAGGCTCGTATGGAAAGCGATCGTGAAACGTTCGCCCCGATAAAGAACCATTTGGAAAAGTGAGTCAACCGTGCCTTCCTTCGGGAGTAGCAGAGTAACGGCCCCGCAGGACGGTAACGGCGCAGGTGGAAGCGACGTCAGGGAGTAGGGAAGAGCGTCCGGAGCAGGTGGGTCATTACCTAAAAGGAAAAAGTAATCGAGCGTCTGATCCCCGTGTCGTGAACTCAAGCGGAAGGTCAATGGCAAAGGTGTTCCACCGGGGCGTGGAAGAGCTGGCGTGGCGCGTCCATGTCTGAATTAGGTGACAGTAACCGGTCATGTGCGTGGTTTTTCCGATCCGCGAGGCGAGACGGGACCTGGTTGGTGTCAAGAGTCGTTTCAAAACATCCATGAGACGCTCCGGTATTGGGTTCAGCGGGCGCCGGGCGGAACCGTTACGAGACGGCGAATGGCAGACGCCCTTGAGTTGTTGCAAAGAATGGACCGTATTCTCGGAATGAGACAGCTGCGATCTAGCGGTCGGAACTGCGGTGGACGGCACGGTTCGGATGCGGAACCGTGTGCAACGTCTGTTCGCTGGTTCGAGGATAAACCGGATGGCTGAAACACGTCAGGAGGTGAACATCTACCAGAGGGTCGATGAAGTGACTGGGGAAACGGAAGAACTCTTCCTGGGACGCGATTGGAGAAAGAGCAATGCAACAACGTTTTGATGTGTTGGCGGCGAGCCACGGTGCTGCATCAGTTGGATTAATTGCACTATTCGCGGTTTTCGGCTCTCTTGTACTGGCCGAGCCGACAGAGCTAAAAGACGCCATTGGCTACGGACTGCTCGTAGTCGCAGTCATATACCTGGTTGCGATGATGATCATCGGAAGGCTCGCCTGCGCCGGTGGAATGCTCCAACTACGCTTCGATTTCCGTGCCGCTAGTCATGGTGCGGCTGGGTTCTGCATCGTGGGTCTCTTTGCGTGTTCCGGTATTCTGACCCTTCAAAATGTGTGGAGAAGCCCGGCTGCCATGGGGATATCTCTGATTATGGTGAGTATCGGTTGTGCGGTTGGAATGGTGTTGTTTGGCCTTATCGGGTGTTCGTCTCCCGGTGGAAGTGGACAGAAACTGTACGATGAACATAGGTAAATACGTGCGGCGAGTCGAGAAGGACGCTTTTCCGCCGACGCAGGCGCATTCATCTGAAGAGATGTTGGTGGCAAGTATTTCGCAGGCGGCACAGTTTAGAATTAAGGCGTTCGGGCTTCCGAGAAACGAATGAGCACTCCTGGCCGGGGTGTCAGTATTACGTGTCCGGGTCGTTACTCAGGCGTTTAAGGACTCGTTTTGCTGCCGGTTGCCGGAAGTTGGCTGTATTCGTGAGGTGTGTTAGAATGTGATGTGATGGGACGATTCATTAACGAAACAGGCAAACTCAGACTGAAAACCAGCATGTCTGGTGCAGCTGTTCAGTGGTCGCAACCCGTGACGTCATCGCCAAGCCGATGAGGCTTGAATACGCGATACGGTTCCCGAACAACATTGTCCATTTTCGAGTGCAGCCCCTTGAGGCAACGAACGTTGCGGATGGACCGGGTGGCGGCCGATCATCCGATCGTCATCCAGGACCATAACCGCCGCTGCGGTCCATTCACTGGTTCGCGGCTGCGAGGCGATCCGTGCCGTCAATGTCCGACAATATCCACTGGCTTCAGGAGGGCTTGACCGCGACCTCGTACTCGCAAGATCCGAACCTCACGACCCACGACCGTGAAAACGCAGCGGTACGCGTCTCCGTACCTGGTCTTGAACAGTG
>JBNJEM010000199.1:0-11471 GCA_051745935.1 Planctomycetota bacterium
TATATTTCAGGCGGTTGCATTCTTCCGGATGGAAAGCCGCCCGACGCAAGCCGTCCTCCCGTTGGTCGGACTCGCGGCGGAGAAAACCATCCGCGACGGGTATAATTGATGATCGCCGTTCCGTCCCGTCTCGGGGCTGGGATGGTTCGATATTCGATATGGGACGATATGGCGACAGACTTAAAGAAGACAATCGTTGTTCTCTTGAAATTTGGCGTGCCCATCGGCATTATTGGTTGGCTGTTGGCCAGCGTGCCGGAAGAGAGCTATCGCCAGCTGGAACAGCGGCCCAAGGACTGGACGCTCCTGGTATTGGCGTTGGGGCTGGTCTTCGCGGCCGTTTCGGTGACCTTTGTTCGCTGGCACCTCCTGGTTCGCACGCTGCGGCTTGAATTCCGGCTGCTGGACGCATTTCGGCTGGGCTTTCTCGGTTTCCTCTTCAACTTCGTCTCGGCTGGGGCGGTCGGCGGGGACCTGTTCAAGGCTTTTTTCATTGCCCGGCAGCAACCGAAGCGTCGCGCCGAAGCCATCGCGACCGTGGTTGTGGACCGCATGGTTGGGCTCTATGCCCTGTTGTTGTTGACCAGCGGCGTGATTTTGGCCAGCAACGTGAGCCAAAGTTCCCCCCAGTTGCGGACGCTGAGCTATTTGACACTCAGTGCGACCGCTTTCGGCGGCATTGCCGTGCTCACCCTGCTGGTTCCGGGATTCACCAACGGCGTGGTCTCGAGATTCTTGATTGGACTGCCGCGGATCGGCGAGGCTCTCGGGCGACTCATTCTGGCTGTCCGTATCTACCGCCAACGTTGGCGGGCCATGGTCATTGCCTTATTCATGAGCGTTGGCACCCACGGGATGTTCGCCCTGGCCCTGTTTCTGATCGCCCGGGCCCTGTATGAACACATCCCGACAGTACGCGAGCACTTGATCATCGTCCCGCTGTCCATGGTTGCCGGTGCCTTGCCGTTCACGCCGGCTGGATTTGGTGCGTTTGAGTTCGCGTTGGAAAAGCTTTACCAGATCGTGCCCGCGGCGGACAACATCAGCGCCGCTGGCGTGTTGGTGGCGTTGGTTTATCGCTTACTGCAAATCGTGGTGGCAGCCATTGGAATGTTGATCTATTGGTCCAGTCGGAGCGAAGTGCGGCAGCTCATTGAAGATGCCGAACACAGTGAAGAGGAGGCACTCCCGGATCCCCAACCGGAAAGCTCCGCCGCTGGAATCGGCCACTCAGTCCGCCATCACCGAGATCCGCAAGGCGGGTTTTAAATGGATCGTCTCACGGGTGAACAAGACCCGCCAGCTACTGTCACGTCCAACAACCGCCGTCTCCCGCCTCGGCAAAAAAGAGGGGCACCTCGCAGAACGTGACTTCAGATGGCTGAAATGTTACAAAAGAATTTTCCCGTCTTCAAATCTTCCCGTCTTCAAATCTTCCCGTCTTCAAATCTTCCTGTCTTCAAATCTTCCTGTCTTCGAATCTTCCCGTCTTCAAATCTTCCCGTCTTCACTACGGATTAACGACCACCTTGCCCCCGTCGCGCACGATCCGCGGGGCGGTGTTGTCGAGTAAATCGCAGCCCTCCAGTTGCGCGCGGCAGGCCCCTTCGGTGCGCACCTGCGCCGCCCCATTGTTCCCCACCAAACACGCTTCCACGCGAACTTGAGAGGCGCCGCCGATCGAAATGCCGCTGCGAGCATTCCCACGAGAATTGAGACCGGTGAGCGTCACGTTGTACACGCCATCGTGTGCGTTCACGCCATCCAACTGAAATCCTTGAATCACCAAGTCGCGAATCACCACATGTCGAACCTGATACAAGGTGATGCCCACCTGCAACCCCGTAAAAGAGAGCTCGTAGGTCTGGGGCAGGCGACCGTCCTCGACGCGGAAATAGACATGTTGCTTGAAAAGGCACCACTCCAAACGATCCAGATCCTCGATTTCTTCCCGCGTGTTGACCTCTCGTCGTTTAGCCGGTTTGCCGTCCAGGTATAGCAGCTGAAAACTGACCTTTGGCGGACGGAACCGAAAAAGAGTGTCCATGTAGTGCGTCCAGGCCCCGGCGGGAACCGGGCGCGTACCATCCAACACGGCATTGTTACCGATCAGTTCAAACGGGATCTGCCTGATTCCACTCTGCTTTCCACCCTGAAGAGTAATGCTTTCCCGATAGGGCGTGCCCGTCTCGGCTAAAATCACCCGGTCACCCTTTTGGGCTGCCCGCAGCGCGCGAGTAATCGTTCGGTATGGCCCCGTCGCGTCGCTTGACGCTTCGGGCGCGCTGCCGTCATTTCGGTCACTCCCCGCCACATTGTTCACGTATATGTCGCGTGCCCAAAGAGGCACGACCTGCACACAAAAAACCGCCACGATAACCCATTGTCGGAAATGCATCAGACCGGTTTCTCCCTCAAGGGCCTCCGGATCAAGGAACTACAGGAATGACCGCAATCGCCGTCGGCCAGGCCTGCGGGGGATACGGCACCGGAGTGGGATTGTGCCCAAACACGCCCCCGACGTCAAGCAGAAGTTGCCGCGAAAATAGAAAAAATAGTGAAAATCGGAGAAATAACTAAAGCCTTCCCCCCCTTTGTTCCACCCGCGGCCCAATCGACGGAGCGCGGCGAGGTTTGCCTGGATCTTCGTCCCAGTTGAGCTCGCGTTCCCCAAGCAACGAACAGGAACGGATGTAACCGTTCAACCGAGTGGCGTACGTCGGGCTTTCCAGCCTGGCAGCTGGGCAGCTGGGCAGCTGGCGAGACATGGCGGACATTCTCTGTCCACCGGCGTCTATGGTTACCTGCTGGATGAAGCGGCCGACGTTGCGTTGGCCACCGTGGCTCGGTTCCTGAAGCAACCGGGATATTACAGCTTCCAGAGCAGCAGCAGCGAAAAGTCCAAATCGTTGGGCTTACGCCCGTTCGGAGTGCTGTCGTAGCGTTCGACGATTCCCAGCTTCAGATTCATGTTCGTGCTCTTGTTGACCAGAATCTCCCAGCCACAGTCCGTGTGAACCCGATAATCGTGGAAATTGTCCCACTCAGGCAAGTAATCGATCGTGGCATGGATTCGCTGACGATCAGAAAACTGATGCTCAAAATCCACGCCGAAAACAGCCTCTGGCACCCAGCGGTCGTCCGGCCCCCTGAACTCGCGAGACACACCAGACCCCAAACGCCCCTTGAGTTGAGTGGATTCGGTCGCGATCAGTTGGTACCCCACCCCCGTGTTCATGGTCAGGCGAATGTCGTAGGCCTTGAATTCATCGTATTCCAACTGTTTCTTGGCGAACAGCGACCATGGTGATTCCCCCAAGAGCCAATCGTGGCGCGCGTCGAGTTCGGCATTGTGCTTGGTTTCGCGCCTGTCGGCCGTCGCCTTGACGTACGTCATGTCGATCTCCAATTCACTCGATTCCACGCTTCGCTTCAGATTCGCTCCCGTTCGCACGCTGAGCGTGGTCGAGTTGCCCTCGGAGCCATCCACGCCGATCTCAAAGCTGCTCTCCCAGACAGGCGGCAGAAACCAGCTGGAAGGATAAACCCATTCGGACCAGGGCGGAGGGGCTTCGGCCAGCGGCTCATCGTCTCCCAGCGTGCTTGGTTGTTCCCCGTCGCTCGAGGCTCGTTGTTCCCCCTCGTTCGGAGCTGGTCCTCGCTGGCTTGGCTTCGTTTTCGCCGGATCCGTTTCGGGGGCTGTCGGGTCCGGATCGACTGCCGGAAGCCGCCGCAAATTGGGCTCGTTTTCAGCCCACGCGGGGACCGCGAGCCCCCCAAGGAGCAAAAGCGGCAACAGAAAGTGGCGGTCTGTTCGCGGGGGTCGCGGGAAATGCCTCACGAAAGCGTTGCTCTGAGTACAGGGGGTGCGAACTTGAATAGCGGACTGCGCATGGCTCTTGTAGCAGAGACCCGTGGCCGGTGGCAAGAGAAGTTCGCCAGATGCAAGGCGGGGTGCGGGGGGGACGGCACGTGTTGTTCGGCCGTTGGCGAGAAGGCCGTTGCGAGATGCGTGGTCCGAGGGCCCTCCGAGGCTATCCATCGAGAGGGCACTGGTCGTGATTGTTTTTCTTGGCATCTCGTTTGCGTAGTTTTATTTGCATGGATGTCCGTGTTACACGGTCGCGAGCCTGGCGGCAACTCATATTTGGGAGAGAGCATCATGCAAGTGCATTGGTCATATTTCGACTGCGACAAGGAAGATGAAGAGCAGCTGCAACGCCAGTGGGAGGACCGGCAGCGGCGTTTGTTTTCCCGGCTGGAGGCTCACGCCGACGAACCCGCGGAACTGGAACTGGTGGCCGACCGGCAAGATGAGTCGCCCCAATGGCAGATCCAATCAGCCCTCCACCTGCCGGACCGAACGGTGGTGGTTCGGGCCGCCGGGAACGAGCCCGGTGAAGCGGTGGAAAACATCGTGACCGGTTTGATTGACGAGATTGACCAATTGCCTGAGCGTCCCGAGAAAATCACGCTCCGGCGCGAGGGCCTTCAAAGCGTGGTTCCGATCCTTGAGCAATGTCGTCGAAACGGGCGCAGCGACGTGTTTTGCACCTGGCTGGCTCCCGTGGTCGCCACGCTCGACAAGCATGTCCGGCACGAATTGCGCACGCGTGAAGCGGAGTCTGACGGGGCAATCACCCAAGTCACCTCAAACGATGTACTCGACGAGGTGTTGGTCCGCGCCTACGATCAATTCGATCGCCGCCCCCAAAACCTCTCCTTGGATCTTTGGCTCGTGCAACTTGCCCAAGAAGTGCTTGATGAGTCGTGCCGAACGCTCGCTGAACAATCGTTGGACGAACAAGTCCCCAAACCCACAACCGAGCCCCGCGAAGCGTGGCGGGATCGTTGGACAGAGTGGTCAACGGTATCGGAAACGATGGAAATGGGCGACATGTTACCGACGGTTCCGGGCATCGAGGCCTGGGACGCCCTCGACTTGGAAACGAAAAAGACCGAGACCGACCGGATGCTGAGCCGCCTGCCCCGCGATGAGCGACAGGCCCTCGTGCTCAACACGGTCTACGGCTTTCCAGTCGCCGAAGTGGCTGATTTTCAGGGACGCTCGCAAGACGATGTCCGTGCCGCCATCCAAGGAGGCCGCTATTCACTCGAGCGATATTTTCTCGAGCAATACCTGCCACGGCTCGAGGAACGGATCAAGACGTCCTCAAGCCGTCCGTCTCGCCAAGCGAACCAGTAACAAGCGAACCGGTAAGCAGAGGTTCCGGATGATCGCGGCCGTGACCGGAACCGTCCGCACTCAACTGGCGGGCTGCCCAAAAGACACTTCGTCGCGATCACGCGGCAACCTGTCGTAGCTGGTCCCGCGGGTCTAGGCCGAGAAAACATCCAAGTCCGTGTAGAACATTTTCCCGCGCATTGCACACGAGTTCTGCTATACTTCAGGCGGTCGAATTTGTCCGGGTGGAAAGCTGCCCGACGCAAGCCGTCCTCCCGTTGGTGGGACTCGCGGCGCACAAACTCATCCGCCACCGGTATAAACCAGGACGAGAGCGGCCGAAGGGGCCACCTAGATTGCCTCTGGCTTTCTGAAAACTGCGGGATTTGGACGGGCTGGAGCTGCTAGGGCTTCCAGCATCTGTTGATCGCGTTTTGATGCGAGATCGAGCTGCCCCGGCTCGCTCCCCTTGCTCCTTTTGGTCCGGGGCGGCGTTGGTTCAATACCGCCAGATCGCCAGGCGTAACAAACGGGGTTCCGAGGGCTTCGAGCCCAAGCCCCGCGGCATCAAGATTCCTCCGCGTGCGGGGATAGCTCGGAGGGAAGCCACAGCCAGATGATCCCGATCAAAAGGCGGCCGATAACCATACTGCTTGACCAAATCAGACTGACGGCCAGCAACACCGCTTGGTTCTCCGGATTGAGCAGTAGGATCAAAGCCGTTTCTCGGGTGCCGATGCCGGAAACGCTGGGCAGGGCATCGGCGAGCAACACGAGGGGGAGCGTGCTGATCACCACGAAGGCGTTGACTGGAATCCCACACAGTGCCAAGGCCACGCCGCCGTAGGTGATGAGAATGGCGAAGTAAACGAAGCGTTGCCCGACCAATCTCGACGACCTCCACCAACTCCAATCGATCAGCCAAGCTCCCCACCGCGTTGCCTGGAGACGCCGGCGTTTTCGGCGAGGCAACAGTGAAAAGAGAACGGCCACGGCGATCAAGCCGACGAGTCCGACAGCGGAGACCACCATTATCACCTCCACCTGCTGGGGCCGGTCTTGCACGAGTACGGCTCCAAGCAGTCCCACCGACAAGAGGATGGCCAGGTCGTGATAGGCCAACACCACGCTCCGCGACACGGTGCTTAAGAGGCTTATCTTCTGCATTCGCGAAACGTTCCAAGCGACCACGCCCTGTCCCAGTTCATAGTTAAAGGCACCCAGCAGATAGGACATACCCCGGACAGCGAGCATGCGGCGGTAGGACATCACATGGGCTTCGGTGGCGAAGACGGTTTGGAGGCAAACCGTATCCCAAACGTAGAGGGCCAGAACCAGGCCGGCGCTGAGCGCCAGAATCTCCGCTTGCGGCAGTCCGGACAATTCTTCGATCAATGCGTCCGGAGGAACCAGATACAGAAGCCAGGCGATCAAGCCGGCGCTCACGGCCACGGGTGGAATGTGTTGCAACAATCGCTTCATCATTGACGGCTCGGGGCAAATGGCCCGGCGGGCGAAGGGAGGTTGGGTAAATCAACGAGGTTGGCAAGATACCAATGATGCCAAAGTTGCGTGGAAATCACGCCGACGAGGCCCATGGCAATAAACAACCGGGCAAAGCCATGGCGCATATGGGGAAGCCGCTCACGCCAGCGTCGAACCCCGTGGGGATCAAAATAGCCGGTGGTTCGCAACGACTCCTCGCTCAGAAGCTGCTCCACGAACCGAGGGGGCGTTGCTTGATGAAAGGCCTCGAGCGGTGAATGCAGCAACCGTTTCCGTCCACCAGTTAAACGCTCGGGAAGCCAGCGTTCACACAGCTTGCGTTGTAGGTACTTGTCGTTCATCCCCCGCATCTTATATCTGGGCGGCAACGAGGCCAGAAACTTCACCACGCGCTCATCGAGAAAGGGATAGCGGCCTTCCACCGAAGCGTGCATGGTCGCCCGATCGCCTCGGGCGTGACAATGCAGCCCGGCCAGGTGCACTCGGCTCCCGAGATAGAGCGACCGAGTCAGCGAGTCCCAGCCGCACAAATGATCCAACGGGAGTCCCAGGTCCTCGTACGGGGAATAGCCGGCAAGGGAGTCGCGCATCGCGCGGCTGAAGAAGCGATACTGGGTCGTGGTCATCAAGTTGTAGGCCAGCAGCCAAGCGTTCGGCCCGCCACACGCCTCCTCGGCACGAACCACCGCCGAATACGGCAACTGGCGCGACCCGTTGTGGCGAGCGTAGAGCCAGTACCCGAGGCGGTCCAATCGCGCGCCGGGCACGCAAGCGGCCCAACGGACCCGCTTGAAAATGCGGAACCACGGGTAACCGGCTTGCCATTCGTCGGCCCCTTCACCGGAAATCACGGCTTTGTAACCCGCCCCATGAGCCGCTTCGGCGAGACGAAAAAGTGCCGCTGCCGAGACATCGACCACCGGGCTTTCGCACGAATAGACCAAGGGCGCGAACGCCCCGATCAAATCGGAACCGGTAAGCTTCACGACATTCGTCTCATGGCCAAGGTATTCCGAGAGAAGCTCCGCGCCGGCGGACTCATCACGTTTTGGGTCGTCGATGTGAAAGGTCAGCGTGGGGGGCGTCCGCCCTTCGACATGGCGGGCCATCGACAGCAAGAGACTGGAATCGAGACCGCCGCTGGAATACGCCGCCACTGGCGTCTCCGCCGCCAGGCGTCGCCGAACGCCGTCGAGCAGCAACTGCTCGTACCGGTCCGTGAGAGCCTGTTCATTCGCGCCAGCGGCCTCGTGGCCCCCTTGCGAAAAGTCCATTTGCCAGTAAACGCGGTGATCCAGCGTGGCCGTCTCCTCGCTCCTGCCCAGGCGAACGTCGATATATCGGCCGGGAATGATTGCCGAGACGCCTTGGAAACACGTCCTGGGGCCCGGCAAACCAAAAAAGGTGAAGACCTGAGAAATCCCCCTCACGTCGGCCCGGGCTTCCACCAGCCCCGAAGCAAGCAGGCCTTTGATTTCCGAGGCAAACAGGAGCCAGCCGTCGCTTTCGACCCAATGCAACGGGCGGATGCCGAAACGGTCCCGGGCCAGCAGTAAGCGCCGCTGCCGGCCATCCCAGATAGCCACGGCGAATTGCCCCTGTATCGAATCGAAAAACCCTTCCCCTTCCGTGGCCCACAAGGCGAGAACCAGTTCGTCGTCGAAACGGGTTTGCAAACGATGGCTACCAGATTCAAGTTTGGCGCGAATGTTCTCCGCGTTGTACAGCGTTCCGTCCAGAGCCACGACGGCCTGATCCTCCCCGCTGCCCCTGACGTGGAGTTCCTCCGGCCGGTTGCCGAGCTGGAGTTGCCGACACGCGAAACCGATACCCGGCTGCTTCCATACGCTTTGGCCGTCCAGCCCCCGATGCCCCATGGCCTGAGCCATGTGCTCCAGACGGGTGGCGGAAACGGGGCGTCGGCCCCTCAGATCGACGATTCCTGCGATGCCGCTCAACCTAGCGCCTCGTAAAGGGTATTGACCGAGTCTCGAGTCTACTGTGTACTTCTTGTTTGCCGTTGACGTGGCAGATGACCGGTTTCGGCATCCTCCGATCCGGGCGAACTGCCCAATGCCAGCTCTTGGAGCTTGTTGCCAGGAAACACTTCGGCGAGCAGCGTTCGGAAATCCTGCTCCGTCTGATAACTCTTCCGAGCCGGCCCGCCTTTCAAATGCTCCACCACCAGACGCACCTGCGCCTCGTCAAGCGGGATGGCAAAGCGTTTGGCCAAGTGATGAACGGCACGGCGGCCACTGTGTTTTCCCAGCACCAACTCGATCGGTCCACCGCCCACTTCTTCTGGCGGAAACGGCAAGTAAGAACTCGGATCCTTCAATAGGCCGTCCTGATGCACGCCTGATTCGGTTACAAACAAGCCGTCCCCGACCACGGGCTTGTTCACCGCGGGCACGAAGCCGGTCAGACGCGACACGAGCCGACTCAGCGCCTTCAGCTTCGCCGGTTCCACGCCGCACTCAACACCATACTGATCGTGGTGGAGTTGGAGCGCGAGCACGAGTTCCTCCAGCGGCGTGTTACCCGCCCGCTCCCCGATCCCGTTGACCGTCCCTTGAACAATGTCAACTCCCTCTTCGACGCAAGCGAGCGCATTGGCGGTAGCCAACCCCAGGTCATTGTGAAAATGCACCGCCAGCAGCGCGTGCGCCATGTTCGGAACCGAGTCCTGGATCCGCTTAATCCGATCGGCGGCCTTCCGGGGCGTCAGTATGCCCACCGTGTCGGCGAACCCGATCGTGGTGGCTCCGGCCTCCACCGCCTCTCGATAAATCTCGTGCAGGTACTCCGGCTCCGCACGGCTGGCGTCTTCGGGACCAAATGTGACCAGTCGAAAATGTTGCTTGGCATAGTGAATCGCCTCGACGCTCATCCGCACGATTTCGGCTTTTGACTTGTTGTGTTTCCGCTCGCGATGAATGGGGCTGACGCCGATGAACAGGGTAACGCTCTTATGGTACGGCCGAGCCGCCTCGAACGCCTCGGCCACGCGATCGATGTCGGCGGCCAGGGTGCGGCAATGGGCCGCGATGATGGGCCCCTGTACCTCGCGCACGATTCGTCGAATGGCCTCGATCTCCTCGTCAGAAGCAGCGGGCGAACCGGCATCGATGGAGTGGATTCCCGCACCCGCCAGGGCTTTGGCCAGCGTCACCTTTTCGTCGGCAGTCAAACGGATTCCCGGCATCTGCTCGCCGTCGCGCAAGGTGGTATCCGAGAGGAAGACGTGTTGCTTGCGTTTGTGATGCCAGATGACTGTTTTTTCAAGCTGGCGCAATATGGAGCTAAGCATCGCGAATCTCCGGTTTCCCTAACACTTTAGCCGTTCGACGTTGCGGACACGCCACGAAGGGTCGCGCGTATCTCCGTATACCGGTCGCGGATGACTTTGTCCGCCGCCAGTCCGACCAACGGGAGGACGGCTTGCGTCGGGCGGCTTTCCACCCGGAAAAATCCAACCGCCTGAAATATAACGCGCGGGCCGCCGCCGGCTGAAAAAGTCCATGACGATTCAACACCCTGGGCCAGCGGACTTTGGCCTTGCGGTCAAACGCATATTATACGTGGTCCGCGACAACGCGTCTGCTATTGTGTTCCAGATTTCCCATGGCAAAACAGATATCAGTGTCCGTCAGATTGTAGCCAATTGGCAACCAGGGACGTCGGCCTTTCGAGGCTGACGCCGGTTGACGGAGAATCTTGCCGGGCCTCGCCAGATTCACACCTGTTGGGCGAGAAAGCCTGACGTATCGCCAATGGCCTAAACACATCCATCGGTTTCCAAATGGCCCGGTGATCGGACCGGCCCCCTATCAGTATACGTTTGACCTGATTTCGGCACGCCTTTTGCGCGGCCCAGCGCCTGAGGCGATCCAGTTCTTATGTCGTGGGCGCGGCACGGGGTGGGCACGGCGTGAGGAAAGGCCTGAGGCGCGAATCAACTCCAGCTGATCGTCCCCCGCCCCCCCGGGCCACGGCGCCCCGCGCCGACCTGACGCCGGAAACCGGCCGGGCCGCGACACAATGTCATCAACACCTGCCGGCTTGTCGTAAGCCGCGTCCCGATCGCCACGCCCTTGATACCCTACTATCCGGGCGGAAGTGGGAAAACCGTCCCATCCGGTCCCTTTGGAGGTGCATCGGAAAGGATACATGCAACGGCGCGCGATTTGCCAACGCGTTTCAACGGCTTATATTCGACACGGCCACAAATCACACAAAGATGGGCCCCTTTCCGGCCTGCCGGTAGGCTGGTGCGAACGACCGGGATCGGGTGCCTGATGACCGCCCTGCGAAATGCGTCACGGTTGTCCAACAGCGATATCATTTCGCAGGTGGGGTTTTGCAAGAAAGCGGGAACTCGGTTAAGATAGGGAAACTCGAAGTTCGAAGCAAAGTCGGTTGGGGCTGTGTTTCAACCGGTGTTAAGGGCCCCGAATGTGGGCAACCCAAATTCACCGTATAACGGGGCCGGGCTGCGACCCTTTGTCCCTCGGGTTTCCCGGGGGGCGTGGGGTGTGTTGCGTTTTGGACGTCGCGTTGACATGGAGAACTGTGCGGAATATATGCTCGCTCGGTGACTCACAGCCGGTAAGAAACCCCGGGGCCCGCTTCCGATAACTCCTTGGATGACGGGAAATCTGGATGGTTTTGTTATGGTTTCTAAAAACTCAAACTGTAAGCTTCGCGTCTCGACTAGCTGGTAAAGCCCGGCTTTCGGCGCCTTTTCGGCCATGACTGCACCCGTCACGGGTTCAAATTC
>JBNJEM010000200.1:0-11418 GCA_051745935.1 Planctomycetota bacterium
GTCACGAGGGCGAGTTTCTGGTCGGGCGGCAAGGCCCGCAGTGTTTCCGAAAGTGTCATAGCCATGGATCCAAGATTTGAGACGCTTCACCAACATATTGTACCAAAAAGGTCGAAAAAGTCACATCCAGGTGCGACAGGCATCGCGTGGGTATTAAATCGGATAACAGACATATGTGCCGAATTTTCTCGGCGGTAACCCCGGCTACTGCCGAGCTTTTTCGGTGGTAACCGGTTACCACCGAATTGTTTCTGCAGCCGGGGTTGCAGCCGCACGCGAAACGTATGCACTTGTACACATTCGTGTGAACCGCATCGACTTGATTTTAAACTTACTGGGATTTGAGGCGGGGGGCAATGACTGAGAGTGGAGACTGAAAGCAGACATGCTGATTTTTGGCCTGGTTTTCGCCGTGGCTTGGCGCCCCTCGTCATGCCCGTTGGGACTTCCGGGGGCTCCTTGTGGAACCGCTACCACATTGCCCAGCATCCATGGTGCGGAGTTGACATTTGAGGGCGCGCAAACAAAAACGGGCGAATGGACGCCCGTTTCGCTGGTTTCCGCCAGGCCTTGCGCGGCCTGGCGGGCATTGGGGATTTCTTCTCGGCGCCGGCTCTCAACGCCAGGGCCCTCTCACGTAGTAGACGCCGAATTGATCGGTATGGCCGGGCCAGCGGGGCGTGGCACGAAACGCACGTCCCCGGCCAGTTGAGTCGCCCGGATAGGGGCGCGAGAACTGGTGATAGATGGGCACCATCTCCGTCTGCGCCACTCCCCAGCTGTGACGGGTTTGCATATTCGCCACCGGCGGCACGACCAATGCGGTGGGAGCGCCCTGAGGGTGATAATAGTATTCGCCGTGCCAGGGCATGGTTCGCGCGAAGCGTTCGCCCCAGCGATTGGCGATCGCTCGGCGGCCGCCTATTGCCCAGCGGTTTCCGGCCGTGGCCTTGTGTTCAACCAGAATCAGGGCGGTGGCTCCCACGATGAGGCAGATCAAGATTCGTTTCATGGTTTAGGTTCCCTCGTATAGAACGGTACGTTGGCGGCGAGCTCCGGGAGGAGAACCAACGGGCTCCGCCAACGGGTCGGCTCACTTTGGCCCCTCTGGGTGCGTTATGACGTATTGCCGGCCAGGCAGCCGCCCATTGCTCGCCCGTGGGCTGGCTCCGGGGCCAAGAGCGTTCAGCGAAAGAACGATACCGTGCCGCATGCCATGCATAACTCGCGCTCGGGGGGGCATTCAATGGCCGAGCCAACTGCGTAGCGGTGGGCGATACCACGAAATACTGGTTCGGGTCAGACCGCGACCGCCGTTGTAGTAGCGGTAGTAGGCTCGGCGGTGCCGATACAAGAGTTCGTGGGGCATGAAGGGCTGGTAGGTATAATACGTTTGTCCGACAACGGGTGGGACCCGATGTGGGGCCGGGTACATGTTCGCGGGAACGCCGCCGCACGCGCCAGGGACGTAGTAGTCATAAAACAAGTCCGGTTGTCCGTAGGTTCGGGGGCGGCAGTTAACCACCTGCGTTCCATTAAGCGAAGAGTTGCGCTGGAGCCACCCACGGCGCTCTGGGCAGGGCACGGAGGTCGCCGAGGTGGGGTGTTCAACCATCGTGTCCGAGGGGGCTGCTTCGAACTGTTCAGGCGCGTCCGGCTCCGGCTCCTGCTCCTGCCCTGTGGCATAGGGTGTGGGAAGCAGGCCAAAACTGGCCGTGGCGTAGACCGCGGCAACGAGCACGAGTGTGTTTGCAAAAGTCCGACGCATCGAAACGCTCCTCCTGGGATGCGGGGGTGGGCGACTGGCTTCCGGAATCCCGGTGGCATTGTGGGATGGTAACCGGTGGCTCGCCTCGCCGACTGGGGACTAAAGGTGGGGGCTCACAGCCGGCCGAGCGGTGGGTCGCCCGGGGCTCTTCCATGGGCATGCGGTGACACACCGACTGTAACACCGCTAATAGGTTTTCTCGGTCAGTCGGGCGGCAGGAGTGAATCTTTCTTTGCTCATTGGCGCAAACGGTTCAAAGGGCCTTGGAGTCGGCAAGAGCCGGGCTGGGATAACGAGCATCTAATCGTTATAATCCTCGTAACGAGTAGCACTTTGTCACGGCCAATAAAAAGATAAAACATTCGGGTGGGCACTGGTTCCGCCAGTTTTCTTTCGCCTACTTGGCAAGGTTGCGATAGCGGAGCCCGTACTGCCCGCTCCCAAGGTTAAGGCGTGACAAAAGCACGAGTTTTGCCGTATGCGTCACGAAATCGCAGCGGATATGACTTGAATCCAGCATGCCCATGCCCCCGCCGCGCGGGGTGGGTTTTGTCCGCTCGGGGCTTGTGTTAGTTTTGCCCCACAGCGGTTTCGCGTTTGGCCCATCCGCCGGTTAACTCCTCCTCCTCCGCCGGAGGGGGGTAGTGCCGTGGGGCATCGCGGTGAGCCGGTTGTCTGGTCCAGCTGGAAACTGCCCTTTCCCGGGCGGCCCCGGGGACACAAGGTTTTCTTGGAGCGGACGGAGCATCGCGTGGCCGTGGGGCGGTATCATGAGCCGCCCGTAATGGCTGGTCCGCTGCGAACGGCTCCAGTAATAGTTCGTAATACTTCAGGCGGTTGGATTTGTCCGGGCGGAACGCTGCCCGACGCAAGCCGTCCTCCCCGTTGGTCGGGCTCGCGGCGGACAAAGTCATCCGCGACCGGTATAATCCTGTCTAGTTCAATCCATCCGTTGGCTGATGCGATGAAACGCCTTTCTCCCTCGTGTGGGGGCCCATTTTTCGCCGAGTCGGTCCCTATCTTTCCTGAACAAGAAGTCATTGTAGGTGAAGGAGTACCAAGCATTGGCATCCGGTAAGGTCAAGAACAAGAACGCACATCGTGGGGACTCCTCCAGCGGCCGAGGGGGTTCAAGTTCGGCAGCTTGCCAGCAGGCGAAGTCCGCCGGTGGGCAGTCGTCCAACGGCAAGCCGAAGCGGCGCGCGAACGCCGAGTCGATGGGGCGGAAGCAGCGTGATATTTCGGTGAGCGAGTTTTTTGCCAAGAATCGGCACCTGCTCGGCTTCGACAATCCGCGGAAAGCGTTGTTGACCACCGTCAAGGAGGCGGTTGACAATTCATTGGACGCCTGTGAGGAAGCGCGGATTGTCCCTGAGATTTGGGTGCACATTGAGCAGACGGGGTCGAGCCGGTTTCGGGTGGCCATCCAAGACAACGGGCCTGGCATTGTAAAGAAGCAGATTCCGCTCATTTTTGGCAAGCTGCTTTACGGATCCAAGTTTCACCGATTACGGATGAGTCGGGGGCAACAGGGGATCGGCATCAGCGCGGCTGGCATGTACGGCATGTTGACCACGGGCAAGCCGATCAAGATTATTTCGAAGATCTCGGTCCGCAAACCGGCCCATTATTACGAATTGCAGATTGACACGAAAAAGAACGTGCCTGAGATTCTCAATGGCAAAGGAGACGGGGTGGACATCCCGCCGGGCGAGGCGGGGCTGAAGTACATGAAACAGCACGGGATTGAGTGGGCTTCGCACTACGAGCCGGAAGAAGAGGGGGCCCAGGCGAAGGACGTGCGGAGCGGAACGCGAGTCACGATCGAGATGGAGGGAAAGTATCAACGGGGACGGGGCAGCGTGGATGAGTATCTGGAGCAAACGGCGATTGCCAATCCCCATGTGACCTTGCACTATGTCGATCCTGAACACAACGTTCACACGTATAAGCGGTCCACCATGGTGCTGCCAACGGAACCGAAAGAGGTCAAGCCGCACCCGTACGGCGTTGAATTGGGACGGCTGGTGACGATGCTCAAGGAGACCAAGTCCGGAACGATTACCCAATTCTTGGGCAATGCGTTCTCCCGGGTCAGTCCGTCGGTGGCTCGTCGCATTTGTGAAACCGCCAAGCTGAGCACGCGGGCGTCGGTGCGCCGCATCGGCCGCGAAGAGGCGGATTCACTGTATCAGGCGATTCAACAGACGAAAATACTGGCCCCCGCGACTGATTGCGTGGTTCCGATCGGCGAGGAGCTGTTGCTCAAGGGATTGCACCATGTGGTACCGGCCGAGTTTTACTGTGCCGCCACCCGTCCGCCGGCTGTTTACAGTGGAAACCCATTCCAGGTGGAAGTCGCCTTGGCGTATGGCGGCGGAAACACGGTGAAGAAAGTGTCCCGGGAACTCCTGACCGAGCTGCTCGGCGAGAGCGACGCTCGCACGCTCCGCCAATTCCTGGTCAACACCTTCGATGGCCTGGGCACGGGCGGAGCGGAACGGATCCTGAAGGAGGGGAACTTTGGCACGCGCCAGTCCCCCTCCAAGTTGTCGAAAGAAGAGATCGGTCGACTACACCACGCCATGCGGAACGTGAACATTTCCGAGGGCCAGCAGATGCAGGTGCTCCGTTATGCCAACCGCGTTCCGCTCCAGTTCAAGCAACGGGACTGCGCCATCACGGAAGCGGTCATGAACACGAACTGGCGCTCTTATGGGCTGTCCCAGTCCCGAGGGGCATTGCCCCAAGGTCCCATCAGCGTGATGGTTCACATTGCCAGCGTCTGGGTCCCTTTCACCAGTGAATCGAAGGAGGCGATCGCGGGCTATCCGGAGATTCACAAGGAATTGCGGCTGGGGTTGCAGACGGTGGGGCGAAAGCTGGGGATGTACTTGCGACAACGGAGCCGCGTCAAGCAGGAAGGCGAGCGGCGGAATACGTTTCTCAGGTATCTAGGCGAAGTGGCCCGGGCGGTCAGCGAGTTGAACGGGGTCGACGAGAAGGAAGTTTTTTCACAGCTCATGGAGGTGGCCAGGCGAAAGACCGCTGAAGCGGATACTCGCTTGGACAAACGTGGACGCAAAGTGGAAGAGAGTGCCCCGGACTATGGAGACAATGTGCTGATCGTCGACCAGGATCCGGAGGAACTGTTGCAGCAAAACGGCTTGTCGGGTCGGGATTCGCAAGAGACGCTGTTCTGATGATGGAAAAGCGGCGGCGTGAATAAGCCACCATGGCGTGGCGAGGCCGCCATTGAGATTCGCGGATGTCCGCCCTTTTCGCCGTTGCCTGATCTCGTACTACTTTGCCGCCAAGTTCGCCCCAGGCGGGGATATCGCAACGTAGGGGAAGGGGAAGTTTGTCGTTGCTGTTCACGGGTGCCGCTACGCGGCCTGGACACGCAAGGCCCACATGGATGCCGCGGGCTTGTCCCGTGGTGGTTCACGCTCGCCGCTACAATTCTCACCTTGAACAGCCTTCCTTCAAGATGTGCAACGGAAGCGCGAAGATCCGCGGATATCAGTCTCTTGCCCGTGAACGGTTACGGTTTGTCGTCGCCGGCAATCGTCGATTGGCTAACGTGTTGGGTTGAATGTAGATAGGAAGACAGACATGGCCAAGAAATCGCGGCGTCAAAAAGCTGCCGTTTCCAAAAAAGAAACTGGCGATTCGGTAACGTTGAACAAGAAGGACAGACGTACGCTCGATTCGCTCCGAACCGTCGCCGACGGCGTGGTGGAAAAGGCCCGTCATAAGCGTGCCCCCCACCTCGACATCCCCTCCCGCTCGCTCGGCAACGTCCGCTACAACAAAAGCAAACGCTTTATTGAAATGGGGAGCGGGAAGAATCGCCGCGAATTGTTTAACCTGTCGCAAGCGAAAAGCTATATGCAGACGCTGCTGGTCAGCAGTGGCTGCAAACGGCTGATCGAACAGGGCAAAACAACCAGCATTCGTGGTCTGTTTTACTTGCTCAAGCATACCATCGATGGCACCAAGGAGGAGACGTTCGACGAACAATCGGATTGCGACCCCATCATCGAGGACGTCGAGGTGACGCTCACCGCCATGCGAGAGGAACTGCACCTGTACGCGAAGAACGCCGGTTCCATGGTGGGGCCCATTACCGTGATCGATAGTGGCGACGAGATCGATTGTTCACGCATGGGATCCGGCGGATACAGTATTCCGTCGATTGTGGAACCCGATGTCGTCCAGTTCAAGGAACACGACGCGGAATTCATTCTGCATGTCGAAAAAGACACGGTTTGGCGCCGATTCAATGAAGACAAATTCTGGAGGAACTACAATTGCATCCTGACCCATGGCGGCGGACAACCTCCACGTGGCGTGCGCCGGCTGCTGAACCGGCTTCATAACGAACTGAATTTGCCCGTCTACTGCCTACTCGATAACGATCCTTGGGGATACTATATCTACAGCGTTATTAAACAGGGCTCGATCAATCTGGCCTACGAGTCCAAACGCATGGCCATACCCGACGCCCGGTACCTCGGTCTCCGCAGCAAGGATCTGGTTCGCTGCGAGTTATCTCCCAGCGTAAGAATCAACTTGAAAGAGAGCGATATCAAACGGGCCAGGCAGATCGCGAAATATCCGTGGTTTGAAAGGAAAAAGGCCTGGCAGAAGGAAATCGAACTGATGCTCAAAAACGGCTTTAAACTGGAAGTCGAAGCGTTGATCAGCAAGGACATCAGTTACGTGACCGACACGTATGTCCCCGAGCGTCTGGAGGATCAAGACTTCCTCGATTAGCACCAACGTTGATGCCGTCCTGGAGTCGGAAAACCAATGCTTGCCGCGTGAGCGGGATGGGCGGGATGGGCGGGCGCGGCGTCAAATCCAGCGAGAAACGTGAAATCTCCCGGGGCCAGCCGGGAGCTTCTCATGGTGAGGGATGAACGCGGGGACCGCGGTGACGTGGCGAAGAACCCGGGTCTCACCCGCGGCACCGCGCGAACTCCTTGAATCACGTTGTTGTTTCTTCGCCGATCCTTGAATTGTTTGTGGCGTGACCGGCCGCCACGGCTATTGCCGGTGTTGGTTTTCGTGGTAGTATCAGTGGTAGTATCAAGTGAGTGGAGCCTGTGGTGGAACAACGGTGACGGGAAACAGGGTGTGGAGTTCGCGAGATGGAAATAGCCGCTCGATTGGTGGATCTAGATAAAGACTACGTGCTGAAGAGCGAAACCGTGAAGGCGCTGCGCGGTTGCACCTTTGATGTGCCCCTGGGCGATTATGTCGCCATCATGGGCCCTTCCGGATCGGGTAAAAGCACGTTGCTCAATCTGCTCGGATGCCTGGATCAACCCACCGGTGGATCACTTTTCCTCGGCGACGATGACGTGAGCATGATGAACGACGACGAACTCTCACGGACCCGCGCGAGCTGTATCGGGTTTGTGTTTCAGTCGTATAATCTGATTCCTCAATTGACGGTTGTCGAGAATATCGAAGTGCCGCTCTACTATCAAGGACGCCTCGCGCCCCAGGATCGACAACGCTGTCTTGATCTCGCCGAGATGGTGGGGCTGGGAGACCGGCTGATGCACCGACCCCCTCAGTTGTCGGGTGGGCAGCAGCAACGCGTGGCCATTGCTCGCAGTCTGGTCAACGACCCGTATTTTATCCTGGCCGACGAACCGACGGGAAACTTGGACACCAAGACGACTGAAGAAATTCTTCTCATTCTGGAACAGCTCAGTGACATCGGGAAAACCATCATCATCGTCACTCACGAAGATGAAGTGGCGGCGCACACCAAACGGGTCATTCGCCTGCGTGACGGAGAAGTGGTGTCTGACGTTCCGAATGAAAACCGTGTCCTGCTCGGCGATCGAGCGGCCGTGGGAGACGCCGGGGGGGTGTCGGTAAAGTGAAGTCCGTCCCGCATTTCGTGCTTCAGTCCAAGTTTCGATACTTCAGGCGGTCGGATTGGTCCGGGTGGAAAGCCGCTCGACGCAAGCCGCCCTCCCGTTGGTCGGACTCGCGGCGGACAAAGTCATCCGCGACCGGTATGTTTCAGTTCAAGCAAAAGGGGATCCATGATCCATCAGACCCGCATTCCACTCTCCACTCGCGGTTATCGTCACATGCAGAACGTGACGCGGAAGGTATCCGCCGCCATTGCCAACAGTGGCATTCAAACCGGAATCGCCCACCTGTTTAACGTCGGCAGCACGGCGGTCTTGGGCACGATCGAGTTCGAGCCGGGATTGGAAGGCGATTTTCCCGAGATGTTGGACCGGCTGATTCCGCCGAGCCGCGAATACGGTCATGAACAGGCATGGCATGACGGGAACGGCCACTCCCACCTTCAAGCTTCGCTCGTGGGGGCCGAACTGAGTATTCCCATTGCCCGGAATTGTCCCGTGCTCGGTACCTGGCAGCAGATTTTTCACTTGGAATGCGACGTGAAGCCACGCCGCCGCGAAATCGTGGTGACCGTCATGGGGGAATGATCGGTGTTGCGAGAAAGCTTGGGCAAACAGAACTTCCAGAGCGAAAAAGGATTGGCATGAAATCACACACCGAATACCTGACGCTGAATCTACCCGCCCGCATGGCGTTCGAGAACATAACCCCCAAGGTGGAAGAAATCGTGCGAAACAGCGGCGTGGCCGAGGGACTGGTTCTCTGCAATGCGATGCATATCACCGCTTCGGTCTTCATTAACGACAACGAGCCGGGGTTGCACGAGGACTACAAGAGGTGGCTGGAAAAGTTGGCGCCTTTTGATGCCTCGCCGAAACGGTACGCTCACAATCGCACGGGCGAGGATAATGCGGATGCCCATATGAAACGCCAGGTCATGGGCCGGGAGGTGGTCGTTGCCATCACGGAAGGGAAGCTCGATTTTGGCCCCTGGGAGCAGATTTTTTACGGTGAATTCGATGGTCGCCGCCCCAAGAGAATTCTGGTCAAGGTCATCGGGGAGTAGACGCTGACCTTTTGCCGGTGGCTCCCCGTCAAGGAGCACCCGGCCTGAACCTCCCGTGTCCTGGGGCCGTGTCCGATTCGGGCGAAAGGGCGAATCGACGAGCGAACCCTGGATTTTCGCCGCCGGTCGGGCTAGAGTATACTTCAGGCGGTTGGATTTTTCCGGATGGAAAGCGGCCCGACGCAAGCCGTCCTCCCGTTGGTCGGACTCGCGGCGGACAAAAATCATCCGCGACCGGTATAAGAGCAGCGGCGCGGTTTTGTGTTCGCGCCAACCGCATTCCAGCCGGCGGTCTTTAGAACGCTTTACAGCCGGTCCCGGCATCGCGTTTTCGCCGCCAAGAAGCCATGACAAAACCGTCCGCGGTTCCCGTGATCCAAGGCGTTTTGGAAGCGAGGCCCCGGTTTTGTTACGGGCTGTGAAACTCCTGCCAGCCAACAGGTATTGGAAGCCGGACCCCGTGTTGGGATCAACGGTGGAAGTCCAGCCTTCGGCCAGCATGTTCCTTCCTCAACCAAGCAGATTCAAAGTTCAAGGAGCCCCACGTTGCGTACTGCAATTCCTACCCTCTGTGCATTGGTCGTTTCCGCGTTGCCCATCAACTTGAATGCTCGGGATAACAGCCTCAATGAGCCGCCCCCGGGGTTTGCCACCTTGTTTAACGGCGAAGATCTCACGGGATGGTATGGGATGAAGACGACGAGTCCCGAAAAGCTCGCGGCGATGAGTCCGGACGAGCGTGCCGCCAAGAAAGCGGCCGACACGAAAGAAGCCATGAAACACTGGACGGTGGAGAACGGCGCGATCGTGAACGACGGCCACGGCCCCTATCTCACCACTGAACAAGAGTACGGTGACATTGAGCTGATAATCGAGTACAAAACGGTCCCCAAGGCGGACAGTGGTATCTACCTGCGGGGAACCCCACAAGTGCAAATCTGGGACTACACGGATGAGAACAAGTTTGGTATCGGCGCCGACAAGGGGTCTGGGGGACTGTGGAACAACAAAGACCCGGAAAGTGGAGGGAAAAACCCACTCGTGTTGGCCGACAAGCCGTTCGGCGAGTGGAACCGGTTTCGGATTATTCAAATCGGGGCCTGCACCACGGTGTATCTCAACGGAAAACTGGTGGTCGACCACGCCAATATGGAAAACTATTGGAACCGCGAGCGGCCGCTCTATCGCACGGGGCCCATCCAATTGCAAACCCACGGCGGCGAGATTCGCTGGCGCAATCTGTTTGTCCGGGAGATTGGCCCGGAAGAAGCCAATCAACGGCTCGCCGAGCGGAACCAGGATGGCTTCGTCCCCCTGTTCAATGGAAAAGACCTCACCGGATGGACCGGCGCCGTAAAGAGCTATGAAGTTACGGATGACGGCACGATCCGGTGCAAGCCGAAAAACGGAGGGACTCTGTACACGGAGCAAGAGTTTGGAGACTTCATCGTTAAGCTCGAAATCAAAATGCCTAAAGGAGCCAACAACGGCCTGGCCATTCGTTACCCGGGCCAAGGGACACCAGCCTATGCTGGCATGACTGAATTGCAGGTACTCGATACGCCTGGCTATCCGGGAAAGCTTGATCCACGCCAGACCCACGGCTCGGCTTACGGGATGGTTCCAGCCGCGACCGGATACCTTCGCCCTGCCGGCCAATGGAATTACCAGGAAGTCACGGTGAAAGGTTCGACGGTCAAAGTGGAACTCAATGGGACCATTATCCTGGACACCGACCTGGCCGACGTGAAAGAATACATGGGTGGCAGGCCCCATCCGGGAAAGGATCGGAAAAAAGGTCACTTTGGATTCGCGGGGCACAATGACCCCGTTGAGTTCCGCAACGTCCGGATCAAGCCGCTGGACTAGTTCAGGGAGGGAGATCGTGCGGCGTGAATGCCGAATCAAGGTGTTTGACAACGCTGGCGATGCATGGAAGGATCGGGGGAGCTGCGGGATTTGTAACTTTTTAGCGAACTGAAGTACGGCTCTTCCAGGCAATGAGGGTTGGACAACGGCCCTGTAGAGCGCGCAGGCCGCCGTCCGCTGTCACGGATCCTTGCCGGTTCAACGCGCGGCCGAGCGGACTCTGGCCTTGCGGTTAAACAGGGTACGTCATAAGGGATTCGTGATCACGAAGCTAGGATTCTACTTCAGACGGCTAAAGTGTTACCAGGATTTACATACATCATGGGGGCGGCTGTCAGTCGATCCGAGGAGCGTGACGATGAGAATCCATTTCCTTGTTGCCGTACTGTTGACGCCGTTGTTGCTCGTTTCGGTCGTGGTTTCCGTCGCGGCCTCCGGGGAACCGCTTCCCTTTGAGACGGAAGTGGAGAGCTACCGGTCGGAAGAGGGCGACGTAATGGCCTTCACGCTTCGTCTGGAGCAGCCTTTCCTGGCTGAAGAATTCGAGAAGAGCAACAAGCTACGGCTAAGTTCACTGGACGCGAACGCCTGGCTTATCTACCCGAAGGAGACTCAATTTGAGCGGAAGCACGCGGAGTTCCACGGACGCCTCCGCGGGGAGGGGACCGCGAAGCTGGAGCTCTGCTACGAGGTCGTCACGGAAGACTTGGCGGGCAAGCCGGAGGTTGACATTCGGACGACACGGATCGAGATTCCCATTCCGACCGAGCCCACCGGGATCGACGCCATTTACAAGCAGTGGGCAAGGCAGCAGAAC
>JBNJEM010000201.1:0-11353 GCA_051745935.1 Planctomycetota bacterium
TGGAGCTGAAGCGATCGGGAAGGCCTCGCCACACGGTTACAGTCAGATTCTCGGCAAGCGGGAGAGTTGACAACTATGAGCCAATTGGTGGTCATTCAATTGGATGAACGGCTTTATCGCATCCTGCAAGAGGAGGCAATGGCGGCAGGCGTGTCAGTTGAAGAACTGGCTGCGGTCTCGCTTGAGCGCCGGTTCCAAATGATGAGCCGGGTACCGTCGAGCGAGCATGCGCAAGCGGGACAGCCCTCCCTCGAACGGCACTTTGGCGAAATTGACCTGGGTTATCCGACTGGGGCAGATAATAGTGACATCGACGCCGATCTCGGGCGTGAATGCAGTGACATGCACGAGGCCGAGTAATGCTTATTGACACCTCAGGGCTTCTCTGCCTGCAGCACAGATCGGAAACGTTTCACGAAAAAGCTTGTTCCGCCTATGCCGGTGCCACGCAGCGTCTGACGCACAACTATGTATTCGCGGAGTTTGTCGCATTGGCAGCGATCCGCTGTTTGCCACGGTCGGCTGTGTTGGAATTCATGGTCGACCTCTTAGAGAGCCCCGAGGTGGAAACGGTGTGGGTCAGTGAAGGACTGCATCGAGAAGCACTGGCATTGCTGCTCGCACGTGGGGACAAGACTTACTCACTCTGCGATGCCGTCAGCTTCATCCTCATGCGTCGAAACGGAACGGGTGACGCGCTAACGACGGATCGGCACTTTGAGCAGGAAGGATTCCGCAGATTGCTGGCATAGCTCAGTGCGTGAGGGCTGAGCAAGCAGGCAACGGCTGTCACCCCGCGGAAGCGAGCTCTGTCAATGCGATCACCGGTCGACCCGACTGTTCCTTCGCCTCGCTGGCCCTGCTGCACCAGTATCAAAGAAAACACGTGACCCAGGAGGGCGAGGCGTGCGTGTTGGCTACCCCCGAAGATGTGCACCGAACCAATCAGCTGGCTCAACGAACGCTCGGGGCGTGCCGGGCCGAGCTGTTGCCGCAAACCCGCTTCCGGAATAGCGGAATAACGGTGGGTCTTGTGCGTCAGGAATTGATTGACCAAGTGAACGAGCGTCACGCGTTGATCATCCGGGGGGCTCGGGGCGCGGCCGGCCTCCAGATCATCTTTCACCCGCATGTACTCGGCCAGGGCCGCCTCGCGGTCGGTGCCGACGTAGTACCGCTTGCCCCGGATTTTCTTGCCCCACTGGCTACTCCCGTGGTGGTACCACAACGGGAACGCGGGTCTCTTGCGGGGGGTTTGGCCGCTAGAGGAGCGGCGTGTAGAATGAGCCGTTGTCGGGCCTCCTAGCTAAAAGGATGGAGGCTCGATGCGTCGGCCGTCGCCACATACGGCGCCGGGCATCGTTGCTTATCCTACCCCAAAGACGCCCCGGGGGGCGTGGTGGGTGTAGGACGGAAGCCAAGAGGTAGGCCCGAAACGCGAAAACCCCTTGTTTTATAGACTTGCCCTCGTAGCTCAGCTGGATAGAGCAGCAGTTTCCTAAACTGCAGGTCACAGGTTCGAGTCCTGTCGGGGGTACTTGCGGTGATTCACGAACAGCCCGTAACAAAACCGAGCTCTCGCTTCCAAAGTCCCTTGGATTATGGGAAATGTGCATGGTTTTGTTATGGGTTCTAACTCTCGGCGCCACCGGGACTTGCGTCGTAAGTTCCGGTGTGCCCTTGTTTTCCTGCGGCTCCGTGCGATTGGCCGCTGATTCCTGCGGCGCTGCTTTTGACACGTTGGCGCTATTCATGAATCGTGGCGCCGGATCGGGCGGTGGAGACGCTTCAATACGACGGGGCGGGTCGCACCGTGGCCACATACAGCGGGGCGTTGGCGGACTCCGATTACGACCAAGGCGGGGCCACGGTCGCGGGCGAGGTGGACCGCGCGGCGGAGACTGGAACCTGGTCGGAGGCCAGTAGCGGGCTCTTTGACGGCTCCCGCAGCACGAGCACGGTCACCGGCTCGGCCGACAGTACGGCCCCGCGTGGATCTTCGAGGGACTGGCCGTGGGCGATGCATACGCGGTGTATGTGACCTGGACCGCGGACACCGGCGACGCCGAGAACACGCATTATCAAGTGTACGCCGGATCGACCGCCGGACGGCTCTTGGCCGAAGCGGACTTGGACCAGACGGGGGCACCCTCGACGCCGAGCGATTTCCGTGCCTTTGCCGACGCGGCGTTCGAACGCCTGGCCACGGTGGAACTGCACGCCGATGACGCGGGAACCCTCGTGGTCCGGCTGAGCAACAACAGCGCCACCAGTGGCGATACCCTGGTCGCCGACGGGGGGTACGTGGTCCGCGAATCGCCCATGGCCCAGACGATGTTCGATCATGGCGGACGACTGGCCTCCGCTTGGGCGTCCTTGTCCGCGCTGAGCTTCTCGTTGACTTGGTCCATCGTCTCCGCGATGGCCACGGCACCTTTCTCACCACCTTCGCCGAGTTGGTCAAGATCCGTATCGACACCGCCGTTTACGACAAGGCGCGACCATTCCGCTCGCCAAATAGCCGGCATCCAAAAAGCGGCCGGCACAAACGCCGACTTGCTTTTGATGAACTATTGAACTTGAAAACGGCCGCCATTCTCGATTTGGCCGCCGAACCGGAACCGTTCGACGTACCACCCGCGCCCCCAATGAACAACCAAGCCAGGGATCACTGGCACAAGACAACGGAACACCACGCCGGCAAGGTATCCCGGACGGTTCCCATATTCCCTGAACTACGGCCCCATTTGGAGGCGGCGTTCGCTCAGGCTGCCCAAGGCAGCATTTACGTCATTGGCCGCTACCGAAGCACGAATGTCAATCTTCGTACACAACTAACCCGAATCATCGAGCGGGCGGGGCTGGAACCGTGGCCGAACCTGTTCCAAAACCTCCGCTCGACGCGGGAAACGGAGCTAGCGGAACAATTCCCGATCCACGTGGTCTGCGCATGGATCGGAAACACCAAGGCCGTGGCGGCGAAACATTACCTACAGATAACCGAGGAGCATTTCCGGAAGGCGACGCAAAATCCGACGCAGCCTGTGCATGACACGGGCGACAGCGATGGTCTGGCGCCCCAAGAAACCCCGAGAAAGTCAGTACCTGACCATCCGGGCCTGACCATCCGGGGCCACTGGTGACATGCGATCTAGTAGCGGAGGAGGGACTCGAACCCCCGACACGCGGATTATGATTCCGCTGCTCTAACCAGCTGAGCTACTCCGCCAAGTACTTGTATTTCAATGAGTTACGGCCGACCCGGCTAACCGTTGGAATTGGTGACTATACCCGCAATTACGCCCTTTCGGCTTGGTTAGCCAAAAACCTCGCGTTGCCGTCACAACACGGGACCATGAGCAATAAACCTTTACCCAGCGGTGCCGACCCATGGCCAATTCTAGCACGACCAGTTCGGCCCGCAAACCCTCTTACCCGCTCTGGTTTCACACTGGCTCCGGTTAGTGGGCCAAGAAGATTCGCCGTCGAATTGTCTTTTGACTCACTTCGGGCGGCATCTTTCAAATCTGCGGCACGTCACGGAGTGCCCGGGGAGCAATACCGATTCATTGAGTGCCGAAACAAGAATGGTCACCGGAGCGATTCGCGTTCCCCGCTCCCTGCATTTCGTAGCAAACTGTCGGCGCGTTTACTCGTTTGACCGTTCGGAATAACCGTGTGGCGGGTACACGTACTTCCCGCGGCCAGCGGAGTTCGGATGCGACTTGGGCAAAGGCTGTGTCAATCGTTACAGAGGACGTGAGCTATTCTCGGCAACTACCACGTCTTTCGCGCCGCGATCCCTCCATGCCTGAATTACTGGGCACACAGCCCCGATGCACTCGTGGTTTTCCGCCGCTTGATGGCATTGGAGGAGCTTCCGGGCGTGCAGCGGGACGGGAAGCAGTTCGGCGGAGATTGTCTCGGCAGCCCGGAGTGCCAGCCACAGATCGCGCTGACAGCAGCGAGGGGCCTCGAGCGACGCGATGGAACCGAGCGTCCGCTGGGTGGCGAGCTGCACCGTGCGGCGCTCGGCGCCCTTGAGCGGGTTCGCATCGAGGATGATGGCGAAAGCCGTGCCCACGCCGATCGCCGCTCCACACGCCCCGAGAAACGCGCACGCACCGCCGAGGATCCGCGACCCGCGCTGGATTCCGCAGCGAATTTGTTCGTCGTTCAACTGGCCGCCGAGGTTGCGATAAGTCGCCAGGATGATGCCTGCCCCCAGGGCGTGATGCTCAGGGCCGTTGACCGGGACGGCAGGATGCGAACGAATCGTCTGCATCAGTCCGACCATATCGGTCTCTTTGGTCGTCTGACAAATATGCTCGATGACTGCCAGAGCATCTTCGGCGTGGCAGGCGTCGCAGACGAAATGTCCGTTTTCGCACATCGCATTGGCTGCGGATTTCCGTCCGCAAAACGCACATCCCTGTTTTTCCTCGGCAGAGAGATATCGTAACGGCGCGCCGCAGACCATGCATCCGCTGGGACGCCGCGTCGGTCCCGCCTCTGTCGAGGGAGCGCAACAGGGATTCCCGACGCCTTGCACCACCTGCTCCTTCGGCCCGGTGTCACAGCAGCAGGACTCGCCCAACTCGACGTTGACCACGCGTCCTTCCTCGTCGAGGTGAAGAAACTCGCCGTGCAACTCGGCGATTTCGCCCGCTGGGATTTCGCACACCACGCCCGCGGGCACGTACGTTCCGTCGCGTAGAGCGACACCGGCCAGCGGTCCGCGATAGATCGCCCGGACGCTTTCCCGATGCACGGGTTTGACGGCGCGGAACGTAAGCGAGAAGAAAGGATGGCCGCCGACCGTGCGATACGGAAATCGCTTGACGATCCGCACGCCGGTGAACCCACTTTCGGCCAGAAGGCCGGAGAGGTCCCGCTCGGCCAGCGCGCCCCCGATGCATTCGCCGCGAAGCACCTCGTCGTTGCGGACCGAGGCTGGCGGCTCGCTCTCACAAACGACGTCGGAAACAACCAGCCGCCCGCCGGGCTTGAGAATCCGAAAGACCTCGGCGAATAATCGGCGTTTATGGGGCGAAAGATTCATGACACAGTTGGAGATCACGACGTCGGCTACGGAATCATCGAACGGGAGGTCCTCGAGGTAGCCCTTCCGAAACTCGATATTGGCGTAACCCAGATTCTCCTCCACGCCCGCGGCCCCCTTTCGGGAAAGCTCGAGCATCCGATCGAGCATGTCTACGCCGATCACCGTGCCCTCCCGGCCGACGAGGCGCGAGGCGATGAAGCATTCGACGCCGCTTCCCGAGCCCAAGTCCACGACATAGTCCCCGTTTTGGAGGTCCGCGTCCAGAACGGGACTCCCGCATCCGTAACTACGAACCCGAGACTCTTTCGGAATGTGCGAGATCAGCTCATCGGCGTAATGCACCGGGTTTCGGATGTCCTCTTTCGGCGTTTCGGCCGCGCGCCTGTAGAAGTCCTTGACCGAGGTTCTACCGTCAGCGTCGGCGACGGTCAGCAGGCAGTTCGAGTGCGTCAGCGCTACCTCACCGTGCGCGCCGCAACTTTCGAGGATGTCGCCCATTTTCAGCCGCAGAGCCGGTGGTGCGCCCTCGTGCTCTGCTGCGGCTTGAGAGACGATTAGATGCAGCATCAGCTTTTCGTACAAGGGAAGGTACGGATCGTGCCCAAGAAACCGACCCGAGTGCATGTAGCCGTGATCGGTGTCTCCGCCGCCGGTGAGGAAACGCAGCGGACTGTCGAGCGTCGCCGCCGTGGCGGCGCGGAGGCGATTGAGAGGAGGGCTTGCGTGCCAAGCGGTTTCCAGGTCGTCGCCGACCGGATGCGCCAGTTCGGCGACCCCGATCATTGCGGGCGAAGGGTACAGGTTGTCGTCAGGGCCGATGGCGACCGATTCCCAGGCCCCGCCCGTTCCGTCCTGTCGTGTCCCCGAGGGCGCGAATGCCTGGGTTTTCAAAGCTTCGATATTATCGATGGACACTCCCTTCCGCTCCGCGCGCCGGATCGCTTCCAGGAGGTGTGGGAGGATCGCGTCAGGGTCGACCCACTGCTGGGCATCTCCGCGGCCTCGAATGAAGTACCACATCAAATGAAGATTCGCCGCCGCTTCCGCGCAGTAATCGACCAGTCCGGGCAGGTCGGCCACGTTCTCGCGGGTCACGCATACGGATATCGTATAGGCTATGCCGAGCTGCTTTAGGACCTTCAGCTGCTCCGTCAGGGCAGCATGGGCGCCAGGGCCGCGGATGGCGTCGTGCGACTCGGCGAGTCCGTCGACACTGACCTGGAGGTGAAAGCTGCGACGCCGCCACCGACGAAGAGCCGATTCGTACCGTTTCAGCAGCGTCCCATTGGTCAGTACGGCTACCGCGGCGTCCGGCAGGCCGAGCAGCTCGTCCACCATCGCTTCGAAATGTGGATGGACGAACGGTTCGCCCCCGGTCAGCGCAAAAACGCGGCAGCCCAGCGCGGACGCCTCCCCGGCATAACGGCGCACCCGGTCGACAGGCATCTCCTCGCGCCGGTTCGTTCCCGAGGCGAAAAGGCAGTGGGTGCAGTTGAGATTGCAGCGGTCCGTCACGTGGAGCCAGAGCTCCCGGAGCGACTGCAGCTGCAAATGTTCCACGCGGCCGCGGTAGTTCGCCGGCGGGCTCTCCGGGAGGCGCTGCAAAAACGCCGAACGCCGCACATCCGTGCCGGCGGGCAGGCTCTGTAGCATGCGATCACCGGCCTTGTTCGGGACGAACCAGTTCGGTGTAGCCGGATCTACGTAGACCGGTGTTCCCTCATACTCTAGCCGTGTCCAACCCTCTGCTTGGAAAACCATTCACTCGGGACTCCTATTTGCTCTGCTCGAGGACCTTGATTTCGGAAACCAATCTACACGGTTTTGTACCTCGGATCCGCATCGCGGGGGCGGGGAGGCCGAGGAACTTCCGTATAAGCCGAATAGATTCGGCAACCCTGCCCCCGGGGCCAAAGGTTATCCCGGAATTACGGAAGTAGTCTACGATCGCGAGGAGGTGATCGTGCCCGGCTTCCTGCCCGATACACCCACCTGTCGCGC
This sequence comes from Planctomycetota bacterium, assembly GCA_051745935.1. GTDB lineage: Bacteria > Planctomycetota > Planctomycetia > Pirellulales > Pirellulaceae > JBNJEM01. The sequence continues at coordinate 7,067 of JBNJEM010000201.1, forward strand.
CGAAATGGCCCAGTACTACCAGTCAGTCTCGCGCATCGACCAGGGCTTGGGGCGTCTGGTCGACATCTTGAGGAAGACCGGCACGTGGGACAAGACCATGCTGATCTATATCTCGGACCATGGCATTGCGATGCCCGGTGCCAAGACGACGGTCTATGAAGGTGGGATGCGATCGCCCTGCATTGTTCGCGATCCGTACACCCAGAAACGGGGCGTGGTGACCGATGCCATGATCAGCTGGGTGGATCTGGCTCCCACCATCCTCGACTTCGCGAACGTCCTGAACGAATCGGGAACGGTGAAGCAGGATCTGGTTGAGCAGATCGAGTCGCCGCCGCCAGGAACGCAGACTAGCCGGTATGTAGAGCGAGGTCATTTTCACGGTCGGTCGTTTCTGCCGGTGTTGGGCCAGCAGCACGTGAAGGGCTGGGATGAAGTCCATGCTTCGCACACGTTCCACGAAATTCAGATGTACTATCCCATGCGCGTGGTACGTGGGCGAAAGTACAAACTGATCTGGAATATCGCGCATTCGTTGCCGTTCCCTTTTGCCTCCGATCTATGGGCGGCGCCAACGTGGCAGGCTCAATATCGACAAGGGCTTGACGCGCCATTTGGAGCGAAGACCGTCCGCTCCTATATCCACCGTCCCGAATTTGAACTGTATGACATCGAAGAGGACCCGCACGAAGGAAACAACCTCGCCGATGATCCGGAGTACGCCGATCTGCTCGATGCGATGAAGAAGAAACTCCAACAGTTCCAGCGTGACACGGACGATCCATGGATTCTAAAATCTCAAACTGAAAGCTTTATGTCACGACTAGCTGGTAAAGCCCGAGTTCCAGGGCCTTCTCGGCCATAACTACCGCCCGAAACGGTTCGAATTCAGTCGGCCTGCAAATCACCTGAAACCAGGGCTTTTCCAGCGTCAGGGCCGCCCAAAGAGCGCAATACGTTTACATTTTGAGTAAAATGGAAGTATGAATAGGCGAGCGTGACGTGTCCCGCATTTGCTCATGAGTATTTTCCTTGCCGAGCACTTCGATCACGTCGACGGTGATTCTGCTTGAGCTTGTCCTGGTCGTAATTCGGATTCGGCGACGGCATGCGAGCGTTCACGTCTTTTCGCCAGGCGTCGAGCTTCGCTTTCAATTCGTTGACCAGGTCTTGTTTACTTTCGACCAGATTATGCCGCTCGCCGGGGTCTTCGGCGATGTTGTAAAGCTCGTAGGCATTGTCCTCGATGTCGTGAATCAGCTTCCACGGCCCCTGCCGGATCGCGCTGGACGGGAAGCCGCCCTGGTTGCCGTAGTGCGGATAGTGCCAATAGATCGCCCCACGGTCAAGCGCGGCGGCGGGGTTTTTCAGAAGCGGCTTGATCGTGACGCCGTCGAGATGCTGCCGCGGCCGCATGGGCAGTCCCGCGAGATCAAGCATGGTCGGGTAGAAGTCCGTCGAGATAATCGGAACCTCGCAGACGCTTCCCCGCTCGGTGATGCGCGGGGCGCGGATGATGCACGGCTCGCGGACGCCGCCTTCGTAGATCCATCCTTTGCCGCCGCGGAGCGGGAGGTTCGAGGTCGGATGCCCCTCGCTGGTGCTCAGCCCACCATTGTCGGAAAAGAAGATCACGATGGTGTTGTCCGCAAGGGCCAGTTCGTCGAGTCCATCGAGCACCTTCCCCACCGCCTGATCCATCGCTTCGACCATGGCGGCGTAAACCGCGTGGTCCTGCACCTGCCGGGCGCTGCGCGGGCCCTCGGGCTTCCAGCGTGGCCCGTGGTGCTTGAGCCTGGCGCGCTTCGATTCGTATTTTTCGACCAGATCCTTCCGGCCTTGCAGCGGGGTGTGCACTGAGTAGAACGACAGGTAGGTCAAAAACGGTCCGTCCTTGTGCTTCCGCATGAACTCCACCGCTTCGCTGGCCAGGCGATCCGGCAGGTGCTCCCCCTTGGGCCCGTTGGTCATCTTCGGGTTGTTGTACGGTGAGAAATACTTATTACCCGTGTACGGCCCGCCGCGATGATGGCCGCCGATGTTGACGTCGAACCCCTGGTCCCGCGGGTAGAACCCCTCTCTCGGGCCAAGATGCCACTTGCCGGCGAAGAACGTGGCATAGCCGGCCTGCTTGAGTGCTTCGGCGATGGTGACCTGATCCAACGGCAGACGATCGACATACTCCGCCGGGAGCATCTTCGTCGGACGGTTCCACTGCTCGCCCATCGGCGCACCAAAATAGTCAGTCGTGTTCATCCGCGCGGGATATTGCCCGGCCAGGATACTGGCGCGCGTCGGCGAGCAGACTTGACACGCGGCATACGCCTCGGTGAATCGCAACCCCGACTCAGCAAGGCGTTGAATGTTCGGCGTCTCGTAAAACGTGTCGGGATTGTTCGGGCTCACATCCGACCAGCCCAGATCGTCGACCAGGATGAACACGAAGTTCGGGCGATCCGATGCGCGGGCCGAGCCATGGGTAACACCGGCGATCACCAACCCCACGGCAAACAACGTCACAATCTTTAGCGAACGGGCCATCGGATGGTCTCCTTTGTGATACGGCTTCATGTTCATCGCGCGGGCGATCCCCCGCTCGCGCGTGGCTTGACTGACAGCGGTTTTATACCGGTCGCGGATGACTTTCTCCGCCGCGAGTCCGACCAACGGGAGGACGGCTCGCGTCGGGCAGCTTTCCACCCGGAAAAATCCAACCGCCTGAAATATAATCCCATCGCCGGCTGATTCTGCCATCAAGGCAGGCCGTCGTCAATCAGTTACAGCGGAAAAAAGGGGGGCAGGCCGGAGTCCGCCGGACCACGGTCTTGAAGTGTCATGGATTCTCGCAGCGGACGGCGGCCTTCGGGCTATACGGAACCCCCGCGAGCCTTCGGCCCGCGGGGGCCCACTTCAGACGGCTCAAGTCCGATCAACATACAAGCGACCTGGTTAACTAGTCTTGAAGGTCGCTGGGGCGCACGCCCTGTTCGTGTTCTCCAAACCCGAAGCCCGTCGGCTCGTACTCGCCCACGATATCCACGTTCGACTCGGGGGGAATCCGATCTTCCATCCCCAAAGCCCAATAGCAGGCGTTCACCAGCAAACGCCGGAACCCCTCACTGCACAGATCCTGTGACGCGCCCATCGTGGTCGTGAACACTCGCCCGACGTTCCCTTCCACGACCGAGTAGGTCTTGGTCCAGGCGACTGGCATCATCGGATCGTTCTTGCCCTTGTCCGTTTCCGGTTTGTCGTCGGGATCCATCCCCTCCAGCACTTGGCCCAACACGAGCGGTTGGCTGTCGCCCGGCAATGGTAGATTGACGGTATAAACATCCGTGGGGCCATGGATATCCCCATCCTCGATTCCGCGGAGAATGGGATGGTCCTTCGCTTCCGGCGCGATAATCCCACGGGTGCTCTCCACGCCATGGTGACCATGGTGGTTGACCCACGTTTCGCCCAGTATTTGACGGCCAAACCCTCCCGGCCATTCCTTGGACCGGAACGAGTAGCGGGCATATTTTCGGTCCGCTGGGATCCGAAACGCATGGGTGGCCGTCCGCATGCCAATAATCGGCTTGCCGGCTTCCACGTACTCCGCAATGTGTTTCATCTGTTCGTCGGGCAAATTTCGAAACCGAGTGGCGATAATCATGAGATCAGCTGACTGGAGCGCTTCCAGCCCTGGAATATGGTCAACCCGCGTGGGATCAATCGTTCCCTCTTCTCCAATCGCGAACAAAACCGTGCACTTGAAGCCATGGTGCCGCGCCAATATCTTACCCAGCTGCGGCAATGCCTCCTCGGAACGATACTCCTCATCGCCGCTGACCAACACGATATGCTTGCCTTGGCCCGGCCCTTGCGTGCCCTCGTAAACCACCCAATCCTTCGCCGACGCGGAACCGAATCCGCTGAAGCAGAAACAAAACAAAGACAGTAGACACAACGAGCGAGCAGTGAAAATCGTATTCACGGTAAAACCTCTTTGCAGCAAAAACAGGAATACATCGATCCAAGAAACCATAATCAAACCATTCGGATCCCCCGCCATCCAAGGTGTTTTGGAAGCGGAAGCCGAGTTCTCTTACCGGCTGTAAAACATTTGTAACCGTTCACGGCCAAGAGACCAATATCCACGGACGTTCGCACTTCCGTTGCACATCTTGAAAAAGGGTTTTGCCAGGTGCAAATGCCACGGGCTTGTCCCGTGGTCCGTTACGTTCCACGCTACCGACGACCAGGAGTGTTGTTTCTGACCAGTTTCTAGCGGGGAACGTGAAC
>JBNJEM010000202.1:0-11313 GCA_051745935.1 Planctomycetota bacterium
CATTCCAGGCATTTCCGATCGAGTATGGGCTGGACGAGCGTATCAAACCGCAACGGCCACGTCCCCTCGGGGCCCAACCGGATTGGGGAGGGGCCCTGTCTGGTGGCTAGAATACGTTGCTCGGTCGGTGTCGATTGACGCGGCTCATGGCACCCAACGCACGACAATGTTTGCCCTGGCTGCACGTAGGTGAGGCTTCGCATGGTTTGGAGTGTCATGCCGTGTTCGTCCAAGGCCTGAAAAAAAACAGGCAGGCCGGATGGCAGTTGAAAATAGGCGGAGCCATCTTCGTGGACGGGAACGCTTCCCATCACGAACTTGCCGGTTTCCTCCCGGGAAACCCCGAGTTCCGGCACGTTCATGTGGGGCTGGACTTTCGGGACCACGCCCACGATTCGCAGGCGTTTCACCTCGCCATCCGCGATCCCCGGAAGCCCCTGGTAGACGTCCTGCAAAACCATTTCACCGACCTGTTGGCCGCCCCAATCGACGAGGCTGGAAAAGCCCGGTGGTTCGGGACGCGGCTTGATTGGGATCGGTGTCATGCTTGAGATGTCCGGATCACGGTGGAGCAAGTCCAGATTCCCGAACCGGTCGCGGAGATAGATTCCCTGTGCATTGACCGGATTCCGTTCCCCCTCGTAGCGGCCGTGCGGCGGCAACGCCTCCCGACTCCAACTCACCAGGTAGAAATCCTCCGACAACGGCCACGGGTTGGCATAATAGGAGCCGACATTCTTCTCCGTCTCCGGGAAAGGCACCTCCGGTGTGAGCCGCGTGATTGGTTCCTCGCCCTCGTTGCCTTTCGCTGGATCCAACAGGACGAGCGAACCACCGGTAATCGAATGATGGGCGGCGGCGGTGAACAGGATTTTATTGGAGCCTGGAATGGAACGAGGTTCGAGGGTCGCTTGAGGGGCTTTGGTATAGTTGCCGTAAACCAACCGTGCATTCGTTCCGTCGGGATTGGACGACCACAAACTGAAAAAGTGACCGTTGAATCGGTCGATGTAGTCCCAGCGGCAATAGAGAAGACGGCCATCACTGGCCACGGACGGCGTATATTCAAAAGTTTCGAACGCCGACACGGGACGGATGGTTTTTCCGTCCCGACTGATCGTATGCATCGTGAAGACGGGAACCGGGCGATAGTCGTTGCCGCCACAGCGAACGTAGCTGTCCGGTAGATTGGCGCTGAGTGTTTGCCGTGCATTGCTCTGCGAGCATTGCAAGAACCGCCCTTTTCGCGTCGACAGAAACAACACGTCGCCGGTCGGCAGGTAGCGGCCGTCAAAATCGTCGTACTTGCCCTTGGTGATTCGCCGCGTCTTTCCCGTCCGCAAATCAAGCTCGAACAGATGATAGAACACCGGTTCGGGAACATTGCCTTTGTCCCGCTTATTCTTCTCATCCGAGATGTCGGCGTCGTAACGACTAAAAGCGAACAAGACTTTACTGGCATCGTGGGAGAGGTCTGGCCGCAAGAAGTTTCCCGCCGGCCACGACTCCGTCAGACAGCGAACCAGGGGCTCATCCCCGGTAAAACCCTCCAAGCAATAGATGCCCCCTCCCGGTCGTGCCCACCAGCCGTAGTACTGATCCGACACGTGGGGAAACATCGTCGGCGCCCGCTTCACGAACACAATTCGTTCGAAGTCGAGCAATGGGTTGCTCAACGCGAGATCTCGAGTCGTTCGGCGGACCTGAAAATAAGCCGCTTGCCACGCTTCCGCGTCGGTCGCGCGACCCCAGTCGGCCATTTCGCGTCGGACCTGGCGGAAGCTGACCCGAGCTGGCTCCGCGTCCACGCCCCGCCGCTCCAACGCGCCAGCCAGTTGCTCGCCCCTCCGAATTGATTCTTTCACGACCATTGGCCAGTCAATCGGCCAAGGAGCAGTGGCATGGCGCTGCGACCACTGGCTGACACTACTCTGCGTCGCCGGCTTGTTCAACGCGATATTGGCTCCGTCCTTCGCCGCCAGCACTTCCACTTCATCCAGATGGAAATAGACCTTGCCTGGTAGTTGCAGTTTGACGAAACGCGCCGCGGCGCCGTCAAGGGGAACGACAAGTGGCTTTTTGTCGGGATGACCGCGGAAGACCGTGCCGTCATGCGTGTACGCCACCGTGAAGTGATTCCCATCTTCGGACAGCAGGACCTTGAGCCGAGCCGCCCGCTTTTCAAATCCACCGTCGCACCGATTGTATATTCTTAACTTCTCAATCGGGACCGAATCGCCCAAATCAACCTGCCACCATGGATCGGCTTCCAACTGGGTATGAAAGCCCCACTTCCCGTTTATCACCCCATCGCAACCACCCGCCGCGTCCTCCGCCGCGGTTACCCCGGTTGTCGTGCCAGAGTCGGTTCCGTAACGCAAGCGCGCCTGCGCAAGCCAGTCACGCTCCAGTTGCCCCGCCGCGATAGCAGGAGACGAAGCCGCCTGGTCCGAAGCCGACGGCGGAGCCGCGCACACGAGGGGGGCCAGGAAGCTGGCGGCGAAAACACAGCTTAAAAAGCCAGGACAAAACCGCTCGGGGTGCCTCTCACCCAGGGACTTTTGAGAGCGGGGACCAAGTTTTGGGACGGCCCGTGAAAGTGGAAATAAGATTGCCTGTTGCATCATCGAACTGTTCCCGACTTAGCGTTCAAGGACTTCGAGTCGCCACATATATCGGTCGCGGATGACTTTCTCGGCCACGAGTCCGACCAACGGGCGGACCGACCGCCGGGAGGCGTTGGAAGACTCTGACCGATATCAGTATCATGATTGTACCAAAAAACCGTTGTATCAACATCACCTGAAAATTGAGCGGTGCCCCCACACTCCCCTTCCACATTTTTCCGGCAAGTTGGTTACAATGGTGTGTTGGGGAGAATTAGCAGCGGGCTAGCTCATGTAAACGACAGCCCGGCCCGGTAACCCGGATCCTGGCTCGGATCTCGTACAACGGACCGTCGAGTCCGCTCAAGGGGCAAATCGACGTACTTGTGGGTTCATCAAAACTTCGACCTGGTTCGGAAGCTAACAAGACACAACAAAATCACTCAGATTCCCTTTCACCCAGGGGGGCTTTTGGGAACCAAGGCTCGTGACGGGCCGTGGTTTCGGGATATACTTCAGGCGGTCAAATTTGTCCGAGTGGAAAGCCGACCCACGCAAGCCGTGCTTGCGTGGGTCGGACTCGCGGCGGACGAAGTCGTCCGCGACCGGGTCGTTCGCGACTGGGTCGTCCGCGACTGGTATAGCTTCGAAACCCCATAACCACACCGTTCCCATTTGCCGACATCCAGGGTGTTTTGGAAGCGAGGTCCGGGTTTTGGTACCGGCTGTTTGAAGCGAGACCGAAATTGTGTTATCGGCTGCATGGACTTCATGTTGACCCAAACTTAAGGAGACTGGACATGCGACACCGCATTGTGCTTGTGATTGTTACGTTGGCCTATTGTCTGCCGTTGATCAGCCGAGGGGAAGATCAAGACTTCAAGAACCTCTTCAACGGCAAGGACTTGGCGGGCTGGGAATACTTCCTGGTGAAAGATGATGCCCAAATGAAGGACGTGTGGAGCGTGGAGGATGGCATCTTAATCTGCAAGGGCAAGCCGATGGGGTACCTGGCCACCAAGGAAAAGTACAAGAACTTCAAATTGGTTGTCGTGTGGCGGTGGGCACCGGGCAAAAAGCCGGGCAACAGCGGTGTGCTATTACGAATCACGGGCGAACCGAGGATGCTGCCAAAGTGCGTGGAAGCCCAGTTAAAGAGTGGGGATGCGGGAGATATCTGGGCGTTCCAGGGATTTCAGGTGAAAAGCGATACGGACCGCTTTCGCAAGGTTAGCACCGCGAGTATTGGCGACTTCGTGGGGGTCGAGAAAAAGACCGGCAACGAGAAACCACCGGGGGAATGGAACAAATACGAGATTACGCTTGACGGCGACGAACTGACTCTCGCGGTGAACGGCAAAATGGTCAACCAGTGCCACGGCTGCGATGTCGTAGCGGGCCAGATCGGGTTGCAGTCGGAAGGCGGTGAGATTCATTTCAAGACGGTCAAGTTGTTGCCGCTGGATGAGTAAGTGCTGGTTTGAGATGCGAATCCGGGCGGCTTGATTGTGCTGAATGCGAGGGCACAGGGGTGGGCACGGGCTGTAAGGGTGGGCACGGGCTGTAAGGGTGTACATTCACTTCTTTCCGCAAGGAGTCGTTCGGTGTGCGTTGAGACCCTGATTTTCCCATGGCTGTTCGCCGCGTCGGGGCCCTTGAGGGGCACGGCCCGCGCATGGGGGCTTCTCGTGGCTCTGGTTTCGTGCAGCTGTTGCCCGGCGGCCGATGTTTCGATGCGGGAGCAGGTTGAAGCCGATTGGCTGCGACAGGCCCAACGTTGGGCTGCTTCGGAGCAGAACATTGCCAAGACGGTCGGCGACGCCGCTGGGGCGGTGGATGGAGTCAAAAACGGCAAGTATGCATTCCATACGGGGCTGGAGCCGAATCCCTGGTGGCAGGTCGATCTGGGCCGGCGCCGCGCCATTGTTCGCATTTTGGTTTTTAACCGGCTGGATTACGGCCCTGGCCTTCACAACGCTGATGACCTCCGGATCCTCACCTCGGACGACGGCCAAAACTGGACGGTTCGGCATGAGAATCAGGGCAAGCATTTTGGGGGTATCTCCGGCGCGCCACCGTTGGAAGTGGAATTCCCCGAGCCCGTAACAGCCCGTTTCGTTCGCTTGGGCATTCCGAGTTCCGACCCCGTCTTTCTTCATCTTGACGAGGTGGAAATCCATGGCAACCATGACCCCAGCGAGAATATTGCCTTGAACTGCTTGGCGGATCAGAGCAGTGTCAGCCAGTGGTCAACGAACAAAATAACACCAGACGTGGATGACGCCTTATCCGAGTTCACGGCCCACGTTGTGCGACACGGATTGTTGCTGGCTGACGACTTGGCACGTCGAGGAGTGGACACGGCCGCGTTTCGCCGACAGTTGGTGGAGGCCCGCAATCAATTGGACCAAGTTTCCGGTGCGAGGGATGGGGCGCGGACGCGGAAACTCTACCTTTCGACTCGGTGGATTATCCGGCGACTCGTTTTCCGAAACCCATTGCTCCAGTTCGACAAGCTGCTGTGCGTCAAGCGATTCACGCAGGAAACGTACCCGGACATCTGCCTCAATCACATGCCCTGGGTGTCGCGGCCTGGCGGGGATATCTGTGTGCTTTCCTCGCGCGGGCCGGATTCCCCGCCGCGGGTGGAGACGTTGCTCAACGAACGACTAGGGCCCGGGCATGTGCATGGGGTGGACCTGGATTGGGACGCGGAGCACATCGTGTTTGGGTACGCCCAGTCTGAAAGCCAGGAGCCGATTGAGGGGTGGCTCGACCGTCGGACGAACTATCAATTGCGGCGGGACGTGGAACCAATTCATCTGTTTCAGATGGATATCAACGGGGACAATTTGTGCCAGCTGACGGCTGGTCAATGGAGCGATCTTGATCCCACGTTCCTTCCTAGTGGCGAGATTGCATTCGTGTCGGAACGTTGCGGGTTCAGCCTACAGTGCAACGAATTCGACAAGGACGAGACGTCCTGCAATCTGTACGTGATGCGGGGAGATGGAAGTAACATCCGTCGCCTCAGCGCATCGAAAGACGGGGACTATCTGCCACACTCGCTGGCTGACGGATCGATTGGTTACTGTCGCTGGGAGTACCAGGAGCGGGGATGGGCGCACATTCAGTCGATCTGGACTGTCCGGCCGGATGGGACTGGAGCTGATGCGCTGTTCAAGCAGCATCTTAACGAGCCGTGGGCACTCGAGGATGTTCGCTCGGTTCCCACCCGAGGTAGTCGCAAGCTGGTGGCCATCGCGGCCGGGCACCACACGCTGGCTGCCGGCCCGGTCGTGATGGTGACGCCGTCGGTCGGCATGAACACGGACCGTGCCATCCGGATTGTCACACCGGATATCTTGCCGCCGGAGGGGGGCATGTCGGGGCGGCCCGTGCTGGAAGGAGGCGTGCGTGACGGAGAAGGCTTTTACATGACCCCTTGGCCGCTCTCCGAAAAGTACGTTCTGGCCGCGTATTCGTACGGCGACAAGCAAAACGATCCAACAGGATATGGCATTTATCTGATTGATGTGTTTGGCAACAAGGAGCTACTTTATCGGGACCCCGATATCTCCACTTTTTCGCCAATTCCCATCGCCAGTCGCCCCAAACCGCTCCAAATCACCGACGTCGCGGACCCCACGGTCAAGGATGCCACGTGTGCCGTGGCGGACGTGTCTCATGGTGTCGCGGGCGTGGAGAAAGAAGACGCGTGCTATTTGCGCATCTCCCAGCGTTTGGCTTGGCCCTACGACAACCGGTACGGAGGACAACGCTATCACGAGGTCGCTCACACTCAAGAGTTGCAGCCGAACTGGACGCCGGTGCGGGTGTTGGGGGACGTACCGGTTGAAGCGGATGGAAGCGCGCATTTTCGCGTGCCGGCCGATACGCCGGTCTATTTCCAGCTGCTGGATGAAAACCATATGGAACTGCGTCGCATGCGTTCGTTCATCAGTTTGCAGCCAGGCGAACGTCGCATGTGCGTCGGTTGCCATGAGACGCGAGGTGAAGCGCCGCCGTCCCAAAGCTTTCCGAGTGCAGTGGTCCGGGGGCCGTCGGAGCTGGTACCACCGCCCTGGGGGCAACAGCCGGTCAGTTTTTTAAGAGATATTCAACCGATCTTCGACCGGCATTGTACTGAATGTCACGGGGGACTGAAACCTGCCGCCGGCCTCGACTTCAGTCGTGGGCTGACGGCCCGCGGTACCATTCCGGCCTTTGGAGCCAATCGCGCCTACGAAACGATCCGCGTTCATGAATTGGTCTCACGCAGCAACATTCACGATGACGCCAGTATCACCGAACCCTTGGCGTTCGGTTCGCACAAGAGCAAGCTGATACAGGTCTTACGAGATGGCTCCTGCACGGAAAACATTGAACTGACGCCGGACGAATGGCTTCGACTTGTGACTTGGATTGATGGGAACGCGCCTTACCACGATCGGTTCATCAACAAACGTCGGAAGCAGCCAGTTTACGATCTCCCAGCCGACACGGGTCTGTTTGCCAAGATCGAGTCGATTCACCAGCGCCGCTGCGGCACATGCCACGAAGCGGGCGAAGTCACGCGACCCTACTGGGTGGATCTTTACGCGCCTGAAGAAAGCCTCTTTTTAACAGCCCCGCTGGCCCGATCAGCGGGGGGAACTCAAAAGTGTGGCAAGGCACTCTATACGGATCGGTCGGACGAGGATTTTGCCGCCATCGCGCAGTGGCTTGTGCGGGCGGTTGAACGGGCCTGGACGGAACCACGCCGCGATCTGCGAGCGGTGCCCCGACCGCGGATTCGGGATCGCGGCATGTAAGTTGGCTGGCAATTCATAACCATAGAGTCAATTCCGAAAACGGACCGCTTAGAGGCTGCCGCTTCCAAAACCGGTTCGATAGCGGGAAACGTGAATGGTTGTGGTACGGGCAATTAATCACTGACAGACTCGGAAAGTTAAGTATATTTCAGGCGGTTGGATTTTTCCGGGTAGCACGCTGCCCGACGCAAGCCGTCCTCCCGTTGGTCGGACTCGCGGCGGAGAAAGTCATACGCGACCTGTATAAAAAAGAATAAGAGGAAAATACCGTTATGCGCGATCCGTTATTCTGGATTAACCAACTCGGGGTGGTCGTGTTTGTCTTGTCGGGAGTGATTGCGGTTCTTGGGCGACTGAAGAAGCGCGGCAGGCTCCACCAAGGCGGCCTTTTGGTCATGGCTCTCAGTGGACCCTGTACCCTGTTTTTGTGCTATCAAGTGCAAGAAGTGTTCCGTGCGGAAGATGCGGTCTTCTGGTCGCGTCTCATGGCCGGTGACGTGTCGAAAACCTGGGCGATTAGCTCACTGGGAATCATTGTCGGCAGCGGCCTTGCTTTGGGGTCATTGGCGTTGACGCGCAATGTGATTTCGGTGTTCGTGGGAGCCGTTTTCTTTGCCTCTTCCTGGTATGTGTTGTACCTTCATCCAACGCCTCACTATGTCCCCATGCCCGCATGGCTGGATCAGCTCGTTTGGTTCGCCACGATTGTTGGAGGCGCTGCGGCCTGCGTTTTTGTCTTCTACAAGTTGAAAGACATGCTAAAGCCATTCTTGACCCCGCTCACCATGCTGGCGGGCCTGTTTGGTTTGCTGAGTGCTCCAATGCTTTATTCGCAGTGGGTGGCCCAAACCAATCTCGATTTATCGCAGGTGGAGCCCAAAAAGAGAATTGCCGTGATGGGATGCCTCGCCTGCCATGTGATGGATGGTGTCGGATACGAGGAGCCGGGCGGGCCCATCGAATCGGTGTCGGCCCGCGGTGAAAGCACCGTGCGAGCCTTTCTCAAGCAGCCCGATAAGGAAACGGCCGAGCGGCTGGGAATTCGCCGGCCAGCCACCGGAGAAATGGCCGGCGTGAAACTGACCTCGGATCAGGTTGAGCTGCTGACCGATGCCCTGACGTCGCTGTTTGACGTCAAGCCACCCTCTGATTTGGGGCCGGGCGCCGAGAGTGTTGAAGCGATTGTTTCCGAGAATCGTTGCTTGGACTGCCACGCGGTGCGCGGTGAAGGGCAGCCTGGCGGCGGGATCGGCGGAGACTTGAGTGCGGCGGCGGCACGAACAGAAGATGTGTTGGTCCAGTGGCTGATCGAACCGAGCGGTGAAAATGCCACGGAACTTGGGATTCGCGAGGAGCCAACCGGTGCCATGGCCAGCGTTGCGTTGGAGGAGGAAGACGCCGAAGCCGTGGCCCGCTGGCTGAAAACGCTGCGCCATTAGGTTCCCGAAAGCCCGCCTAGCCCGCCGGAGGCGGCCTGCGCGCTGAAGCCGCAGCGCGTAAGGTGGCCAGCCCGGGTGCCAACCCCACCGGTTGCCGGGCCGAGGCCGCGCGACGTTACGGGCTCTTGCAACCGCATGGGGTGGCCAGACGTGCGGGGTTGGAAATCGGGGAAGGCGGCGCGAAACTTTGCTGCCCCAGCGCGCATCCCTCCGTGCCGATCGGTGGCTGGACACCAGCCATGGACACCCGACGAGCGATCGGCACTCCGGGATTGCGGTTAAACGCGCTAGCCAGAAGCCGCTCGGCCCCACAGCGTGCGCACGAAAAACCCGGCCCGGATCCAAGAGGAGCTGGGCGTGCCGACAGTGGAGGTTCAGTATCAGACGGCGGCGGACGAGCCGGCGGAGGGTGAGCCGTAGCCGCGACACTGCGCGGTGTGCAAAGGCCAGATGGAATACATCGGCGGCACGTGTCGCCCCTCCGCGTGATTAGCATTACATAGTTTGTGCACATGCGATTCCGTGAAGGGAGTGCGCTCGGGCAACGACACAGGAAGTCGTCCGCACGGAACACTCTGGTGCCGTACTGTTGATCCCATGTGTCCGGCTGTTCATCAATCAGGAATTCGTGACGCGGACCGTTCCACGGTTCAAGCCCATCATTTCTCTGGAAGAGCCTACGGGGAGTTGAATGGCCTGCATGGGGCGGGCCACACGTTGGCATGGGGGGGAGCGCGGCGAAGCCCCATGGCTCAAGCTATATTACAGGCGGTTGGATTTTTCCGGGTGGAAAGCTGCCCGACGCAAGCCGTCCTCCCGTTGGTCGGACTCGCGGCGGAGAAAGTCATCCGCGACCGGTATAAAGGTCAAGCTCGGGCCATACTTCGCGCACCCCCGCCCGCAGGAAATCCCGCTCATGGACCTCATTGTCCACGACCTGGCCGTTCCAGACCACGATATCCAAGTCGATGGTGCGCTGACCATACTTGTTGGCCGTGCGCACGCGACCTTGTCGGCGTTCAATGTCACGCAACTCTTCGCGGAGCCCGTCCCGCCGCTGATCGGTCTCCAGGAGCAGCGTTGTGTTCAAGAACTTGGGCTGGTCCAAAAATCCGATTGGTTCGGTTTCCACGATCCGGGACTGGGCTAGGACCGTATGCCGCTGGGCAAGGGTTTTACATGCCCGCGCAATGTTGCGTTCGGGATCGATGTTGGATCCCACGCCAATCACGGCTCGATTCATGTTTCCCGCTTTCCCGTACAGGTAATGGAGACTGAATCGGCGAACCGTAGCGCGCGCGGCTTGTCGATTTCGACCGCCACCCGTTCCACCCGTTTGTCTTCCATGACGAGGTCGCGGATCTCGGCGGCCAGGGTCTCCAACAGGCCGCACGCCGATTGTTCCACTAATTCAATAACGTCTTTGGTGATGTCGCGATAGTTGACCGTGTCCCGGATATCGTCGCTGCTTGCTCCCTTTTCCCCGTCAAACTCAGCTTCAATGTTGATAATGATTTCCTGCTCATGCTCGCGTTCCCAATCATTGATGCCGATGATCGTAGCCAATCGCAGGTTCTTGATGCGAAAGATCATCCTTGCCTCCCACTACAGCAGGTGTTCACCACCGTCAACATAGATGCACTGGCCAGTAATAAACCGATTATCGACCAGGTACGCGATGGCATTGCAAACGGCCATGGGGTCACCGTGGCGTTGGAGCGGAATTGACTTGGCGCGCTCGGCAAGATAGCTTTCATCCTCGCCAGCCGGTGGCAGCACGAGGCCTGGGGCGACCGCGTTGACCCGGATGTCCGGTCCCAGCTGGGCGGCGGCCATCTCTGTAAACTCGAACAACGACTTCTTGGTCAACGTGTAAGCGAAATAAGCCCCCGCGTTGCGACTGATCTTGGTGTCGACGAGGTTGATCACCAGACCTTGATCGCAGTGCCGGGCGAAATCGCGAGTCAAAAAAAATGGGGCTCGGTAGTTGATGTCAAAGTGCCGATCGAACAGTTCCGGCTCCGTGTCCAGCAACGGGGCTCGTTCAAAGATCGACGCGTTATTGACGAGTATCGACAGGTCCGAAAAGCTATCGGTTACGCGGCCGATCAACCGCAAAACGCCATCGCCGTCACTGAGATCGCAGGCAAAAAGGCCGCAGCGGGACCCCGCGCGTTCAATCTCGCCCGCCACTCGCTCGGCATCACCACGCGACGTATTGTAGTGCAATGCGATATCGAAACCCAGTTCGGCGAGTCGTAACGCAATCGCGCGGCCAATTCGCCTAGCGCCTCCCGTTATCAAAGCCGTTCCGTACGTGTTCACTTGAAACCACCTGCAGGATTCTTGACTGTTTACCCTAACGTTGCAAACAGTATATGTAGGACGGGTCTCCAGGCCCGTCTTTTCAAGTACGAAATCGTACTTGATCTGGTGTCCGCAGATCTCACGAAA
>JBNJEM010000203.1:0-11267 GCA_051745935.1 Planctomycetota bacterium
CGGCGATCTCGTCGGTGCCGCCGATGCCTGGGCGGACCGCGCCTACGTGCTCTTCGGGGACGCCGTCGCCAGCGGGCTCCCCGCCGGCGAGCTCTTCGCAGAAGTTCACCGAAGCAATATGAGTAAAGACCTCGTTGCCGACGGAACCGGCAAGGCGACCAAAGGCACGAACTATCGGCCGCCGAACTTGGTTTCCATTCTGGAAGCAGCGGGGCATGATCGCTAACCGGCTCTCGGAATCACGGTGAAACCGGAATATTCCCAAAGGTTCGCGGCGATCGTCTATTCTCAAGGGTTCGTCGGGGATATTGCTGAGAACCGGGCACAAGGAATATTCCGGCAGTTCGCGAAGCATGATTCTCAGACGGTCCTTTGAGAATAGTCGCGAATTGGGGCATGAGTGTACTGGTACAGAGTTTGTTACGAACACCAGCACGCGATCGGTTCCTTCCCGTCTACGAATCGGGGCCACGTGCGAGGTGGCGCTCGCGAAAAAGACATCTTCCTTCGGAATGGCCAGGTCATCTTCTTCCGCCGCAGGTGAAAGGTTCAGTTGCCGGTCACCCCGGAAACCGGCTTCCAACCGGCAGCCTATTCTTCCTCCCAGGCGTCGCCGTTCAACTGCCGCCGGTGGTCAGCGGGCATCTCACCGGCCTCGACGTCAAGCAGATAGAGAAAGAAGACGGCGGTGTTCATCAGGATGATAGCACCTGCCGCCATCGCCCAGTAGCGATACTGCTTGGCGCGATCCTCCCAGGTGTCTCGCATCCTTCGCGTGAATTCAAGTCGAATCGATGCATCGAACTCGGTGGAGTGATCGATTGTTTGTTGTATCGCGTCACCTACGCTGGATTGCTTCGGTATTGCCCTGAACCACACCAAAAGCGCTGCGGCTGCAACAACGTTGAGGACGGCCATGATTTTGATCGTGCGTGAACTCATGGCTACTAACCCTGGCGATAAGCTGCCCTTGACGGCGACCGGCCGGAGCGGTAGCAAAGCGAGGAAGCGGTCCAACATCGGGCTCGATCGCCTTTGTTAGGCGTCTTTGCGTGAATGTGGAACAAACACTACTTTTCCTCCCTCATCTTCTTTATAGATAACCATTATGCTACCTGTTTTGTCGCCAATTTGCTAGGGACCAAATTGGCTGAGACGGTTTTCCCACGCTATTTGAGACGCAAACCCCGCCCGTAAAACAACCAAATGGGACCCCGCTACCCCGCCTAAGTCGTTGCCACGGAGCTACTTACAGAATGACCGCAGGTGTTGACCTGAATCTCAAATAACGGTGGGGCCCAGCGTCCCAAATAATTTGGGTCTTAGCACCAATTTGGAGGTCCGCAGTTGCAACATCTGTGATGTTCAAATCGGCGTCATTATCTCGATACTGAGAAAGCCGGAATGGGATCAATTCATGTGTGATTGAATATGTCACCCTGACGCCAGCAAAACGTACGGAAGTCGTCTCCCCTGACTCCGAATTCCTAAGCACAATCCCCTCTGTCCGAACTCGAACCCCAATTTCCCTGTTATTGACTGGTTCGTCCTCGAACGATACGTGTTGGTCTAATATTCGTTGAGCGTTCGCAGTGAGAACGGCGGAATCTATGTGTGTGCCGTCTGGCGCTATAACCTCCATATTCTTCCTAGAAACGATACCTTCGGTTTCCGGAAAGAAATTCCAGTCGTGGCCTAGGAGGTTTCTTTTTATAGCGAGAAACCCAGATGCTAGCAACCAATTAAAAGATTCTGCTTCTGCCAAGTCCAGACATCGAATTCCCAAGTGTTCCGCTTTGTTTCGACCACTACCTCGAAATCCACGCGGCGATACGATTATCCCTTGATTTACGCCAGTATCTTGGCACTTGGCCCAGAATGCCTCTATCTCCGGAACCCCTACCGGTCTTGATCGATCACGGCACTCGATGGCTACAAGAATCGAATGGTGTCCATTGGTTATGGTTAGCAGGACGTCGTGCTCGCGAAGCTTTCCTGTCGTTCGGTCTGCGAGCCGTTTGGGCGATTCAACTTCGATGGTTTCATCATCTCGCAAGACGCGTTCAATAGTAGCGACCAATCTTTCAAGTGATTTGCCACGTTTCGGCATATCTTCTCTCCGAGGCCGACGCCGCCGTTCACGCGCGGCTGTAAGCTGTCGCATGCACCGGCTTGTTCTGTCGTTGCGACGGCGTCCATCTGAACTCATCCCTATGTGGGTCATCCAACTGTCCAGGCGCCCCCTATCCCTTGAGCCAGTCTGGGCGCAACTCCCAGAACAAGCAGCTGGGCGCTCCCTTCTGAACATCATGCGAAGTCCCGTCTTCACATTTCTGTCCGTTCCAGAGCGTGATGTGCCCAACCGGTTGACCATGTGGTGACGCCCAACCACCTGCGATGAAGAGAATGCCCTGTCTGACATTCATTCCGGGAGACCGCCGGTTAACCGTCTCCCCGGCTCCGAACTTGAACTTCAAGAACTTCGACAGTTCGGTCGCGTTCACAGGCAAGTCGTTCTTCCAAAGCCACTTGAACGAATAACTCGTGAAAGACAGGCCGGCGGCCTTGAGTGCCTTAGAGACCTTCACAGCGCATCTGCCCGCACCACCAGTATCATACTCCCTACCCATCCGCTGGGAATGCCGCCGTAGTGCCGTTTGACGGCCGAGTACTGCAGGCGAGTCGCAAGGCGATCGCAGCGGTCGAGCCAGGCAAGAATGTGGCGACTGACTGACCGGTCAACGGTGCGTGACTCGCTGAACAGCAGTCGCAGGTCCCTACGTTCCTGTCTCGATATCCCGTTCTTATCCAGGGCGGACCGGACTATCGCGTACGCTTCTTTGACTGAAATGCGCCTGTCATCCGACAATGCCTCACGCAAAGCGCCCTTCACCGATTTGTCTTTCATCTCGCGAACTCGTAGGGCTGGCATGGCGGTCTCCTTTACTTCGGTTTGTGGCAGAACATCCACGCTGACCGGCCGGCCGCCGCTCAGCTACCCGCTTCATTGCCACCGGATCGGCCATTCCGGTCAAGCGTTTGGTTAGGCTTCATCAGGGGCTTCATCAGATGGTTGCTTGCTGAGCCAACAAGCTGCGATTTCGCGCGATTTCGCGGTATCAGACTCGAATACCACAAGACTGATCATGGCCACACCGTCAAGCGCGGTGAATCCGGGAAAAGTGGATGCAACCCCGCCGTCAATACTACACGTGATTCCAGCCGCACGGACTTCTTCAGCGATGGCTTCAACCTCCAGTCGATTGCTGCTGCTATAAACCTGAACCGTACGCTCGTTATACTGGTCGCGGATGACTTTCTCCGCCGCGAGTCCGACCAACGGGAGGACGGCTTGCGTCGGGCAGCTTTCCACCCGGAAGAATCCAACCGCCTGAAATATATTTCTATGCAACGACATACTACTTTATCCTTCTGGACCCTAACGTTGCGCCTACCGGGGCTGGAAGGTTGCCGTCCACGGTGATCTTTCAGCCTACGTGTCCAGGCGTCTTGTTAGGATTCCTCGTCATCTCGAACAATCGCCCCAGAGTCAAATCCTCCTGGTTCAGCGTGGAGTAATCGAGTCCGTATTCACGCTCCAGCACGAGGGTGAGGGACTCGAGTTCCATCGAATCGACGATGCTACCCGGAGGATAGACGCTACGATACACATCGAGAATCTCGTCACCGGGACTGAACTGCAGTCGCCTCTTCCGGTTGAAACCGAAGGCGCTTACGAACGCATTCAGAAAGGAACGGATATCCTCCTTGGGAGCGTCGGGGAATGACTCGCGCCATTGCGGACCGGCGCACGTCCGCACCCAGTACTTCTGGAGACGCCTACGCCGGGCGACTTCGAGGGCCACAGAAATCACTGCTGCTCCCGCCACCATGATTAGCCAAAACAGTGCATGTTCTTTGATCATTCATATCCCAACTATGTACTTATATGCACCACCCAAGGGAGCAAACCCGGCGGGCCTTCTGCAAAATAACGCGATGCACCTCATCCGCAGCTTATCACACAGCACAATCGGTGGCTAGACTTTGGGCCTACGGTCGATTGGCCGAAACCCGGATTATTCGCGCATCGGTAGTGTGCGATAGCGATCCCACTGGGGCGAGAAATGCCACCCGCGAGTCCTCGCGCGTTAATCGTGCGTGGTACTGTCGCTGCTTGAGCACATTGCCGACGCGGAGATCCTTGGCGTGCCTCTTCTCCTTGCCCCCGCACGCATCATCGTCAGCGGATGACAACAGCTATCGGTAGGCTTGCCGGAGCATTTCAGCAAAAGATCACCCCGTGTGAGACAAGTCAAACTGGGACCGATGAGGCGTACAAAGCCTCTGTGCGTCCCAGGATCTTGGAGACGGTGGCAAAAGCAACTCCCCCTTCAGCAATGCCGTGAATCAGGAGAAGCGTGGCTGGTCGCTTTGTGGCCATCGATTCCCTTCGGCCTTTCGCAGGCTCGTCAGCGCGATTCCATACTCACCCCGGTATGTCGATTTCCCGGACGTTCAGAGTCTCCGCGTCCTCCTCGTCCATGTCGAACAGCGATGGTACCCCCGCCAGGACGCGATTTGCGGTTTCGCGGGAGGGAAAGGAGAAGAAGCATTCGGCCACTCCAGTGTGCGCCTCCGTGTCCGCGTCGGTGGTCCAGACCAGCGGCTTGTCGCCGCGAAAAATCATGAAAGCTTGCATGAGGTATGACCTTCCCGGGAATTTAGTCGTGTGAAGCATCCCCCTATGCGTAGTCGTTGTGCAGTTCCATCAGCTCGTCGTCGCCGCGAAGCAGTTCGACGACCCTCTCGGCCTGCTGGGCCGTCATGTTGGCCATCAGGTGTTGAACGTCCTGTCGAGCGAGCCGTTTCCGGTCCAGGGCCCGGCTCTCGTCGGGGTCGGTGGTGATTTCCACATCGTTCAAGTCCAGTCCTCCTTGTCACCAGGTATTTGTCACGTATCCCTCGGCACATCTCAATCGAACATGACACGCGTGTCAATTTCCGGAGAGACTTCAAAAGCCGAAAATTCTGCCGTCACAGAGAAGCGAGCAGAAGCCCTGAAATCGAGATCCAACACACAGTATCACGAACAGGTGAAACTACCACCTTTGGTGACCGGTGCTGCCGCTCGCCCCGCCCGCGCTTCTGCCCATGAGACAGACAGTGTCGTCATCCAGATTCTTTTCTGGGGTGTCCTGGCCTGGGCCGTGGGTTCGGCAATCCTCGCTCTATGGCTGCTTCGAAGTTTACATCGGATCAGTCGTATTCGGCTTCACAGGCGCGACAGCACCGATCCCCGATTGATCGCCGCTGCCAGGCATGTCGAAGAGGCGTATGAAATGTCTGGACGTTTTCGCGTCTGCGAAGTCCCCGGTATGGCTGACCCTGTTTCGGTTGGGATCTCTCGACCGATTGTTCTCATGCCTGAGGGGCTAGCAAAGACGCTTGACAGCAGGCAACTTCTTTCCGTGTTGTTGCACGAAGCAGCGCATGTCGTCCGGCGCGACCCGTTCACGGCGGTTCTCCAGATGCTATCTCAAGCATTGTTTTGGTGGAAACCGGCGCTTCGGTACGTCAACGGCAAGATTTCTCAGCTGCGAGAACTGATTTGTGATGATTTCGCCATTCGTCACGGCGGGGACGGTACAGCACTTAGGCAGGCAATCTTGAAGACGGCGGAATGGCCTGCACTTCCTGACGCCAAATGTGCCCTGACTCCGATGCTCCTTGACCGGCAAACTGAGCTGGAGCATCGTGTAGTCCGTCTGGGTCAACAGGGGCGAATGCTGGCTTCGGCCATGGGCCCCCGAGAATATGGGTCTCTGTTCGTATTTGCATTCTTCTTGTTGGCTGGAACAGCACTACCGGTGTTTCGTACCGAACGATTGGCAACTACCCTTGCACTCGCGGGCGAAGGGGAAGCTGGCGACTCGGACGTCGAGGGCCTGCTTCGCTTTTTCCAAGAGATCCGTCTTGGGTGCGCCTTCCGCGTATTTCTCGGCATAGACCGGATCGTCCATGGCGTACCGGGACTTCAGCAGCGAACAGCCGCTAAGACCGAACAGGCCGATCAGTAGAATGGCCACGGAATTAGGCATACGACGCTCGACGGTGACATCAGTCGTTCGAAGAGAAGATGGCCGAGATGCTTGTAACAGAACAGCGCGGTTACGTCAACTGATTTTTGGTGCTAGCGTCCGCTATCTCGCCGGTCGCTTTAGGCTACGGCCCTCTGTAAGCGTCGAACAGAATTGGGGCCGGCGCTCGTCGCGACCGTCGATCACTACCAAGTCGACTCCGTTTTTGTCTTTTTGGGTTGCGCATGCCACACAATTTGCGTCATCTATAATGTGACATGGTAGCATGCGTGAGCGCGAGTTGCAGTACTGGGGGTACTCGTGACAGAAATACTCAAGTTCCTTGAAGCCCACGGAGATGCCCTGTTCGGACTGCTATATCGGATTACATTGCGCGAAGACGTTGCCGAGGATCTCATGCAAGAACTGTTCCTGAGACTGAGGGCAGCGGATGCATGTCGTACTGCGAGGAGTCCCTTGGCCTACGCACGCCGTACAGCACTACATCTTGCGTTTGATTGGCGGCGCAATCGAACTGAAGTTCTCGGTGTGGAACTTGGAGATCGAGAGTCGTCCGATGATGGGCCGTCCCCTCTAGAACGTCTTATTGAAGTCGAACAGATCCAAACGGTTCTCGAGGCCATGGCCGGCCTTTCACCTCGGGATCGTGAATTGCTCATGATGCATTACATCGAGCAGCAATCCTATGAGGCTCTAGCCCAGGACTTTGACAAGACGCCACATCAAATCCGCGCACTTTGCTACAAGGCGCTCGTTCAGTTACGCGAACTGCTCGCAGAGGCTTCTCAAAGAACCGATCGAGGAGGTCATCCATGAAAGATCGCACTGCGGCCGACGAAGTTCGCCTACTAGAGCAGCTCTCTACCGTCAAGCCTTCGCCTGAGGCTGTAAAAAAGGCTGTTGAACGCACACGTGATACTTTGACCAACATCGAGGTTCCTGCGGCGATTGTCCGTCGAGACAACGGGATGTGCAGCAACAGGCTTTCCTGCCGTATGGCTGCAGCAATCACAGCAGTACTGGCTGTGGCCATCGGTGGTGTGTGTCTCGTGTTTTTTGCCGTTCCTGGACCAAAGAGTGCATTTGCGCGAGTACAAGCCGCTATTGATCGAGTGCCCTGCATGACGTTTTCAGCGGATTTCATCAAAGCACCTGCGGGGGTGGTTGATACATCGAGGGCCCAACAAATGGTTGACCTTCCCCGGAACCGTGTTCGATGCGAATTTGCAGATGGTGAAAGAATTCACGTGACGGACCATAAACGGGGTGTATCGATGGCCCTTTATCCAACTCAAAAACGCGCGGTCGTGGTCACGTACAATCACCGCTCGAAGCAACAGCCATCGTTCAGTGAGTTTCTGAAACAATTGCGTAACTGCGATGCCGATGCTGTAGAAGAATTGAGCGATGGTTGCCTTAACGGACAGCCGGTGGAACGTTACCGGGTTCTTCCAGAGTCTGCAATATCGGGGGGCATAGAAATGCTCGTGTACGTGGACTCAAATACACATCTCCCTGTGCAAATAGAATATGACACGGACAAGGTGGAAGGGGGGTTACATGTCGTGTGCAAGGATTTTTCGTATGACCGGCGCGATCCGTCGCTGTTCGAAGTTGTGCCCCCAAAGGGTTATCAAGTCGAGAGATATTCGACCTCCAAGTCTGGAAAATTGATAGACGAGTCTGGTAGGTTTGAGGAAATGCAGCCGGTATTTGACAATGGTGAGCAGGGGGGGCGTGCCGCAAACGGCGCCCAGTAAGGAAACGTTTGTGATTCACGTTGTGCCTTCCCAGATGGGGAGGTGCGGTTAGTCTAATGCTTGTCATGTACCGGTGGCTACTTTGCCTCGAATTGCTGTTGAGCCGCGTCTCTTAGTAATTAACTTCGTTGGAGAAGATTCACATGTGTGGTTATTCGTCAACGTGCGCGACCGCTTTTCTGTTCGTCTCGGTGGTGGTGGGTTGTGGTCCCCCGGACATCAACCAAGCAGGCGGCACGATCTACATCTACGAACTCGCCCGGGATCGTGATGGAGTGCCACCGCAATTGGATATCGCCACGAAAGAGGCAACGGTCTCTGTATTAGAGGAACGCCTCGATCCCATTGGCACGCGAGGGATTCACGTTTACTTCAATGAAGCCGATCGCCTCGAAATTGCCGTACCAAGCCACGACGAGTCGCCGCGGCCCCAGGTCCAAGCGCTGGCAACGGCCACCGGTAGATTGCAGTTCCTAGTCCTGGCGAATCGAAGAGATCATGGGCAATTGATCGCAACGGCAAAGACAGCCAGAAGTACGGAGGTGAAGAAAGACGATACGGTCCTCGGACGCTGGGTCGACGTGGTGAAAAGGAAGGAATCCGGGAACCACACTTTGAGCATACCCGGCGACATTGGGGTCCTCCGCAACGGCAAAAGCGGAGAATTGGTGATCTTCTCGACTGAGGAGATACAGGGTATGGGCGGAGGACCGCATGTTCAGAATCACATCCTTCGCGAAAAAGGGATCACGGACCTGCAGGTGTTGGTGGTCGTAGAACATAATGCCGAACTACGTTTCCAGAGCAAACACCTTGCATCGGTCTCGGAAGCGGTCGATGGAATGGGCGAGCCGTGTTTAGAGTTCGTGACGACCGAGGAGGGGGCCGAAATCCTGACGAATGTGACCAAAGCAAACCTGCCCGAACAAAGTGCGGGGTTCCATCGGAGGCTAGGCATCGTGCTGGATGACCAGTTGCTGTCTGCGCCGCGCATCGTAAGTACGATCAAAGATCGGGGGAAGATCACAGGCGATTTCACTCGCCAGGAGATTCAACGGCTAGCTCGTATTCTCCAGGCTGGACAACTGCCTGTGCAACTGAGCAAGAAGCCGGTCAAGACGATTTCTGTGGATCCGAGTCCTTGAGAAACGGCAGGCGGCTGAAGCTATTGAGAGCGTGAGCGGGCAATTTGGCGGTAGACGGGTGAGCGACGCCGGGTCGCCGGGTGGACTGGATCCGAAGGGGCAAAGGGGATGGGTACATCTGCTGCGCATGAGCAGGCAACATGGCGAAATCGCACTCGCGACTACTCCATCATTGATGCATGTTGCAGTGGAGATGGCATAAACATGATGCGATTTGTCTCTGACACAAACGCTACACTCCTTTTCCTCGCTTGCCTCCGCCGCCGCAAAGGTGCCTGTTCCCCTTCGCTCGAACAGAGTGACACGAAGAACGAGACCCAAGGGGTACTGGATCCGGCGAATCGACGACGCGGTCCACCGCCCGACCCACAAGGGCGTCTGGCGTTCCGCGCCCGCTAAAGGCCCGCGACCACGACGAGGCGACCAAGGCCGTTGCTTTGCAAATCATGCTGCAGAGCCAGATCCAAGAGGGCAAGGCGGAAGAGCGGATTTCGCGGTTGGAAAAGCGGATGACGGAACTGCCCGAGGCGATGCAGCCCATGATGGAAGCGGTGCTGGCCAACTGGTATTGGACATTTTCTCAACAGAACAAATGGCGATTCGTTCGCCGGACTCAAACAGACCAGCCTCCAGTCCCATTTTGAGCCCCCCCAAAGACTTTTTAGCGTGGGAGATCAAGTCGACGGATACCGACTCGCCCACCATCCGGGCGATCCATCTTTATCAACGTTTGATGCGGTTCCACAAGGCCAAACAACACGACATGGCGCTGGCAACTCAAACGGAGACACACAAACTCCGAGGGGCGAGCACAGCAGAGGGGGCGTCGTGCCCCCTAGCCTAAAACCTGTGTGTCTTCGTTCCTGTGCAACTGACCGCTTGACGGTTAGGTAGCATTATGCTACCATCGTCTTATGAGCCAACCAGTGAAACTTTCCGATGAACTTGTACTTGATGCTCGACTCACGTCGGAGGTCGCGGAACGGTCAATTGCAGGGCAGATCGAGTATTGGGCACAGTTGGGGCGGGCGATCGAGCCACTTCTGCAAGGTGCCCAGGCGCTTGCCTTGCGCCGGGCCGGGGCCGTCAAGCCGTTGTCGGAATGCCTGGACTCAATCGATACCGACGAGGGGCGGCGGCGAGTAGCCGACCATCTTCAGCGCCAGCCGTTTCCGCACTATGAACCCGCGCCGCATGCACCGGGAATGCTTGTTCGGATTGACGCGGATGGGACGCGCACGGTAGGTAGGTTCGTCAATCGGCAGTTCCAGGAAACCGAGTGATGGACTTCGCGCGGTTCGACAAGCGGCCGATTGTCGTCGCAGTCGCGGGGCCAAACGGTGCCGGAAAAACCACGTTTTTTCATGCTCATCTGGAGCGTGCTGCCTTGCCGCTTGTTAACGCGGACGTGCTGGCGCGCGAGTTGGATATCGACGCCTATGCCGCTGCTCGGCTTGCCGATGTGATCCGACGGGAACTCGTGAAACGACAAGAGAGTTTTGTCTTCGAAACGGTTCTTTCCGATCCCGTTGGCGACAGAGTCGCATTTTTGAAACGCGCGGCGGAGTCAGGTTACACCGTGGTCTTGTGTTTCATCGGCATCGCTGGACCGGACGTCTCGGAAGACCGCGTCAGCATGCGGGTTTCGCAGGGCGGACATGAGGTACCCCACGACAAGCTTCAATCCCGCTACCCCCGCACACTCGCAAACCTGAAGCTCGCAATACAGCAGCTTCCACACGTCTTGATCTACGATAACGATGACTTGAGCAAACCGTACCGTCAAGTTGCGGTGTTTGAACAGGGATGTTTGTTGGCGTCCCGCGAACCGATTTCTGAATGGCTCAGACCGCTTCTGCCGTCGCAATCGTGATTACCGAGGAAAAGGTGATCGCACTAGGGGCGGCCGTTACCGGTCGCCCCCCGCACAGATCCGTACGTGAGGCATTTCCTCATACGGCTCTTGCCGCAATTCGGGCAGCCCAACGAAGACAGTCTGGCTTCTGCCGCGGCGCCCAGGCGGTGCACGGCGGCCGTGGGCTGGCGGGGTTCCGGGCCACGATGCGTCGCGGCCTCTTCCACGGGGGGCGAACGTGGCGGCACGTTCCGGCGGTTCGTCTCGGGAAAGGATTCCCGAGCTACGGGCGGCGGACGTCGCGGAGCTTCCCGGCGCTCCGGTAGCTTGGGACTCCGTCCCGAGACGGAAGGCCCGTTCACGCCCAGGCCCGCGTCACGCCGCCGCCAAGCTTTCAGAGGCTGGT
>JBNJEM010000204.1:0-11255 GCA_051745935.1 Planctomycetota bacterium
GTCCGCGGATCTCACGAAATGTGAGATCTTCAAACAACCGCAAAAAGACATTTATGCGCTGTAAAAGACGGGCCTGGAGACCCGTCCTACGCCGTCTTTGTGCAACAATAGGGTGAAGTAAGGCGTTCTGGGACGCTCAGGGTTTGAAGAAGCCCGTGGAGAGCGCGCGGACCGCCGTCCGGGCAGCGGCAGCAAACCACGCTTCTGGTAGAGTGTCTTCCCATGCCGCCGCCGGAACGAGTGCACCACGTCTTTCGAAATCGCGGCAAGCAACAGCGTGCGACTCGCCAGCCGGCGCGCGGCGTTCCAGGCAGCATTCACAGGCTGCCCTTGACCGTGGTATTTCGCATGCTCCATGATGCTGTATTCTGTACGGTACGCGCCTGGAGCATGAAAGTGGCCGCCGAAACAAAACCACTGAGGTTTGCTTTCACCAGGGACTTTTGTGAGTGGAAACCAGGTTTTTCTACCGGTTGTAAGGCCTTGACGTGCGTCAATCGGCTAAACCGTCACCAAAACAGAACGGGCAAATCCATGCGTTACCGCGTGAGGAGGCATGCCGTCGTGACACCCAAATCGCAGCACTCTTTCCGGTTCAAGGACCGCATCATGCCACGGATTCTACTTCTGACGGCCGGTTTGGCGGCGGGCATACTGCTGAATTCTGGCTGTGGAGACCGGACCAAAACGCCGGAGACCAGAACGCCGGAGACCAGGAGCACTGACCCCCGGGCCAGTGGTCCCAAGAGAGTCGTGTCGAGCAGCGATAAAACGAGCAGCGATAAAACGAGCAGCGATAAAACGAGCAGCGATAAAACTCGAGAAGAAATCCCGCCAACGTCCAAGGCCGCTCAATTGCGGGAAACGTGGGAGGCCGTTTACATGGCCAACACCAAGGTTGGCTCCATTCACACGGTCTTTGAAACGGTGCAACGGAACGGTGACACGATGATCAAGGCGAGCAGCGTCCAAAAACTGAAAATCAAGCGGGCCGATCAAAGCGTGGCCATGGAAACCCGGATCGAATCGATGGAAACCGAAGAGGGAGCCCTCCGGTCGTTCACTCTGGAAAGTTCCCTGGGCGGCATGCCGCGCACCGTGACGGGAACCTATCGAAACGGGGCTCTGCACCTGGTCACCACGGGCCGTGGCAACGCAGAACGGACCACCCTGCCCTGGTCCGACGATCATGGCGGTTTTTTTGCTTTGGAACAGTCGTTCGACCAACAGCCCATGAAACCGGGCGAAGAACGTGAGCTCACCATGTTGATGCCGGGGGTGGTGGGGGTCCAGCCGGTAACCACTAGATTGCGGGCCCAGTCGCCCGAAAGGGTTGATTTGCTTGACGGATCCTCGCGGCGGTTGCTCAAGATCGCCATGAACAGCCAGATGGGTAATCAAGAGCTGGAGTCTTTCTGTTGGACCTCTCCGGATGGTACCGTACTCAAAACAACCATCCCCGCCCTGCAGCAAACGATCTACCGGACCACGCAAGACACCGCGGAAGCGGCGGGAAGCCAGGAATACGATCTGTTTTGGGATTCGATCGTTCGCGTGACGCCCCCCCTGCCCCACCCCCATGAATTGGCGCACGCGAAATACGAGATTTCACTGACCGAGAAAGATCCAGCCAATCTTTTCGCCTCCGGTGGATCACAACGCGTGCGGTCGATCGCTCCGCGGAAGGCGGAGATTACCGTTCGAGCCGTGCGGCCTGACAGCGAACCGCCGGAGGCCCAGGCCGAGGCACCCGCTCCGGAAACCTTGGCACCGAACAGCCTGATTCAAGCCGATGATCCCCAGGTGGTGAAGATGGCCCAGGATCTGGTCGACCCGAAATCGGAACGCTGGGCAAAATGCGTGGCGTTGGAGAAAGGCGTTCACGAAGCGATCCAAGACAAGAACTTTGGACAAGGATTCGCGACGGCGGCCGATGTGGCCCGCTCGCTCGAAGGTGATTGCACGGAACACGCCGTGCTCCTGGCCGCCCTCTGCCGGGCCGAATCCATTCCCGCGCGGATTGCTTTGGGGCTTGTCTATTCGCCCAGTGACCAAGGTTTTGCCTTCCACATGTGGACGGAGGCTTGGGTCAATGAACGCTGGACCCCACTGGATGCCACGTTGGGACGCGGGGGCATTGGTGCCGCTCACCTGAAGCTACGCCACTCCACTCTAGCCAGTGAAGACGCCGAATCCGCGATATTGAGCGTTGTTCAGGTCATTCATCAACTGGAAATCAAAGTGCTGGATTTCCAACCCCGTTGAAGGAAGGAGTAAGGGGGGGCGAGCGGACCGTTTCGCGGCCTATAGCGGAGACGGCTGAAAAGGTCGAAGATCGCCTTGCGGGAGGTGAAGGGCGGTACGCAACTTGGATTCCGCTGTCGCGCCAGCTAAGATATGGGGATGATGGGCGAATAGCCCGGAAGCGCCGCAAACAGCCCCCCTTCATGCGAGGGTGTGGATCGTCTTCATTCGGGTTCATTCGGGGATCAGCCGCGGTTTGCGTCTTACGCCTGAGATCAGCGCGGGTCGGCCGGATTTCAGTTTGCTCTGTGGCATACGGAGTTGATAGCATGACTGGACATGATTTGACTGGACATGATTCGAGCGAGGGACGACGAGGGACGCGAGTGACATTCCTGGATCAGACGGGAGCGAAAAGTGTCGATGCTGTCATTGCCGACACGGTGACGGTCAAACGGATCTTGCCTAACATCATCACCAAGATGAATTTGCCGGTGATGGGCCCTGACGGCCAACCGATGAGCTACAGCTTGGACCACAAGGAGGGGGGCGTGCGGTTGCGGGATGACCAGACGTTGCCCGAAGCGCGGGTCGCTCAGGGGGATCATTTGATTGTATATCCTGAAATCGTGGCTGGACGGCTCTATAGCGGTCGCGGATGACTTGGTTTGCCGCGAGTCCGACAGGCGGGAGGACGGCTTGCGTCGGGCAGCTTTCCACCCGGACGAATCCGGCCGCCTGAAATATATAGCGGTCGCGGATGACTTGGTTCGCCGCGAGTCCGACAGGCGGGAGGACGGCTTGCGTCGGGCAGCTTTCCACCCGGACGAATCCGGCCGCCTGAAATATATAGCGCACCGCTGTTTTGATGTCGCGACATTCAGAGAGAAGCACCCATTTCATGCGCGAATCGCCTCGAATACGCCGGCTTCGGAGTGATTATAAAGCGATGGAGACGCTTCGGGGCCAAAGTTCGATTTTGGAGTTTCACGCCAAGGGTAGCCCTCCAGACGCCTATGCGGTTCGTTTCCACGGCAGGGGGCTGTGGCTCCCTCACGGTTCAGACCGCGTGGAGATCCGCGAGTTGCACGACGTGCGGATTCTGCTGGGCGCGTCGTATCCGCGACTGATGCCCGAGTTACATTGGGTTTCGCCAATTTTCCACGCGAACATTTCCTCCAGCGGGGTCGTCTGTCTGGGAGGCTACGGGACGCACTGGGTGCCGAGCCTCGGGCTGGACAAGCTGTGCGAAATGCTGTGGGATATGATTCGCTACAAGAACTTCGACGTGGACAGTCCCTATAATCGCGAAGCGGCGGCGTGGACGAAGACGCAGTGCACGTACGCCTTGCCGGTTGACGAACGATCCATTCGCGATTTGGTTGCCACGAATCCCAACGGCCCCTCCGCGAACCTCGGGCCCAACCAGCCGATGTCGGACCGGCCTGACGCGAGGAACTCAGTGAGCGGAACGGCTGGCGGGCTCCGGGACGATGATGAAGAGATTATCGATGCTGAATTGGTCGAACCCGAGGACCAGGATATTCTGTTCTTGGATTGAACATCGTGAGACAGCCCGTTCCCAAGCCGTGCCGCATGTCGGATGAACCGTTCATACTGGATGAAAACGATCGCTATTCGCGTTTCCGCCTGATCGCGTGGTGGGACCAGAGTACGTTGGCCACGGCACGAATCATGGTCGTGGGCGCCGGCGCGTTGGGCAACGAAGTGCTCAAGAATCTAGCCTTGATGGGGATTGGTGAAATCCACTTGATCGACTTCGATCACATCGAGGAATCCAATCTCACTCGCGCCGTGCTGTTTCGTCAACGGGATTGTGGCCGTTCCAAGGCGGAAGCCGCCGCTGATAGTCTGCGGGACATGAACCCCGATGTGCGGGTCCATCCGCGGGTGGCGAATGTCGTCACTCAGATTGGTTTGGGCTTGTTTCGCGACGTGGACGTCGTGATTGGCTGCTTGGATAATCGAGAAGCTCGTCTGTGGGTCAATCGTTCGTGTTGGCGCGTGGGGACGCCCTGGATTGACGGCGGCATCCAGGAGATCAATGGCGTGGTCAAGGTTTTCGTGCCCCCCGACGGGCCCTGCTATGAATGCGGCATGACCGAGAATGACTACCGGCTGATCAATCTCCGTTACAGCTGCCCTCTACTTCGCCAGGAGGATATACAGTCAGGAAAAGTTCCCACCTCGCCCACCATCGCGGCCATGGTCGGCGGGCTACAGACGCAGGAGGCTTTGAAGCTGCTTCACGGCTTGCCGGTCGAATCCGGGGCCGCTTTGATTTACAACGGGATGGCCAATACGTTTTACACAACGCGATTCCAGCGATGCGAGGAGTGTTTGAGCCACGAGTCGTATCCGGAACCCCTCGCCCTCCCGCTCGGGGCCGCCAGTCACTCGGCGGCGGAGTTGCTCCAAGCAGTCTGCCAGCTGAGGCGGTTTCCTGTTGCATCAAGCCGCATTGAATTGGACCGCGACCTGGTGACCTCGATCGAATGCGAACCGTGCGGAACCAGCCGAATGGTCATGCGAGCACGAGAAGAAGTCGGACATCGGGAAACAATTTGTGAAAACTGTGGCCAGGTGGCTCGCCCTCGAATCGAACACGAGGTGAACGCCGGCAGCCCCTTGGCGAAGGCGAAACTGGTGGAGTTGGGAATCCCGCCGTACGATATCGTCCGCATTGTTTCCGGTACGGCGGAACAGTTGGTGCTCTTGGCCGGCGACGCCCCCGCCGGAGCACCACCGACCGTTGGGGGGGGGCAGGCTCATGATTCCGGGACGAGCCAGGCGAGCAGTCGTTCTCATGGGGAGGGGAACCCGTGACGCCGACAGCGGACGCGGCGCGCGGGCAGGCCTGCTTGACGCGGCCGGAAACGACACGGATGAGCACGCTCCCCTTTTGGTGGGCGAGGCCTCCTTGGGCGCATCGTTTTATACCGGTCGCGAATGACCTTGGCCGCCGCGAGTCCGACCAACGGGAGGACGGCGTGCGTCGAGCAGCTTTCGATCCGGACCCATCCGACCGCCTGAAGTATATCTGCTGGCGGCCCGGTGGTAGGATGGGGGGCCAGCGGCTGGACGTCGCATGGCATGCGTAACGTGAATCGGTGGGGCGGCGGGACAGGCTGATGGATGCTGACATTCAATTTGGTGATCTAAAACAGCCGGCGCCCCGGCGCAAGCTTCGACCTGACCGGAACCATCATTATGCCGTCGTGTCGTGCGATTGCCCGTCCGATGAAGATTTGCCAATCTACATCGATATGGATGTAGCTCGTGACATTGAAGCCCACGCCCGGTCCGACACCACGATTGAGCTGGGGGGCGTGCTGTTGGGAGGGCGTTATGAAGATCAAAATGGGGACTTCTTCGTCGTCATTACCGACAGTTTGCGGGCTGAGCATTATGAAGCCCATGGTGGTAGCTTCAAATTCACGCGCGAGACCTGGACCGAGATTACACGTCGACGCAATCAGTTTCCCGAAGAGACCGAAATGGTTGGCTGGTATCACACCCATCCCGGATGGGGCGTGTTTCTCTCCGGCATGGATACGTTCATTTGCGAGCACTTTTTTGCTCAGCCACTCGATGTCGCCCTGGTCGTCGACCCGTGCCGGTCGAGGCGAGTCTTCTTTCAATGGAGCCGAGACGGCGAACGGGGGCACCTTCGGGCGACGGGGGGGTACCACGTCACCAGTTCCCGCTTTCGACAGTCCGAACTGGAGGTTTTCAAAGCTCAGCTAGAAGGGGCCGTTCCCATGCCCAGCGATCCGCGTCACAGTGAGCGAGCAGGCTCAGCATCCCCGTCCGTGATCCAAATCACCGAGCCTCGTCAAACGTGGCTCATCCTCGCCGTCCTCGGCCTCTTTCTGGTCCAGTTTTCCGTGCTTGCCTTGATTGCGTGGCGCGGTCCGCCCGGCCTGGAGCCCCAGCCGATTGGCGGCGGGGAGTGGCAACCCGCCCAAGTTCAGGCCCAACGCGAGTTCCTGGACGATATCATCGGTAAGCTCGATGTCGCCCCGGACGGGCTCGTGCGCTCGCTGGAGAAATACCGTCGGCAGAACCAAGAACTCGAAACCGTAAAACTGGGCCTCATGGCCCACATCGGGGAGCTGGAGGAGAGCCAACGGGCGTTGGAACGGGAAAACGAAGTGCTGCTGAAGCAGCATCAAGAACTGCGTGCCACCATCGCTCAGCTCAAGCGAGGACGCGACGAAAACCAGGACAAAATCGCGGAACTGAAAGCGAAGTTGGAGGAGTACGGCGAGGCCGAAGTGGACAGCCAGGCCGGCTCGGGACTTTGGGCCTGGGTGACACGCTGGAAATGGTATCTCGCCGCGGCGGGGCTTCTGTTGTTAATCGGAGTCGCCATGCTGCTTGCCTCTCATGGCGTCTCCCTTGGTACCCACGGCTCCACTGGGAACGAACCACTTGATCAGGAGTAAGCCATGCGTACTGGTACTGATCGGCCAACGTTACCTCGGATGGCTGAAGTGTTATAATAAGCGTTTGGGCCCGACATGCCATCGGCTGGGCAGGCCATTGTTGAAGCGGGGCCCTCGGGTCTTGAAGCGGGGGGTCTCGGGGAGGCCGCACGTGGAGTGCTTTTTAGCGTTGATCATTTTTCTGTTCATAGCGGTACTGGCCAGCGGCGTTGGGAGTCGCGGCGCGCATCGCGGAAATCGCGCCTATGTCGCCCTCACGGAACGATTTGGCGGCACATATCAAGCGGGCGGCGTTTTCCGCCCGCCCACCGTCCGATTTCGTCATGGCCAAACGTGGGTGGCGGTTCACCCCGGCCCTCGACGCGCGGATTCTCGGACCACGCAGGTCCGACTGGAATGGCCTGATCATGAAACGGAGCTGCGCGTGGGTACGGCGTTGGACTCGAGCGTGTCGGCAGCGAGTGGCCAGGACATCCTCGTGGGCGATGACGAATTCGATCGGCACTATCACGTTAATGGTTATCCGGAAAGCCAGGTCAAACGACTGCTGAGTGACGGGGTAAGATGGCAACTCAACAGGCTGCGCCAAGGTTTCGAGTGCCCAGGGGTTGGTGTTTTCGTTCATCGAGGAAGGATGATCGTTGAGAAACCGATGCTGTTTCGTCGCGGCGAAGATCTGGAGGAGTTTACTCAGTTTTGCCTGGAACTCTTTGATCAAGCGATGCTGACGCGGTGCGATGGAATACAGTTCATGGACAGCAACCAAGAGGCTCAGTTGATTGAATCGCCGATTTGCCAAATTTGCAGGGAAGAAATCACCACCAACATGGTCTTTTGCCGCCGGTGTCGCACGCCCCACCACTTGGAGTGCTGGCAGTACACCGGTCGTTGTTCGGTCTACGGCTGCCGGGAAACCCGCTACCTCGTTCCCGCTGTTGCACGCACGGCGAACGAATCCGGGGCAAACACCATCTCGAATGAATAAGAGACCCTCATGTATACCGGTCGCGGATGACTTTCTCCGCCGCGAGTCCGACCAACGGAAGGACGGCTTGCGTCGGGCCGCTTTCCACCCGGAACAATCCAACCGCCTGAAATAGAACGCCTCGTTGATAAACGCTGACTGCTGATCGCCAGTAGAAGCTGGCCAAGGTGGGGCGTGTGTACCTGTTCGCCAACCGTTGCTTTTTTTCCTCACGAGTTCGCGCTGATGCCTGATGAGCCTCAATTCCGTCACGCCGTGTTGGCTGCGCGTGAGCAGTTGGTCACGGGGCGCGACACGCTGAAGAGGCGACACGAGAGGGGCCTGTCCGGCCCGCGGCTCTCGAGCCAACTGACCGATCTTTGGGATGAGGTCATCCTGGGGCTGTTCCAATCCGCGTTGTCGGACGCTGGGGGGGCGGGGCTGGAGAGGGAGGTCGCATTGGTGGGTCTGGGGGGCTATGGGCGCCGCGATGTGTCCCCGCATTCAGACGTCGATCTCATGCTGCTCACCCCCCCCGCCGCTCGTGATCGCGTGTCGGAGGTCGCCAAATTCTTGGCTCGTGACATCTGCGATGCCGGTTTGCAACTCGGATTCAGCTTGCGGACGCCGGCGGAGGCCTGTTCGCTGGGCATGAAAGATGCAACGATTTTTACCTCTCTTGCTGAATCCCGTTTTCTGTGTGGAAGCGACCGGCTGTTTCAGGGGTTTTCGAGCCGGTACCGGAGTGCGATGAAGCATCGTTGGCGTTCCTTGTTATCAACCGTCGTCGCGTCTCGCGGGCAGGAGCGGACGAAATATGGCGAGACGTCGCATTTGTTGGAGCCCAACATAAAACGAACACGCGGCGGGCTACGGGACGTTCAGCTCGTGCGCTGGGCGGGCTTCACCAAATACGGTGAAACGGACCTGGACCGGCTGGAAGAACTTGGTGCTTTGAAAAGCGTTGATCGGCGGCGGTTGCGACGGGCCCACGCGTTTTTGCTCCGCTTGCGCAACGAACTGCATTTTCACGCCGGTAAGAGCCAGGATGTGATGACGCGGAACGAGCAGGTTCGGATAGCGGCGATCCAGGAGTACGAACTACTTGGCGGCTTGCTACCTGTTGAGCGTTTCATGCGGGAGTACTTTGAACAGACCGGCGAGATCCGGGATGTCTCGGCCGGATTCATTGACAATCTACGAGCGCGTTCCGGTTTCGTGGCGACGGTGGCGCCATTGTTTAGTCGGCGACTTGGCGGTGACTTTCGCGTGGGGCCGGTCCATGTCGGCGCCACGCGCCGGGGGCTGGACAAGATGCGGCATGATTTGGCCAAAGTCCTTGGTTTAATGGATCTGGCCAGCATGTATCAAAAACGTATCGACCATCATACTTGGGAAACAATTCGCGTGGACATGGCGAATCGCCCTCCGCGATCGATCCCGGCCGAAGCGGTGGCTCATTTCATTTCGTTAATGGGCCAGCCGGGGCGACTTGGCAATCTCTTGCGCCGCCTGCACCAGCTGCGAGTACTCGAGCAGATTATTCCCGCGTTCCAGCATGCCCGCTACTTGATGCAATTCAACGACTACCACAAATACACGGTTGACGAGCATTCCATTCGCGCCGTGGAAGCGGCGACTTCGTTTGGGAACGATTCACGGGCGATCGGGCATGCGTACCGCGACGTGCGAAACAAGCACATCCTGCACCTGGCCCTGCTGATCCATGATCTCGGCAAGGGATATGACAATGATCACAGCGAAGTGGGCGCTTCCATTGCGGTCGATGTCGCCAGCCGCCTCCGTTTGACGGAGGGCGAAACGGAGAATCTCCGTTTCTTGGTCGCCAACCACCTCCTCATGTCGCATATGGCGTTCCGGGAGGACATGCATGACGAGTCGGTCATCCTCAGACTAGCTCGCGCGGTGGGATCCACCGATCTGCTGCAAATGCTGTACGTCCTTTCCGTCGCCGACTTGGCCGCGGTCGGTCCGCGGGTTCTCAACGAATGGAAATTGGAGCTCTTGACGGAACTCTATTTTCGCGCTCGCGGCCATTTCACCGGCGAATCAGCATCGCAAAGCGCGGCCCGAGAGGCGGATCGCAGGCGGGAAACCGTGCGGAAACTCGGCGCGATATCCAAACACGCTTCCTGGTGGGAAGACCAAATTGCCGCCTTGCCCAATAGTTATCTGTTGAGTGAATCGCCTGAAAACATTACGGAAATCCTGCGGAAACTAGAGCGACTCGAGCAAGATACAGCCATTGCTTGGTCCACCTACGCCCAGCAGCACCAAGTGTCGGTCTACATGGTGGGAACTTATGAGTCCGTTTCCCCGGGTATCTTTCACAAACTGGCTGGCGCGTTGACCAGTAAAGGTCTGCAAATTCTCTCAGCGGAAATCCATACCTTGGCCCACGGCCTGGTACTCGATCGCTTCTACGTGGAAGATATGGATTTCGTTGGGAATCCACCGCCCGAGCGCACGGAGGAGATTCGCGACTCGCTGGTTCGATCATTGACGGTCGACGCCGATAAGTTGCCCGTGTTTCGAAACATATGGGATACACGCCAAGGTTCACGGGCGGCTGACCACGCCAAACTGCCGACCCAAGTCCGATTCGACGATGCCACGTCGAATCACTTCACCATCATCACCATTTTCACCTACGATCGGCGCGGGCTGCTTTATTCCATCGCCCGCGCGTTGTTCGAGTTGGAGTTGGATGTCCACGTGGCCAAAATCGGCACCTATCTGGACCAGGTCGTGGATGCCTTTTATGTGACCGATATGCAAGGCCGTAAGATCCATGGCCGGGAGAAACGAAGCCAGATTCGGCAACGTTTGGAAGAGGCCCTGGCGGCGGATAGCTGAAAGCGCGTTTTATGCCCTGATCCGGTTGCATGATGGCCTCGTGACCGGCTACACTCTGTTCAAGTAACGGACAGCGACCAGCCCGCAATTGTAAAAACGGGCGACGTGACACCAAGCAATTCTTCAGGAAACGCACAGATGGCAGAAGGTACGATCAAGAGACTGACGGACAGAGGTTTCGGATTCATCGAGGCGGGAGGTGATAAAGACCTGTTCTTCCACTCATCAAGCCTCGAAGGTGTCAGTTTTGACGAACTGCACGAAGGGCAAAGGGTGTCGTTCACGGAAGCGCGAGGCCCGAAGGGGCCGTGTGCCGAAAACGTCAGCCCCGCGTAGTTCCGCTGGGAGATGCCGGATATCTTCGGCCCCGTTCAGCGGATTGTGACGGGCGACGAAGGCGGGAGTGCCAATCCCCACGTCGTCCGGTCCGCCGAAAGGGGGGGCGCGCGGTCACGGCGGTTATGATGAACTGTACGACGTTTTGTCGGGCACGGGCACGATCAAGCTCGGACAGGAAACATATTACCGGTGGCGGATGACTCGGTGCGCCGCGAGTCCGACCAACGGGAGGACGGCTTGCGTCGGGCAGTTGTCCACCCGGGCAAATCCGACCGCCTGAAATACACCGGTGGCGGATGACTCGGTGCGCCGCGAGTCCGACCAACGGGAGGACGGCTTGCGTCGGGCAGTTGTCCACCCGG
>JBNJEM010000205.1:0-11236 GCA_051745935.1 Planctomycetota bacterium
GATCATTATGGTGCCCACTGGTGGATCTTCAACGCGTGCATCAAGGACGCGCTACAAACACCGGGCAACCTGGTTGCTCTGCTTTGTGCAATATCCGGCTTTGTCACCCCCCCACCCTGGCGGACTATCCCCTGGCGCTATCGACGGCGATCGAACACGACATTCATGCCATTTTGTCGCTTAGCCTGTCAGGTTTGGCCCCGCAGTGGGCAAAACATGACTAAGAGTGGTGCGGATTAAGCTCCTTTTACAGCCCGTCACAAGGCACGAGTTTTCGCTTCCAAAACGCCCGGGATGACGGGAAACCTGAGTGGTTTTGTCATGGCTTCTTCGCTCACGTTGTGATGAGTTCGCCGGTCTTTCGGGGGGGGGGCTCAACGGGGCGGGATTAACTTAAGTTCGACACCTTTGACTTTAGCTTATACGTTCGGGGAGAATCATGAAGAAAGCAATTTATCAGCTCGCCGGCCTCGCGCTGGTCTTGACACTCGCCAGTCCCGCATGGGCGGACTTCGCGGTCACGGTAGGTGACGTGTACGGTATCGACCATTTAGGATACACCGACGTCGGGGGCGGCCCGTTCGAGATGCAAAAAAAGTCTGGATTCGATGGCAGCGACATCGGAGACCCGTGGTACACCTTCTGCGCTGAAAAATCCGAGACGATTAGTACGCCCGGCGAGTTCGAAGTCGCTGGGGTAGGTAAAACGAGCCTCGACAAATATGGAAATCAGTACACGCTGCAAGACTACGGGGCATGGGTTTACCAGCAATATCATGCCAAGGATCTGGATGGGGGGGACGATCTTGACGATAACGATCTGAATAACGCCGTTCAGTCGGCGATTTGGTGGTCGATGGTGAACGACGATGGAAATAATCAGCTTGGGTACGAGGACACGGACTTTTCTACGTGGGAAGGCTCGTACAACGGCACCCACGGGTACGACACCGAACTGGGCACCTTTGCCCTGGCATATAATGACTACTCGCAAGCCGGCGACGTCGACGTGAGCCGAGTCGTGGTCATGAATCTTCAGAAGGACGGAGCCCCCGTCCAGGACATGGTGGGCATCGCACCCATACCGGAGCCCACGACGATCGCGATTTGGTCGCTGTTGGGCGTGGCGGCGATCGGGTTGGCGCGGTACCGGCGTCGCAAGTGAGCGTGCCTGCCAAGCGGTTGAAATCAAGAAAACCCCGTTGCTTTTCGCAGCGGGGTTTTTTAGGCTCCAGGCGGCAACGATTCGGGCGGTCGAGCCGGCCGGTATCCGTTTCGTGGATCGTCATCGAGACCGCAACCGCCCCGCGTCGATTGTGAAGGTCTCGGGGCTTGTGGCACGCTTCCAGCGTGCGGTGAATTGGCTCCGGGATGTTTGGGTACGCGTCCGGTGTCCTGGGGTTTCCCCTCCAGGCTAAGGTGTGTCTGGCCTCCGGCCAGAGGAGCACGCATGGTAACGACCGGTTCGCCGCGTACCCACGTTTTCGATACGCCCGGTTTGAATGACGGTCCGACCCGGGCACCATGACGGGCATACCATTGAACGCCCACGCCACCCGCCAACGGCGCTGATTGACGCACCCGCCTCCATTCGCCACGCATGCAACACCGGCAACCCCATACGCCACCCACCAACCGGTAATGATTCACGTCTCCGGACCCATTGCCCCGTGGGGGCGTGCCCATTGTCCCGTGGGGATGTGACACCGTTGAACCCTCGCGCCGTACCCGTTGCCCCGCGGGTACAAATCACCACCGGACACACGCCCCGCTCGCTGAAGGCGGGCCACACCTTCGCATGGGGGCGAAGCGGAGCGCAGCTTCATGGCTCCTATTGGTGCGTTGGACCTTCGTCCGCCAGCGGCGGACGAAGGCCCGGGCATGCCAACGCCGGCTCAAGCCGGCGGCGAGTACGGATCGAAGTGCTCCGCGTATCGGGCATGGAGGAATTCGAGTTTTTCGTCCAGGTCCGCGCACTTGGCGGCCAAATCGGGCCGCAGCCGCGTGACGGTCTGCAGGGCTTGACTGAAGGCGGCGGTGGCGCTTTGGATCATCCAAACATCTTCTTGTTCCCTGAAGACGACTCGCAGGTCGTCAAAGCACTCGTGCAATTCACGGCAGTGATCGACCGCTGCTTCATCGGACTTCAAGTCATGGATCAACTCAGCCATGTGACCGCCGATTGAAAACAACATCACCCCGCAGGCCTCCAACGGCGGCATGTCCTCGAAGAACTGCATGTTCGTGTGACTACGTTGCCAGACTCGCGCTTCGTTTTCAGTCTCCCGTTCCGTCTCGTGTTCATGCTCCTGGTCCTTTCCGTTGTCCTCGGATTTCCGGCCACCTTGATCGGGCTCGACGTCGCGGCGCATCGCTTCCCATTCTTGTTGGACCAGTTGCCACTGTTCGAACGTGTCGTAAAACGACGTCGCGAAACAATGATCGAGCGAGAAGTTATCGAGTTGCCAGATCATCGGCTGGCCGCTGTCGTGCATCATCCGACACAGGGGACAATCGTCATGTTCGACGGCATGTGATTCGGGAATCACCGCCGGCAACCGGGATCGCTCGCGGGCGATCATGGCGGCGGGGCTTTGGTCATAGAGCACCTGGTGGGGCTGGTGCATCCATTCCTGCTGCAGCTGCTCCAGGTGCCGGACATGCTCCCGCGGGTCCCCGGCATGGTCAGTCCCCAGCCGACGCTCGTATTCCACTAACAACTGGCTGGTCATTTCGTGGTAGAGAATGATCTCATGCGAGCCAAATCCGCCATGGCAGTAGGCATGAGAATCCACGGGAAGCCTAGGGGGACATCGCCCGGTGAGGCCCCAAATCCGCCCCTGGTCTTGAATATCTCCGTCAATGAAAGCCCGATCGGCAAGCAGAACTTCGCGAGGTGTCTTTTGCTGCAGATCCTCGCGGGGCGTCAACAACCACGACTCCTGGAGCTGCCGGGTGGGCTCGTCCAGCTGGTCGGCGTTCCGCCGCCACTGTTCCACAATCCACCCCGGCAGCTTCCCGTAGAGCACGCCGCGGTAATCGACGCAGTCAATTTCCGCCCACCGCCCACGCCGCTCGCGGGCTCGCTGTTCCCACCCCTCGGCGGTTTCCGTGATCTCCCATTCCTCCGGAATTCGGTACGGCAACCAATCGTCCAAGAGCTCGTTTTCGGTACATGACTGAACATTACCGAGCCGGGGCATGTCGGGGAGCGGCGTATCCATGACCAGGAGACGGGCTGTCAGGTCGATAATGACGTGCCCGCCCTCCATCACGCTTTCCCCCAAGCCCGGCCGACACTGGCCCTCGACGTGCTCCACCACCGAAGGGTCGACGAAACGCCCCATGGCGGTGAGCCACTCATCTTTTGTCATCGGCTGGGCGCTCAAAGCCGCCACCCCAACATCCGCCAATCCATCATGGATCTGGAAGTGGACCTTCTGCTCGGCACCGACCACGCTAACCATGGTTTTCAACATCGCAGCTTCTCCTTTTCACTCGTTCATGTTTGGTACGAACTGGCTGCGCGTTGCTGAATCTTTCCGCCAGTAAGGCGGTGCACCCTCAGAATACCAGACGAATTGAAAAACCCCGGCCCGGAAAAAGCAATGAAGAGGCCTTTTTTCAGGAATTCATCGCTTCGTGCACGGACCGAGCGACATACACATGTCACCCCACCGGCCGCGAGAGATGGATCACGAGTTTGGCAAGCAACAACCGCCGCCAGAACTCGTGGCGCCGGCAAGCCCCCCTAACAGGGCCAGGCCGATCCCCGCCGAGCCCGCCTCGGGGGGTTAAGGTTCGGGTAACCGTTCACGGGCAAGGCGGTGGGCTGGCCAAAACCCCGGAAACCGGGCAAACGAGCGGGGGTAGGCTTACAGCGTTTGTTGCGGGGCCTCGTTTCAAACCCTGGACCTCGCCCCACCCACGCCGTGACGATCACCAGCGGTGCTCCAGGTGCCATGATCGGCCCACGGATGGCAGGACGGCCCCACGGATGAAGAAACGGAAAATGCCACGCGGCCTTTTTTTCAGGGGTGAGCCCCGTCGGCCGTGTCCCCTTTGGTCCTTTCAGTCCCTGAGGTCCTTGATTCGACGCGAGCAAGGACGCAACGCGCGACAAAACCGGCTACAAGGACCTAATATTTCAGGCGGTTGGATTTTTCCCCCGTGGAAGGCTGCCCGACGCAAGCCGTCCTCCCCTTGGTCGGACTCGCGGCGGAGAAAGTCATCCGCGACCGGTATAAGGTTTTTCCCCATCCCGGTTCGGGACGCCGGGCTCGGAGGGCCATCGTACGTCCCTTCCGGCCCTAGCCGATCTCGCGGCGGTTGCGATAATGAAGGCATGAACCCGCATGCAACACCCGACAACGCCCCCAATCGTACTAGCAAATTGGTCGAGCGGTTATGTCCCGGCCGGTGTCTGGCCGGCGAGCCGCTGCCGATGACCATGGAAGCCGCGTGCGAGCGCGGTTGGAATGAGTTGGATGTTGTGTTCGTCACGGGCGACGCGTACATCGATCATCCCAGTTTTGCCATGGCCATCTTGGGACGCGTATTGGAAGCGGCTGGGTACCGGGTGGGAATCGTCAGCCAACCGGATTGGCAATCGTGTGAACCATGGCGCCGCTTCGGACGTCCCCGGCTGTTCTTTGCGATCAGCGCGGGGAACATGGATTCGATGATCAATCACTACACGGCCAACCGCAAGGTGCGAAACGACGACGCCTATTCCCCGGGCGGCCGGATTGGAAAGCGGCCCGACCGGGCCACGTTGGCGTATTGCCAGCGGGCACGGGAAGCGTACAAAGGCGTTCCCGTCATTGCCGGCGGGGTCGAAGCCTCTTTGCGCCGTCTAGCGCATTACGATTATTGGAGTGACAAAGTACGACGGTCGATTCTGCTGGATGCGAAAGCCGATCTTCTAGCTTTCGGCATGGGTGAAGAGTTGATCGTGGAGATTGCCGGGCGGTTGGATGCGGGAGAAGGCGTCAATGACTTACGAGACGCGCGCGGGATTGCCTACGCCATGGGGGCTTCTGAGACGCCGCCGGACGACGCAATCGTGTTACCCAGTTACGAAGCGGTGCGCGAAGATCGCATGGCTTTTTCCGAAGCCACCCGAATCATTCA
This sequence comes from Planctomycetota bacterium, assembly GCA_051745935.1. Classification (GTDB taxonomy): domain Bacteria; phylum Planctomycetota; class Planctomycetia; order Pirellulales; family Pirellulaceae; genus JBNJEM01. The sequence continues at coordinate 5,134 of JBNJEM010000205.1, forward strand.
TCATGAAACCAACCCACACGCCGCGGGACGACTGGTGCAATGGCATGACAATCAAGCGGTTGTCGTTAATCCTCCGGCACTGCCGCTCGGCCAAGAGACGATGGATCGCATTTATGGCCTGCCCTACACCCGGCAGCCGCATCCGATTTACACGGAGCCGATTCCCGCCTTCCAAACGATCAAGGACTCCGTCACCATCATGCGAGGCTGCTTTGGTGGCTGTGCGTTCTGTTCCCTTGCGGCACATCAGGGGCGAATCGTTCAATCTCGCGGCGTGGAATCGATTCTCAGCGAATTGCGACACATCGGCGCCGCCCCGAAGTTCAAGGGGACGGTGAGTGATTTGGGGGGACCGACCGCGAACATGTACCAGATGGGCTGTAGCCAGCCGGACCGGGAGGCGGCCTGCCAGCGTCAATCCTGCCTCTACCCGCGGATCTGCAAATGGTTGCGAACCGATCATGGGCCGCTAATCGAATTGATGCGCGAAGCGCGTCAAGTTCCTGGGATTGGAAGAGTATTGATCGCGAGCGGGATTCGGATGGACCTTGCCGAACGCAGTCCCCCGTATATTCGCGAGCTCGCGCGACATCATGTAGGGGGATGCTTGAAAGTCGCTCCAGAGCATACGGATCCTGTCGTGCTCGGTTATATGCGGAAGCCCGGCACGGGCGGTTTCGAGGCCTTTTCGGATGAATTCAACCGCGAGTCCAAACGGGCCGGGAAATCTCAATACTTGGTTCCATACTTCATGGCCAGCCATCCCGGCAGTGATCTGAACGCGATGATCCATTTGGCGCTTTATTTGAAGCGTACGGGATACCGTCCCGAGCAGGTGCAGGACTTTATCCCCGCGCCGATGGACGTGGCCACGGCCATGTACCATACAGGGCTCGACCCGGTTACCAAGAAGCCGGTCCACTGCGCCCGCAAAACGCGTGATCGCGCACTGCAGCGAGCTTTGATGCAGTTCTTCAAGCCGGAGAATTATTTCGAAGTCCGCCGAGCTCTCCAGGAAGCGGGCAGACCGGAGCTCATTGGAAACGATCCTGAATGCCTCATTCCCGCAAGCCCCCCGCCAGGGGCCGCGCGCAAACGTCGCCGCGCCGGACACGCGGCTGGCAATCGTCCAGCCGCGCCAAAGCCCAACCCAAAGAAACGCAAGCGGTCCCGCAAGGAAGGACGACACAAACCGGGAAAAGGTTACCGGCCGAAGCGGAAAGACAGATAAAATAGAGGACAAGCTGAGTTAAACAGTCATACCGGTCGCGGATGGCGTTGTCCGCCGCGAGTCCGACCAACGGGAGGACGGCTTGCGTCGGACAGCTTTCCACCCGGACGAATCCGCCCGCCTGAAATAGACGGGTGAAATCTTGCGCCAAATGGCAAGAACTTGGCGGGTTGCGCGTAAAAAATGCTGGTAACACTTTAGCCGGCTGGAATAGAATCCTAGCTTCGTGATCGCAAAGCCCTGATGGACGTACCCTGTTTAACCGCAAGGCCCGCATGGATGCCACGGGCTTGTCCCGTGGTGGTTCACGCTCGCCGCTACACACCGGACAGACACACCACGCCTAGCCCTCGGTAGCGTGGAACGTAACGGACCACGGGACAAGCCCGTGGCATTTGCACCTCCAAAAGCCTTTCCTCAATATGTGCAACAGGTGCAACAGACGTGCAAACGTCCGCGGATATCGGTCTTTTGCCCGTGAACGGTTCCCCCTTTTTCCAACCCCCATTGCCTGGAAGAGCCTTACTTCAGTTCGCTAAAAAGTTAGCAAACGCTGAATCTGCTCGAGAGGCATGTGGAGTCTCGCCTCCACCACTGGCACGGTCTGGCTTGTTCAGCGTGTCGGGTTTGATTACACTAGGGGGTGCCGTGTGCGGTTGGTGCGTCCGCGGTTGATGGGCGGTGAGGCGGCATTCGGGTTAGAGCGATCTTTCAGACGTTTAAGGCATAACAAAACCGTTTATACCGGTTGCGGATGGCGTTGTCCGCCGCGAGTCCGACCAACGGGAGGACGGCTTGCGTCAAGCAGCTTTCCACCCGGACAAATCCAACCGCCTAAAGTATGGAAGCCATAACAAAACCATTCACATGTCCTGTCATCCCAAGGGGTTTGGGAAGTGGAACCTAGGCTTTGTTACGGGCTATTAAGTGTTCTCACGCCGATTCGGTGGCGCTGCGATGGTTGTACCCAGTGAAAATCAAAAGCCCGGCACCGATCCGACGCAATGGGTGGATCGGCACGGGGACGGACTTTACCGGTATGCGCTGTCCCGTTTGCGCAACCCGGATGCCGCCGAGGAAGTGGTGCAAGAAACCTTTGTCGCGGCTTTGCACTCGCGCGATCAGTATAGCGGGCGGGGTTCGGAGGGTGCGTGGCTGCTCGGAATCTGCCGCCGTAAAGTGGTCGATTGTGTCCGTCGGCGGAGTCGCCCGGACGCGGCGACGCGAGGCGATAGTGGCCCTGATCCGGCGGAAGTGTTGTTCGACCAGCGGGGCCACTGGCAGTCCGACCCGCGAATTCTCGGACGTCGTCCGGAAGAGACGCTTGAGCGGGACGAGTTCTGGCAAGCGTTCCGGCACTGTTTGCAGGGCCTTTCGCAACGGCAGGCGGATGCCTTCGCGCTGCGCGAGTTGGAAGGTTTGAGTACGGACGAAATCTGCAAGGAACTGGACATTTCCCCCTCGAATCTCTGGGTCCTGCTCCACCGTGCGCGGCTGGGATTGACACGGTGTCTGCAGAGGCGTCTCGAAAACTGGGAATTGCGTTGACCATGCTCAGTTGCAACGACGTTTCAAAACTGGTTTCCGAATCACTGGACCGAAAGCTTCCCCTGCACAAACGGATCGCAATGGGGATCCATCATAGGATGTGCCGGTTTTGTCTCGGCTTCGCGCATCAGATCCAACTGCTGCATCGCGCGGTGCGCGAACATCCCGAACGCCTCGAACCGGATGCAAACTCCTCCGATGCCAAACTCTCCCAGGAGGCTCGGGAGCGAATCAAATCGCTGCTCAACACAAGCGATAACGGGCGTTCCGCCAATGCGGGTGAAGAGTTCCCATGAGTGGTCCACGCGGATCCGCGGCGTCCAACCATCGAGCGTGATTGTGCCAGTTCGGCGACACGGAGAGCACGGAGATGACTTTCGAACTTACGCAAGGCACCGATACGTGCTAGTTCCGTGGCGCAATATCTTGGCTACGCTGTATGTAGTTCACTACGACAAGTGCACTCAGTCTGGATCATCGCACTCAGTCGCGCGGTGCACGTGGCCGCGATATCAGATTCAGAAGGGCCACGAACAGAGAGGCTCCAATGATGGACCAAAGAACCGGGAACGGTTGACCGCCGAACTGCAATGTCAAGAACTCCGGCAGCCCCAGTACACGGGCGAGCCACACTCCCAGCAGGGCCCCGATGAAGCCCAGCACGATCGATACAAGGCAGCCGCCGTGTGTATAGCCAGCCAGCGATTGCGCGATACTACCGCAAATGCCCGCGACCACGAGCAACAAGAGCAACTCAATCAATGACATAATATCCTCCCGCCGTTGTAAACGGTTTCCTCACTCGTTGCCGGCGACTCTATTTCGTGGCGCCGGCGTTGGTCTTACTGCACATGAGCACAGCCTGGAATCGCTCACATGGTTTGCGCCGAAAGCGGTTTCAAAGCGAACCTTTGAATGGGCCGTTTACTCCCGCTGGCGGCCTGTCCCCTGTAGTAGCAATCCACTCGATGCTCACCAGACCACAAGCGGAGAGCAATTGCAGTGCCAGGAACAGCGTCTTGCTGCGAGAAAGGGCAAAGGGGGAACACGAATTCGACAGCCCTGCTTCTGAATCTCGGTAAGCTTTGTCGAGGCAAGCCCCGACTTTTTGGCGCGGTTAGCAGCAACCAAACAATAGGTGTCCGCCCGTCGTCCATATTGCAACAGCAATTGATCGACCGTTGCTTAGCTTACCCATTGTGAAAAGCGGCGCTGTCCAACTAAGAATACGACGCGGCCTTTGCCTACTCAAGAGTGGCTTTTGCCACGGTTGAGCGCAAAGTAAACACTGTCACGCGGCTTGTTGCGAGTGCGACAAAGGGTTATAAGAGCCTGACAGACTGTCGCACGTGGGCACGGCCGTGATGGTCGGCGCGGTGGGAGTTTTCGCTTTGCACCCCACTGGTGCAGTCGCATTTCACATCAAGCCGTTGATGTTGGGCGGAGTGTTACTGGGGGGGCGGTATATTCGGGATCGGGATGGGGTCGCTCGGGTACTGGCCCGGCAGGTCCGTTGCGGCCTGCGGGGAGGGCCGAGTTGACACGATCGCGGGAGTGGTGGGCCGACTACTCGGGGCTGGCATGTTTGTTGCTACGTGTGCTTGGTTACAACCGGTGATGAAGTAGGTATATTTCAGGCGGTTGGAATTTTCCGGGTGGAAAGCTGCCCGACGCAAGCCGTCCTCCCGTTGGTCGGAGTCGCGCCGGAGAAAGTCAGCCCCGACCGGTATAGTTACGGAAAAATCGTATTCCCGGACATGGGAATTCTTCGCCTTGCCTTTGGGTGGGAGCCGTTGCCGTGGCGGGGTTGGTGGCACGGTATTGGGGGGGCATCTTCGGCCACGCGCCCGTTCGCGGAACCCGCCGTCTTCATAGAGAGTCCAGTAATCACGGAGGCCACCCAACTTCGAGGATGGACCTCTGACAGTCCACTAATTCAGGAGTCAAATAGTGTTCAAAGAAATGCTCTACACGCCGGGTTTAGCCCACCTCTCTTACATCGTTGGCGATGGTGGCCAAGCCGCGGTAATCGATCCTCGCCGCGACATCGACGTGTACTTGGAAATCGCGGGGCGCGAGGGCGCGCAGGTTACGCATGTGTTTGAGACGCACCGCAACGAAGACTATGCAATCGGATCTCTCGACATCGCCCGGCGCACGGGAGCGGAAATCTATCACGGCAGCCAACTTGATTTCAAATACGGCAAGCCGGCAAAGGAAGGGGACGAATTCACGTTCGGCAATGTCAAACTCTCAGTTCTTCATACGCCCGGCCACACAATGGAAAGCATTTCACTGGTCTATTACGATCTGGAGTTCAGCACGGATCCGCTGGGTGTGTTCGCCGGAGACGCTCTGTTTATCGGCGATGTAGGGCGAACCGATTTCTTTCCAGACCGCGCTGAAGAAGTGTCCGGCATGCTCTACGACAGCATCTTCGGGAAACTGTTGCCGCTGGGCGATCACGTACTGCTTTGGCCTGCCCATGGCGCCGGTTCGGTGTGTGGCTCAGGAATGGCTGATCGAAACTTCTCCACGCTGGGCTACGAGCGGAAACATAATCCCACGCTTCAGAAGATCGATCGCGACGATTTCATTCGCCACAAGGTCAACGAGGAGCATTTTCAGCCACCCTACTTCAGACAGATGGAGAAGTACAACCTCGAGGGCACGCCGGCGCTGGATCAACTTCCTTGGCCAAAACCGCTCCCACCAGACCAGTTTTCCATCGCCGTTGACGATGGGATGATCGTCGTCGATGTGCGCAGCCCGGAAGCGTTCGCCGGCGCCCACGTGCCCGGCAGTTTCTGCCTGCCACTAAACATGTTGCCAGCCTTTGCCGGGATGTTTCTTGACTACGAAAAGCCGATCGGGTTGGTGGTGGAAAACTACAATCAGATCGACGAGGCGGTGCGTAGCCTGATCCGCATCGGCTACGACAAGGTTGAGGCCTTTCTGTCCGGTGGACTTCACGCCTGGGAAACAAGCGGTCGACGCTATGAGAAGGTCGAGTCGGTCCACATCGCCGACTTGGAAAGGAAACTCGAACAGGACGATAACTTCACGTTGTTGGATGTGCGCAGCAAGGAAGAATTCGAATCCGCGCATCTTCGGAAAGCGGTTCAGCTGTACGTTGGCGAGCTTCCTCAAAAGTTCGAACAAGTTCCCAAGGACAAACCGGTTATCACGTTCTGCGAGAGCGGTCGGCGAGCGATGGTGGCAGCGTCATACCTGAGACGGCGGGGCGTTGACTCCGTAGCGGACTGTCTCGGATCGATGGCGGCCTGCAAGAGCATCGGCTGCAAGGCCCTCGCGTAGGAAGAA
>JBNJEM010000206.1:0-11230 GCA_051745935.1 Planctomycetota bacterium
GTGAGATCTTCAAACAACCGCAAAAAGACATTTATGCGCTGTAAAAGACGGGCCTGGAGACCCGTCCTACGCCGTCTTTATGCAACAATAGGGTAGAGCATCCTAACAAACCCCGTATCCGCTTAACCGTATGCAGGACAAGAATCGCCCGAGGTCCCCCATGATGAGCTTGTCTCATGGGTGAACAAGACTTGTCAGCTACTGCCCTCGCCAACAACCTCCGTCTGCCGCCTCGGAAAAGAAAGGGGCACTTCCGAGAACGCTACTTCAGATGGCTGAAGCATTACAACAATCTTCCTATCCCCCAATCTTCCCGCCCCCCAATCTTCCTGTCCTCAAATCTTCCTGTCCCCCAATCTTCCTGTCTTCAAATCTTCCTGTCCTCAAATCTTCCTGTCCTCCAATCTTCCTGTCCTCCAATCTTCCTGTCTTCAAATCTTCCTGTCCCCCAATCTTCCTGTCCTCACCGATCCGCGCCCTGTTGATGGAGTTCGCACGCACGTTCGGCGTCGATGGTTCGCCCGTAAATGCGAAAGTCGCCCACGAACCCGCTGAATGGTTTATGTGCGGAAGGGATGGCGATGTCGCGGCCCGCGCCATGTAGTCCCTCACTCATGGTTTCGGGGATGGGGTGGCGGCTATCGAGTTCCCCATTGAGGAACCACCGAACCTCACCCGCTTGCCGGTCGACCACGGCAACCAGGTGGCTCCAGGCGTCTGTCGCCAGAGCGGACGTGGTTTTGGCCCGCGCCGTTCGCTTGGGGCCGCGTCCTTCGCCGAGCACCAATTCGGCTCGCCCATCTTCGGCAACATTGATCACCCACCAGTTGTCGGGAAAATCTTCCTTGCCCAGGATCCGAACCCCGTAAGCATCCACCTTGACCGAAAGCGCCAAGCTGAAATCATCGTTTCCAAAGTGCAGGTGGGGCGAGTCCGGGATCACGGCGGCGTTGGGCGTCCCGTCGGCGACCAGACAAGTTCCGAAATCCCCCGTGGCCCAACGTCCCGTCACCTCGGCGTGATGGCCGCGGCCGGAGCAGTCGCGTGCCAACATGCCGGCGCCTTCGTCGAATCGCCAGCGTCCGAGCAGGCCCGGCTCCTCGGCCACCTTGACCGGTGGCAGAACCACGTCCCAGCCGGCGGCCGAGAGCGGCGTGCCGGGCCGGCCTGAATCGGCGTCCCAGAGGCCGAGGATCTGGCCGTTTTCCAAGGCCAGGTACAAACTTCCGTGCGCCGCCGCCATTCCGTCCCAAACCGGGGTGCTCGGCAATGCCATCTCGGCCAGCACGTCGCCGTTGTCGGGTGACACGGCCAGCAAGATCGCTTCCTCCGTCCCATCCAGTCCGGCCTGGGAGGTTGATCCTTTCCCCCGGGGGCCGGCCACGAACAAGACGTTTTTCGTTTTCACCATGGCTCGAACATGAATTGGAATTCGTTTCCACCAACGGAACTCGACCGAGTTCTTCCCACTCAGCGCCAGCTGGCGGTATTCTTTCGCCGACAGGTCCAGCGGCACATCGCTTTCCTTGTCGGCGGCGAACAATGCCCACGTTCCCCCCGGCTGGACACGCATCCGTTCGTAGTAGTTCTGACCGAATCCGTAAACCGTGTCCTCGTCCTCGACCAGAATGCGTCCGGAGGGAAACAGCGCGCGGCTCAGACGTAAATCGTAGAACGCGCCTTGATGCGGGGACGTATACAGGGGGGCATACGTCCAGAGAAGTCGGGGGGTGGTGTCGGAGCTGAGATAGCCATCCGGGCTGTGCAAATGGGGCACTCGGCCCGGTTGCGGCTTTCCCGTCCGATCCAGAATCTGGTGCCGCATGAAAATCCGCTCCCCGTCGCTCGAGAGCACATCGTTCAGGAAGCCGTCCACACTCTGGTCATCAATGAGCTCCGAGCCATCCGGATGCCGCGACCAGAGGACCTCGTGGACGCGTTTCCGACCTGTATGCGCGTCCAGGCCGTAGAGGTGGATGCCGCCGTCCAGATAAGAGGACTTTCCGGCCGCGAAATACGCGATGTCATCCAGAACGAGCACGCTTCCATGGACCGGCCACGCCGACTCCAGTTGTCCCCGGGACACGATAAGCCGCTCCTGGGCACTGGCGCGAAATCGCCACACCCGCGCGCCATCGCTCGCGCGCAGCGCGTGCACCGAGCCATCCCGGCAGCCGCACAAGACCACGTCCTGGTGCACGGTTGGCGGAGAGTCGATTCGACCATCAAAGTCCACCTCCCAAACCATCGTTCCGCTCTCCGCATCCAAGGCGTGCAGCCGATGAGCGTCCGCCGAGGCGACGTACACGCGGTTTCCGGCAGCGACGGGGCTGGTCAGCCCTTCTCCCAGATCCGCCTCCCAACCCAGGAGCAGCTCGGTTCCGACCTCGCCGCGCGTGCATCCCGAACGGCCCATATCGTGCCGGTAGGTCGGCCAATCGCTCGGCTCGACGCCACCGGCGGACTGCCCGGTCTCTCCGTAAGCCGGACCGCGTTCAAGCCGCTCATCGTCCCGGATCCTGGCCGACCGAGGTGGCGTGCCGTCGGACTTGAGCGCCATGAATCCCGAAAGCTTGGCCCGGACATAGCACGCGCAATTATGGGGTGGAACGTACAGAATGCCGTTGGCGGGCAGAACGCCGAAAAAGCAACTTCCGCGCACCCAATGTTGACCAACCAATTCGCCCGTGTCGGTGTCGAGGAATTCGATGCCGGCCCGAGCCGCGACCACCATGTCGTCGACCACTTTCATCGGATGGCAGCGATGGTGCTGGAAGCGAAACCCATAGTTTCCTTCGACCTGCTTGGTGATCGTGCCGGTCAATGGGTCGTAGGCGTTAAAATCCAGGTTGTCATCCAGCGGACGCCACAGGTTCATTTCGGGATCCGGCCCCCACAGGCATCCCCCGAAACCAAACAGGTCGACGGGCACCGAGTAGTTGGAGGGTGCATACTCCGATCGCCAGAGTTCACGGCCATCCGCCGCCGAAACCACATTGAGTTGACGCCCCCCCGCGAAGGCGACGACATCCTCGTACATGATAAGCGTCGGCGCGAACTGAGGCGCCAGAATGATCGTCGACTTCTCCGCTCCCGGACGGTCGGGATTCGCCCCCGATCGAATCTCAATGTCCTGCCCGGTCGGTGGCGACGCCCAACGCGGGGCGCCGGTGGCAAGATCGAGGCTCCGGATGACCTGGCCATCATGATAGACAACCTGTTTTGCATCGGCTGCCAGAGTCAGTGGCAGAACCCTGTCCGCATCGTGCCGCCACAATCGCTGCCCGGTATCGGGATCGACGGCGACCAGACGCACCCGCCGCTCTTTGCCTCGCCGAATCTCCCCTTCCGTATTGGCACTGACCAGTGCCACGATGATGCCGTCGGACAGAATGAATTCCTCGGCATTTTTGGTCTCCGGCAGCACGCGGATTACTTCTCCGCTGGCCGCGTCCAGCACACTGACCGGAACCTCTTCGCCCAGCGTGGCGTAGACCCGGTCCCCCAAAGCGACGAGCCGGCGATGGACTTGGGCGGGACCGACCTTTTTCCCACCGCGTGCCCCTTCCCAACTTGGCAGTTCGTGCCGCCACAGCTGGATGCCGTTAAAGGCGTCGCGGGCGATCAAGGACCAGGTCGACGAGCTGGACGAAAAATGGGAATCGTCAAGAATGTAGAAGATACGGCCTTCTGCCGAAACCAAGCAGCTCGTCTTCGTTCCCCGATTCCATCGCGGCCATGCCTCCCACTGAAGAAATCGGGGCGGGCCGACGCGTTGGTCCTTACTGACGGCGTTACCGGTGGCATCGTACCGCGAATGCGACCATTGGTCGACGTTCTCCGGCCACGGTTTCCGATACGATTTCAACGAGCCCCCGTCCTGAATCCATGCCGTTCCCCCTGGGGCCAGCACGCGGTCGATTTCCTCCCGTTTCAGTTCGACGCGCCCCTCCGGAACCAGCAACACGTTCACCATGCCTTGGGCATATGGCAACCGAACACCCTCCCACCACGTGGCCGACACTCGACCGTACATGCCCGTGTCGCGAATCGAACCGCGCACGGCCTGCAACACGTCGCGGTCCTGAACAAGCCCGTGCACCAAGGCGGCGGGCGACTTGCCCCAGAACAGGGCATCCGCGGGATCCCGCAGCCCGACTTGCACGATGAGGCCACCCTGAAAATCGCTTTCCGCGAGAATTCGCTCTCCGTGCGCCTTGGCCCAACGAGAAGGCGTGCCATCATCCTCTTGCCCGCACAGGTTCCCCCCCGCCAAACAACTACATACCGCCGCGACCAGAAGATAGATGCCGCCGGCATGTCGGGGCCACCGCCACCTGTTTTTTCTCAAGTCGTTATCACTCACATTCCGCTCCTTCGCTTCAATCAACCACAACGGGTTCTAAACCGCCACATGAATAGTGTTACCAGCTGCTAAGCACCTGTAAAGAAATAACTGTCTGATTCAAGGAGTGTGAGTGATGTTCCCAGCTCGGGCCAACGGAGACTCAGGTTGCTCGCTCCATCACGGCGGTTACCCGCGCTGCATGAGATGCCCCGGGCTGGTCCCGGGGAGTTTCACGTTTTTCGCTAATGGGTAGCCCCCTCATTGTTTTCCCGTTTCGGTCCGTGGCGGCTTGGGCCGCCACGGACCGAAACGGGGCGATGGCGCGCGCAACCGCGTTAGCGAGGAACGTAATAATCCCTCGGACAAGCCGAGACATTGGGCCGACGCCCAGCAGCCCCGATCATGCGACAGTTATTGATTTTCCGACGCTTAACAAAGCCTTGCAGCCCGTAATATTTCAGGCGGTCGGATTTTTCCGGGTGGAAAGCTGCCCGACGCAAGCCGTCCGCCCGTTGGTCGGACTCATGGCGGAGAAAGTCATCCGCGACCGGTATAAAACCGAGCTCTCGCTTCCAAAACCCCTTGGATTAAGGGGGCATCGGCATGGTTTTATTGTGGGTTCTTAGTGCAAATCCGGGGCTGGTAGGTTCCCCAATCACGGAGTGCTTGCCGTGTCAATCATTGACGCTTGAGTGTAAGCTTTCACGTTGGACCGTGTGGCTTCGATCTCCCGGCGTTGCGACGCGGAGAATGCTCAACGGCCCGATCGGCGGCGTCGGCGACTCTGCCCTCTGACCGCTGACCTCTGACCCCTACGCGACCTAAACCCATATGGTTCCGGCTCGTCCGGGTTAGGTTTTCCCTGCAGTTGCATAACGATTGAAGTAGGACGGGTCTCCAGGCCCGTCTGTTGGCGTGCGAAACCGACTTTGATTCACTGTCTGCAAAGTTCACGAAACGTGAAGTCTGCAAACATCCGCAAGATGACCATTTTCCACTATGATAGACGGGCCTGGAGGCCCGTCCTACGCATTCCTTTTTGCAACGTTGGGGTTTTGTTACCGGCTGTAAACCTTGCGCACCTGAAGGAGAGTGACTGATGAACGGTCGAGAACGTCTGCTGGCCATGCTCGACGGTGGCACGCCGGATTCGTTGCCGCTGATGCCGATCACCATGATGTACGCCGCCGACCACAGCGGTGTAAGGTACGGGCAATATGCCACGGATCATCGCGTTCTGGCTGACGGGCAAATCGCGATGGCGGAAACCTATGATTTTGACTACGTATCCTGCATTTCGGACCCGGCTCGCGAAGCAACCGACTGTGGCGCGGAAGTGCAATTCTTTGATGATCAACCTCCGGCGATCGTGGAAACCAAGGCGCTGCTGGCCGAGAAGTCCAAGTTGGCGAACCTGGAGATTCCGGATCCGACCACTGCCACGCGAATGTCGGATCGCGTGGCCGCGGCCACTTTGCTGACGCGGCGGGCGGGGGATTCCAAATTGGTTGAGGGGTGGATTGAGGGGCCGTGTGCCGAAGCGGCGGACCTGCGAGGAATCAATACCTTGATGGTGGACTTCTTTGACGATGCCCGTTTCGTGCGAGATTTGTTCGAGTTCACGTTGCGGATGGGGGTTCGCTTCGCCCGCGCGCAGACCGAAGCCGGCGCTGATCTGATCGGCGTCGGAGACGCGGCCGCGTCGCTGGTGGGTCCCCGGTTCTACAACGAGTTTGTCTGGCCGTATGAAAAGCGACTGGTCGAAGAACTCCACGCGATGGGAACGCGAGTTCGCCTGCATATTTGTGGCAATATCCGCTCCATACTGGAGCCGATTGGGCAACTGGGATGCGACATTGTCGATTTGGATTTCATGGTGCCAGTTGAACAAGCTCGTCAAGCCATGGGGGAAAACCAAATCCTGCTGGGCAATATCGATCCGGTCCGCGTGCTCAAGCAGGGCACGCCGGAGAGCGTCAGGGGGGCCATTGCCCAGTGTCATCGGGAAGCCGGTCATCGGTACATTGTCGGGGCGGGTTGCGAAATACCACGCCAGACGCCGCCCGAGAACGTGCGGGCGTTGACGCGTTACGCACGGGACACAAGGGCCTAAGCCGATTTTTTTTGGATTTTTCTCATTGCACATTTCGCCCGACGAGCCATAGTATTGTAACTGGATAGACCTACCGAGGCAGTGGAACAGAACACACCACGACGGGCAAGGAACGGCGCGGTTGGCGGACTTGTTTTCCGCGCAGCTCACACGCTAAACACATGGGGCCTGTGCGGCTTGACAACCGTACAATTCTTTTCAGGGAGAAGCGCGATGCTCATCAATGAACTGATTGGTGGGGGGCCAGTGATTACCGATGGGGCCTGGGGCACTCAGTTGCAGGCCTATGGGCTCGCCGCGGGCGGCTGCCCGGATCAATGGAACTTGTCGAAGCCGGAAGTGGTTGAGCAGGTCCCGCGGGATTATGTTAGGGCTGGCAGCCAAATCGTGCTGACAAACACGTTTCGAGCCAATCGAATCGCGTTGGAAAGCTATGATCTGGCGGACCAGACGGTGGCGATTAACCGCATTGGCGTGGAAATCTCGCGTCGCGGGGTCGGCGACCGGGCTCACGTCTTTTCCACGATGGGGCCAAGCGGCAAGATGTTGATCATGGGAGAAGTTTCCAAGGAGGATTTGCGGCGGGCGTTCGAGGAGCAAGCGAACGCTTTGGCTGACGCCGGTACGGACGCCATTGTCGTCGAAACCATGGCCGATGTCGAAGAAGCTGAAGTGGCCCTGCTAGCGGCCAAGAATACCGGTCTTCCCGTGGTGGCGAGTGTTGTCTTTGATTCAGGACCGCACGGCGACTGCACCATGACGGGCGTGACGCCCGAAGAGGCGGCGCGATGGCTTGACTCGGCTGGCGCCGACGTCGTCGGGGCTAATTGCGGATCCGGCATCGAAGGTTATGTCGACATTTGCCGCCGAATGAAAGCGGTCACGGATAAACCGCTCTGGATCAAACCCAACGCCGGGACGCCGGAAATGGTCAACGGCGAAGTCAGCTACACGACCAAGCCTCATGAATTCGCCGCTTACGGCCCCGCTTTGGTGGAGGCCGGGGCGCAATTCGTGGGCGGTTGCTGTGGCACGGGCCCCGAGTTCATCAAAGCCCTTTGCCAGAAAGTCCAGCGTCGGACATCTCAACAGCAGCATGTCTGATGAGCCTGGCAATTGACACGATTCAGAGGAATTGTCTCATGTTTAACCGCCGTCCCTGTGGCACTCAAGTCTTGACTACGTTGCTTGTACTGGTACTTCTGGCGCCGAGCCTGGCGGGCCAGGCCGCTCAACAGCGGGACGCCCGCATGCAGTGGTGGCGGGACGCGCGTTTTGGCATGTTCATCCATTGGGGCCTCTACGCGATCCCTGCCGGGACCTGGGAAGGCGAGAGAATTGGTGGCATCGGTGAATGGATCATGGACCGGGCCAATATCCCCGTGGAGGAATACGAGAAGCTGGCCGCCCAATTCAATCCAGTGGAATTCGACGCGGCCCAATGGGTGCGAATTGCCAAAAACGCCGGCATGCGGTACATGGTCATCACCTCAAAACATCACGACGGATTTTGTCTCTTCGATTCCAAAGTTACCGAGTATGATATGGTTGACGCGACACCTTATCAGAAAGATGTCCTGGAGGCCCTCTCCGAGGAGTGCCGCAAGCAAGGACTGAAGTTCTGCGTGTATTACTCGATCATGGACTGGCACCATCCTGCCCAGTATCGAGGGAGCAAGGACCGGTACAATCCGACTAAGATCCACGCGGACCGAAAGCAGGAATACATTGACTACATGAAGGCCCAGATGAAGGAACTCATCCGTGGCTGTGATCCCGAAGTCCTTTGGTTTGATGGCGAATGGCCTGGCTGGTGGACCGAGGCTGATGGCCAGGACATGTATGCCTTTTTGCGCGACCTGAAGCCGTCTTTGATCATCAACAATCGAGTCGGCAAGGGACGGAAAGGAATGGAAGGGCTGAACAAGGACGACCGAGAGTATTCCGGCGACTTCGGCACGCCGGAACAAGAGATTCCACCGACCGGACTCCCCGGGGTCGACTGGGAATCCTGCATGACGATGAATAACACGTGGGGTTTCAAGCGTGATGATCATAACTGGAAGTCCGCCAAAACACTGATCCGCAATCTGATCGATATTGCCTCCAAGGGTGGCAATTACCTCTTAAACGTCGGACCGACGGCGGAAGGCCTCATCCCCGAGCCCTCCGTAGAGCGGCTTAATGCCATCGGCGCTTGGATGAAGCGAAACGGCGAATCGATTTATGGCACGCAGGCCAGCCCGTTCAAAGAGACCCCTTGGGGACGTTGCACGTGCAAGGCACTGGACGGGGAGGCCACGCGTCTCTTTTTACACGTCTTCGATTGGCCCGGCGACGGTCAGCTGCGCGTTCCGGCACTCAAAAAGCGCGCGGTCAAGGCCAGTCTGCTCAGTGAGGGAGAGACGCTCCAGGTTGAGCGGGACGGTGAGAACTTCGTGATCGAGTTGCCGGCTCGGATGCCTGACGACGTTGCCACGGTGGTGGTGTTGGACGTTCAGTCCGAGCCAGCCCATTAAGAAGCCATAACAAAGCCGCTCGGGTTTCCTCACACGCAGGCACTTTTGGACGCGGAAACCACTTCCTGGAAATCCTCGCCGTTTTCGATACTGTTCAACGGAAACGGGACGCCAACCTTGGCCGGATGGCGCCCCGTTGTGAGGTCGTGCATGGGAGATGCGCGATTACCAGGTGACGGTGACATTTGCGTAGCCGCCGTGGAGGATCAGGTCCGCGTTGTGATCGATGGCGGCCACTCCAGGCAGGTCAGCGAAATGATTGGGAATCTGATCCGTGGCATAGGCTAGGCCGCTGATGGCCAGCGCTCGGTATCCGAGAGCGGCGCCCAGACACGGGCTGAACTGGTAATCGAATCCCACGTCAATTTCTCCCACGAACGACACTTCAGTGCGGTTCGAACTGATGTCAAAAGCTTCGCCAGCCAGCGGATTGCCGGAACCGACGATCGCGGAACCATTGATGTTGTGGATGTGGGAAGCGTGCTCCATGTAGTTACCAAAAACACCGAATTTTGGGGCCGTATATATTGAAAACCGTGGCGTGACGAACCAATCGGCGCGGCCGCCCAATTGGACACCCCACAGGTCATTTCCCACGTTGATGTCGTAGTATCCTTCGTTGACCGGATCCACGCCAAACGCTGATTGCGCCGCGGCGTAGTGGAAATCCTCGGTAAATCGCAAATAGCGAACCCCCGCCAAATAGCTGGCCTGGAGCCGCCCACCAGCCGTTGTCGGCAGGGGGCCGCTTAACAGATTCACCTCCACGTTGTGGACTTCGTAATCCCGACGGATGCGGTGTGCGTGAGCGGCATCGAAGAGGTCGTCATTCACGTTGCCGGAGCCGGTAATATTCAGTGGCTGGAGGTCGAACGCGGTATTCAGGTTGCCCGTCAAGTTGGCCGCGTAAACCGTGGTCGTTACTTGTTCGCCAAAAAGCCCCCAATAGGTCGCTGTGAGCGTGCACGTCGGCGTCAGCTGCCAACCAACGTCAACTTGGCCGCCGGCGTCCCACCGCCCCAGGCCGCTATGCGTACTGAGTACTTGCCCGACAAGATCCGTGTCGTCGAAGCTGATCTGCCGAAACCGAGGCCGATCCCGGGTGAAAACCAGCCCTCCCACGCGGGCGAAATAGCTCGGGTCACAGCACGGCTCGCAGCACGGATCATGGCAGAACTCGCCGGTAACCTCCCCGCCGTCGGATTCTCCCCAGTCGGTGATCCAGTCACCACCAACCTCGGTCTCAAGCGGGGGCGGATTCGCCACCTCGGAGGTGGCGGTTGGGTGAGCAGGAGGAATTCCATCAGACGCCGCTCGCGCGGGATCTCCAACACCGGATGCGTGACTGCCGGCATCCCCCGATGGCACGTTCCGGGCCGCCGGAGGCGGGGGCTGGGACCAAACCGCGTCCGAGGGCCTTGGACCGGCTGGCCGATCGGGCGCGGCAGCCTCCATCCGGGCCGGATCCAAGCGGTTTGTTTTCTTATTGGCGTAATGGTCGTCCATCGGCAGCAGCGAAGGTGTGCCAAAAGGTGTCGGTCCCTGGCACCAAAGCACATCCGTGCAACACACAAGGCACATCATTGACAATAGGGAAAGAGATATGAATCGCACGGGATATCTCACTTCTGCAAACAGATTCAACCACCGGTAACCAAACCGCGGCCCGACTTCCAAACCGTTTTCTGGTGACCCGAAACTTGTTTGTTAGGGCCCCTATCCTTCAGGCAGTCGGATTTTGTCCGGATGGAAAGCTGCCCGACGCAAGCCGTCCGCCCGTTGGCCGGACTCGCGACGGACAAAGTCATCCGCGACCGGTATACTACGGCCATATGGGTCTATGTGGAACAATCGGCATGCCCGCTCCCCCATCGACTCACCCTCCGGAACGATGGGAATCTTCGCGCGGGGCTCTGGCTTATTTGAAAAGAAATCGGTAGACCGGGACGATTTCATGCACCGCAGTGCCTGTTCGCGGAGAATTCGCGGGAACGCCCAAAAACAGTCGTTACGTCCGGCCTACTTTTACAGCCATTAAGAAATGTGATATTTTTGTCCTGCATGTTTTTGTCCTCAAATGACAGTTGACAAAAAGATGCGACACAAAAACATGTGAGCCGCGAGGGGGGGCCCAATCACGTGAGAATGGAGATAATCAACCCTGAATTGCAAGATCGGGGCGTGTTTTCCCAAAACCACAGCCAAGTCTTCAGGGGCTGCTGGATGTCGGCGGCGTGACCCTACCCAAGT
>JBNJEM010000207.1:0-11223 GCA_051745935.1 Planctomycetota bacterium
CGTCCAGCGCGAACCCCACCCCGCCGTCCACCGCAAAACGCCAGCCCCCCAACGCTCCAAAATCGCCGCTGTTGAAGTCCTCGACATAGTCCGGCGGCACCGCCACCGCCACCGGCGCGATCTCGAACCGCCCGCTGAAGCCGTCCACGTTCCGCGCGTCGTGGTCCTGATTCATCCGGTTCCCGGCCACATCCAGCACCTCCGGGCCAATGGTCACCGGGTACGTGCCCGACAATGCCCGCGGCTGGGTGAAGGTGATCGCGAACGTCCGCCCATCCCCACCGTCCACCGGATCGCCGGCCAACGGCACCGGTGTCCCCAGCGGCGAGACCACCGACACGTCCTCGGCCGTGAACGCCCCCGCATCCATCGCCTCGTCGAACGTTACCGTCAGACCCGTCACCCGATCCGACCCGTCCCGCTCCGCCGTCAAGGACGACACCGACGCCCCCATGGCGTCCTGGGACCCCACCCGAACTCGATCCAGGCCGAACGTCTGCTGCCCGTGGTCCAATCGAAAACGCCACTGCACGTGCACATCGCCGTCAGGCACGATCCCCGCCGCCTCCAACGCCGACCCCAGGTCCACCACGTGATGCTCCGTCGTCTCCGACACCGGTTCCATGTTCGTCAGCACCGACGTCCACGTGTCCGCCTCGCCGCTACCGCTCACCGACAACGCGTACTCCGTGCGGAAATAGCTCGTGTCGCGCCGCGACAGGTAGTCCAGCGTCAGCTCGCTCTCGCCATCCCACCCCGACAGGTCCAGCACCAACCCGGCCCGCGCGTACGCGTCCGAGTGCCCCGAACCCAACGCCGCCTGCAGATAGTGCGTCCCCTCCATGGCCGAGGAAGCGTCCAGCGCGAACCCCACCCCGCTGTCCACCGCAAAGCGCCAGCCCCCCAGCGTCCCGAAATCGCCACTGTTGAAGTCCTCGACATAGGGAACGGGCGTGGATTCGTCGGGCAGATACAGCCAAATGCCATGGTAACGGTCGTCGTCCGGTTCACCATTTAGTCCATCGCCGTCTTGGTTGAGCCTTCGGCCAGCGAGATCCTGCACGAGATGGGACACTTCGAGATCATACCGGCCGTGTATTGGCCAAGTGTGGCTGAAAACAAGCGTGACGGACTTTTCGTCATCTGAGGGCACGAGCTGTTGAATCGGGACTTTAACCCCGTTGGGGGCCCTGATGGAAAAATGCTGGCGTACAATCACATTCCAATCCATCTCGCGGTCAAAATGAACTTGGCAGTCCACGAGCCCATCAGGGGTTTCAGTAACTTCAAATCCAGTTACCCATGGTCCGACGTCAATTGTCTCGGGAATTGAATCCCACATGAACCATCGGCTGAAATTCTGCTGATTCTGCCATACAACGACAAATCTATCCGTGCCGTGGAACAACACGTCGGCTGAAGACGTATTGGCCAATTGAGTGACCAGGATTACATCGTCGACGGCGTTAAGATTCGGGTCAAACCTTTGGGCTAGGAGCGACAAGTTTTGGTTTTGCCAAACAACCACAAAGCGACCGTCATCTCCAACGGCGAGATCAACCCAGCGTATTTCATCGGAGATCGCAATCTCTCTTGGTTCGCCCCATGATCCCGTTGCTTGATCGCGTCGCCGCACTTTCAAGTGAAGGTTGTCGTCGATTGCGCTTATCGTCCAGTATGCAGCCAAAAGGTCCCCATTATTGCAGCTGACAATCACCGGCGAATACTGCTCCCAATCGACTGCAACACCAGACGCGATTTCCTCAGTACCCAGCAACGTGCCATCGACGCTGTAACTCGCTATTCGCAAAACATTGTCGGAAAGGTGGGATATCACAATATTACCACTGCCATCCAGAATCATGCGGTCGTACAGTTTCGAGTTCGAACTGGCACGTCCGGAAAACGGGACAATGGAGGTAAGTTCTTTGCCCTCGCGATCGTAGATAACGATGCGAGTCACATTGTAGTTTTCCGTGGAATGCTTCTGCAGCGTATGAACAATGATATGAGAATCGGTGGAAATGATATTCGGCGGAACGGAGCCATACTGATCTACTGTTTCCAGATCAAGCACATCGCCAACCGGCGTGCCATACGAATCCAGGAGCTGCACGTGGTAGGCAATCGTAGATCCCACGATCTCCGACCAGGAAATTACGCCATTGTTCCCGTTGATGTTCACCGTCGGGGTTGTGGAAACGGGTGGAGCGGAGCTGCCGCCACCGCCGCCACCACCGTAAACGTAGATGGTGATGAATCTATAGATGATGTAGTTCGTGGTCGCCTCCGCGAACTCGCTCAGTTGATCGGCGTTCGGGTCGGTCTGAAGCACTTGGTAGGGTTGAGCATGCCCCGAGGGGTCCACGGTGGCCGTACGGAGTTGATAGTAGTTCTCATTGCCGACGGAAAAGTTGTATACATCGCTGACAACAAGTTTACCGTCTTCGCTGAGGGAGTATCGGGCATCCGCGGCCTCGGGCAACTCGAATACTGGTGCGCCGGAGTCAACTGAGAACTCATATGTGGGACCGGCACTGGTCGCCAGCGGATTTCCGGCAACGTCTTCCAGATCACTCGAAAGCGTCACTCGATAGTCACCGAATGGAAGTTCCGATACGGTCTCTGGAGAGATTTCAACCGTGTTCGTCACTGCAACATACTTGACTGACACAGCATAGGTCACATCGTCCGCCGTATTCCACGTGTCGTCCGAACCGGACGACTCCAGTGTGTAATGGCTGGTGTTACCCGCGATTGTTGGATCCATGGGTTCTGAAAAGACAACGGCGATTTTGGGCACGAACCAACCGCTGCGTTCCCCTGGCGATACACCAGATACTGACGGCGACAGCACGTCACTGACAGTAATCGCACCTTGGACTGCCGAATCCATCTCCACACGTCCGTGTCCAGAACGCTCGTCCCACCCGGGCTCGTAGAGATCGATCGCCGAGTTTTTCAGGACCTGCCGCAGCTGAGCGGATGTCAAGTGGGGGGCCGAGCTCCAGGCCGCTGCCGCGATTCCCGCCACGCGAGCGGCAGCCGCACTAGTACCGCCAAACTCCTCAAACCCGCTAACCCCCGTCGTTGCGTCGGTAGCAGCAACAACCTCCACTCCCGTCCGTGTCCGCGGTTCCTCGAAAGGCACGCCGTCGGCATCGTAGTAGACCGTCGAGCTACCTCCACTGCTGTACTCGTTTACCAACTCATAGTTCTCGCCGTCAGTAGCTCCCACTGAAAGCACTGAATCGCTCATTACATGCCCGACCGCCGTGGAATTGTCGGTGGCGAAGCTCACGATCTCCATGCCTTCCGGCCCGAACAAGACATATTTCAAGTGGACCCTATCGTTCGGATCCACATCGTGTCCGGTGATCTCGAGAAAATAGTCCTCGGCTTGACCGGCGTCGATATCCAGCGACAGTTGCTCGAGCGGCTCCTGCGTTGACAGGTTTTCCGCCTCACTGCTCACTACCAGGTTGTTTTCGGAGTCGTATACGAACACGTCAAAATCATGCACAACCTGATCTTCGGTGTAGAAGGGATCATTCCATTGCAATACCAGTCGCACTTCGTAATCGTTTTCCAATGCCGGCGTGGTGAAGTGCTGCCTGGTCGTCACGTCTTCGCTCTCATCAAAATCATGCAACCCTTCCTCGCCGGCACGATACATGGATTCATAGCTGTTGTTTCCGTGGTTGCCAGAAGCAGACACATATAAAATGTCGTGTTCAGCGTGGACTTCTGCAATGGCTGAAGAGATGATTCCGTCCTGAAAGAACGGCTCTGAGTAATAGGTCAGATCATCGACGATGATGTCCGCGCCTGCCTCCGCGAGTTTCCGAATCGCATCCGCGAACTTAACCTCGCCGCCGTATCCCGAACAAAAGAATAGATCGGCATCTGGAGCGACCTGGTGAACCACTTCCAGTGCCGCGCGGCCTTCGTCGGATGCGTACACGTCTCGAACCCGGACAACACCCTCCGGCAAGCCGCCGGTTTCCACCGATGAACCATAGTTCCAGGCGGAGTCGGAAATAACACCGACCGATATACCGTCGCCAGTGTATTCGCCGTCTGCATCTCCGGACGTCGGGCTCGCGGTCACGCGTTCCGCCTCGGAATCGAACGCCTCCACGAGCCCAGACCCCGAAATGTCGAAAGCATTCCCGCTGAGGACAACACGCTGTTCCAGCGACTCCAGGTGCATCTGGCGATACCGAGTCGCCCTGGAATTAATCGAAGACCGGGCAGCTTTTTTGCGTCGACGAAAGCGTTTCCGGATAGAATTGGATGGCCCATTCATCACATCACCTCAACCAGGTGCCATCGCCATAATGCGAGTCAAGCCAGAAATCCGCAGTCACCCTGTCATCAAACCGTCTCTGCTTCCACGAACACTATGTGGAGTGCCCACGCAACGGTACGTCTGCAGGCTAAATCCGAACTCCGGAAACACGCGCATCACGGAAATCGCACCTCTCTTGAAAGACTACTTGATGCAGCAGCACAGATCCACGAGGTGTTAAGCAGGCCTCATAGGACGCGAGCAAAGACCCAACATACCTGGCACCCATGAGCTCTGAGCGTCTACTGGAACGTTGTGAGTGACATTTGCCCTCAAGTCGGCAAGTGCCTCGCCGAAAGTGACTGCTGATGATACCCGATCTATTATGCGAGTCAAGCAGGAACCTAGCAGGAGTTTCTGATTATGACCAGGACGCTTCGTGGCAAGGTCCGCGGCAGGACCATCGAATTGGACGAAGACCCCGGCGAGGCCGAGGGCCAGGCGGTCGAAATCCAGATAAGAGTCGTCGACCCGGACAAACCGAACCAGCCTCCGATGAGTGAAGGGCTTGCCAAGGTTTACGAGATTCTTGGGCGACGCCATGGTTCGGGCCACACCGACACCGCCCAGCGCCATAACGAGCATCAGCCGTGAGTGACGTATTCCTCGATACGGTCGGCATGATCGCCGTGTGGGATGAGACGGACCAGTGGCACATGGATGCCAAGGTCGCCTACGATTTACTCTTTAGCCGAGGTGGCAAACTTGTCACGACATCGCTGGTACTTTTCCTTGAGCGATCCCTTGGGTGTCGAGAAATTGACCGCCTTCGAGGTCGGACCTATCCCAGGCTTGTCAATCTGTTGATGCGATATTGTCTAGCGGCCATTTACGGTTTCGCGCGGTCTCGGATCGGGCGTGGCTATCCCCTATGGAGTCCACGACCTAACGAGAAACAATGGTTGCGTATCCGTCGGTGTTGATCGCGGACATAGAGGTCCCTTGTCCCGTCCAAGGCAATGGTTGGTTGGCGGGAAGAACAATTCCCCTGTTACGTCTTTTGTGGTTCCCCGGACAAAGGAAAAGGGATGATAGACGCGTCCGGCGGGCGGGACGCCCTGAAATTGGCTGTCTGCCCCCAGAACCTTGCCCCGCGCGAACAAAGCACAAAGCACCAAGCACCAAGCACCAAGCACCAAGCACCAAGCACAAAGCACCAAGCACAAAGCACGCAATTCACGTCGCCGTGTCGCACGATCGCGCTCGTTGGTTTAGAACATGGTGCCCAGCGCCAACACCGCGTCGACCGCCTCCGACCACCGGTCGATGTCGTCCTCTTCATCCTCCACGTTGTTCGACAGCTCGCCGTCCGCCATCTGATCGATGGATACGGCTGACACCGACGTGTCGGACCGCCGACCAGACTGCAGATCTCGCGACATCGCATCGATCGGCGCCGACCGCCCGGATGGCTCGTACAAGCCCGGCACCGGCGGCTCGACGCGCGACAACAACTCGTCCACTCCCGCAGTGCCAACAAGCGAATCCGTTACGGCTGCTTCGGCAAACCGTTCGTCGCGGTCGACCACCAGGGACCGCACATCCGCATCGCTGACGGACGGAATCGGCAGAGCGCAAGAGATCGCTACGTCACTCACACAGGATCCCGGCGCTATGTTGTCATCTTCCGAGGCGTGCACGGCACCTGAAGATTGTCCGAGCGTCTCGACGGATTCATCTTCTGCAAACAGACTCTCCTCCAAGCTTGCGGCAGACCGTTCGACAAGCTCCAGCCGGGAGTCCAGTGAGACCTGCTCCCACGGCTCGGTCACTTCAGCCACTGTTTCGGGCGCCGTTGGCTGAACATGAACTGCATCGTGAACCTCAACGGGCACGGCCAACGC
This sequence comes from Planctomycetota bacterium, assembly GCA_051745935.1. GTDB lineage: Bacteria > Planctomycetota > Planctomycetia > Pirellulales > Pirellulaceae > JBNJEM01. Next base: position 6,196 of record JBNJEM010000207.1, read on the forward strand.
GGCTGGCGTCCCGGGCACCGGCGGTGCTGGCCGAACCGGTCCAAGAACTGGCTCGTCCGTCTCCGGCGACACGGACTCCGCCGCGGCGTCCGAATCCGAGTCGTAGCGCCCGGTCGTCGCCGGCGACGTTGTCTCCACGGTGTCCGACGTTGTCGCCGCAGCGGTCGGGACAGGGGGGAGGCTCACGGATTCCGACACGCTGCTAGAGCTGGCAGTAGACATCGTCGTCGACGTGGCCTGGCTCACTGGCACCGTGGGGTCGCCACTGGGCAGGAATTGTCCGAAGTGGCTGGCCAAAATGCTCACATCGGCCGCCACCACGTTGCCGCTGCCGTCATAGTCGACGAACACCGAGTACCGATCGCCGCTCCCGCCGGCGAATGACCCGAAGGCCGAGGCCAGCACGCTCACGTCGCTCGCCACCACGTTCCCGCTGTCGGTGGCGTCGCCCGGGAGCACATCGAACCGGAACAGGAAATCACCACCGGCCGTGCCGTCGCCCGACTCGGTCGACGTGCCGTCCTCCCATTCGCCGTCCAACGCGTTGCCGGCTGCGTCCGTCACCGTGTCCTCGATCACCAACCGCAGCTTGTCGACGTCGATTGGCGAATCGAATGTGAGGGTCGCCGTTTGGGCGGCGGCGTTGTACGCGAAATCGGTCGAGTACTCCTGCGTGTTCACGCCGTAAACGTGCACCTGGTCCGCCGCGATGTTCACCTCCTCGCTAAAGGCAATTGTGAGAGTATCGATACCGCTCCAGGGCAACGTATTGAGCTGATCGTCGGAGCCGAGCGGGATGATGTAGCCGTTTTCATCGCCAAGCCCCTCGGACTGCAGGTACGCAGAAAAGCTCTCGTCCCACCCACTGGCCCGCACCCACACGCCACCCACGCGCGGCGGCGTCTGATCCACAACGTTCCTGACCTGGAACCGGTAGCTGGCCACGTCGTCGCCCCGCCCGTCGACACGGAGGGTGTAGATCCCGCCCGTCTCCAGTTCGACTGGACCGTGGTCCGCTAAATCGGGAGCTCCGGTAATAGTACTCTCATGAAAGACGCGGCTCCCATCCGGGGCCAGCAGTTCGAAATCGAGCCGCTGAGAGCCGTCGGCATCGCTGGTCAGGCTCTGCAGGTCGAAGAAGATTGACTGCCCCGCGGAGGCATCGAAAACATAAGCATCCCGTTCGCCGGGATTCTCGATTTTGCCGCTGACCTTATCGCCGATCGCGATGCCCACGATCTCATCCACGTCGAGCACCAGGGCGGCTTCCGAGAATTCGGACGTGCTGCCGGCGGGATCCGTGGCGGTGGCCGTGAGGAAGCGGCCCTCCGCCGCCGGTTCCGGCAAGGTGACGGAGAAATTCCCCACGCCTTCGTTGTCGGTCGTCACGGCGGCTGCATACAGAAACGCTTCTGCCTCTCCATACCCGGAGCCGTCGGGGGTTTCATTCGCGAAGAACTCGATGCGAAACTCCGTATTCGGCACGCTTTCCAGAACTCCGCTGATCTCGGTGGAAGTCACCACGGAATCCAGCACGGGGAAGTTCTGCAAACCGTTGGGGCCGGTGTCCGTGTCCTCCGCGTCGTTCGCCGTCACGCCGTCGCCGCCCAGGTCGATGCCCAAGCCGCCGTTCTGGTGAATGGTGTTCCGGAGAATCGAATTACCTTTCACGGTGTCTTCTGCGTTCGAACCGACACGGACTCCGACGCCCTCATTGAAGACGATAACGTTGCCCGCGTTCGCAACAGTCCCCCCGACGAGGTTGTCCTCCGAACCATCGACGATGCGGATCCCGTCGCGGTCGTTGCCCAGTGCGGCGGTTCCGGTGATATCGGTTCCGATTGTGTTACCCTGAACAACGCCGCCGCCGTTTGTCCTGAGCTGAATCCCATGGCTGCCGTTCCCTGAAATGAGGTTCCCGGCTCCGGGGGCCGGGCCGCCGATGACGACTCCCGGACCGCCGGCAATGACGCCGGTCAAACGGTTGCCGAGATCGACCGTTCCGCCGGCATCGGTCCCGATGCGGTTGCCTTGAATCACAACGCCGGCCGCATTGTCTCCAACGACCAGAATGCCATGCTCGCCGCTGTCGGCCACGACGTTTCCGGCACCGTCCTCCGGGCCGCCGATCTGCGTGTGCGGGGCATCGTAAACGTTGATGCCGACGCCGCTGTTGCCAAGGGCGTTGCTTCCCGTAATGTCCGTGCCGACATAGTTGCCCAGAATCTGGTTGCCGTCGGCCGTCTCGCCCGACACGAAGATGCCGAACCAACCGTCGTTGCCGGAGATGACGTTGCGCGCCGCGGATGTGGTGCCGCCGATGATATTGCCCGAGGCGTCGCGAATGCCGATCCCTTCGCCGCCGTTGCCCAGGTCCACGTCGCCGTCGGCATTCGTTCCGATCAGGTTGCCTGCCACGAGATTGTTAGCGGCGCCGACCGGCTCCGCATAGTACGCAGTGGATTCAATGAGCCCAAGCAATTCGATCTCATCGTGGGAATCCGGGGCGCCCAAAACTCGCCAACCGTTCTCCGCCGTGACGGGGGCGTCCGCTCCGGCTCCAACAGCGACCGAAAGCTCGAAACCCGCCTCTCCGCCGTCCTCGAAGGCGATCCATTCAAACGTATGGTCCCCAGCATCAAGGGCAATCTCGCCAAACTGGGTATCAAACGCGCCAATGGAATCGTCGACGATCACATCCGCTCCGTCGATCCGCAGACGACCGCCGTCATCGCTGCCGAGGGCAAAAGTGAACGTCCCGCCGGTTTGAACCTGCAGGGTCCCGGTAGACCGGATTGCGTAGTCATCCCCGCCGGCGCCCGGAGCATCATGGTCAAAGGACCAATTTCCTGCTGCCCCGGAGATTTGGTCGCGGAAATCAGCCTGTGCCACTGTCTCGCTAAAAGTTTCACTCGGGAGATCGCCCGCAATCAGTCGATCGACCACGTCCAGGTTACCGACATTGCCCGCTGCGGAGGTCAAGGCGACACCAGCCCCTGCATTTCCCGAGATCACGTTGCCGGCACCCGCTTCCACCCCCCCAATCTCGTTCTCGAAAGCGCCGACAAGACGAATCCCGCTGAGGGCATTGCCCAGTGCCTGGTTGCCGGTCGCGTCGACGCCGATCGCGTTCCCTTCAATCACATGCCCCGACGCATCGTTCCCGATGACCAGAATCCCGTCGCCCGACAGACTCCCGGAAATCACGTTCCCCGCCCCCGCCTCGATCCCGCCGATCTGGCTCCCCGAGGCCTGAAAAATGTTGATGCCAGCGAACCGGTTGCCCAACGCCTCTTGGCCGGTCGCATCCACCCCGATCAGATTCCCTTGAATCACGGTGTCGGTATTCTCGCGGCCGTTGAGGTGGACGCCCGCAAAACCGTTCCCCGAGATCACGTTCCCCGCCCCCTCTACCGGCCCGCCGATGGTGTTGCCGGCGGCTGCGAGAAAAACGCCGCTGGAGGCATTGCCGATCGCCGCCGTACCCGTGATGTCGGTGCCGATGGAGTTGCCGGCGATCACGTTGCTGCTGGTGTCGACACCGTAAATCGAAATCCCGCGGTTGCCGTTTCCGGAGATGAGGTTGCCCTCGGCCTCGTCGCTCGTGCCGTCGGCGTCGGTACCGATCAGGTTTCCCGAGGCGCCGAAGTTGAGTTCGATCCCGTCGCGGTCGTTGCCCAGTGCGGCGGTTCCGGTGATATCGGTTCCGATTGTGTTACCCTGAACAACGCCGCCGCCGTTTGTCCTGAGCTGAATCCCATGGCTGCCGTTCCCTGAAATGAGGTTCCCGGCTCCGGGGGCCGGGCCGCCGATGACGACTCCCGGACCGCCGGCAATGACGCCGGTCAAACGGTTGCCGAGATCGACCGTTCCGCCGGCATCGGTCCCGATGCGGTTGCCTTGAATCACAACGCCGGCCGCATTGTCTCCAACGACCAGAATGCCATGCTCGCCGCTGTCGGCCACGACGTTTCCGGCACCGTCCTCCGGGCCGCCGATCTGCGTGTGCGGGGCATCGTAAACGTTGATGCCGACGCCGCTGTTGCCAAGGGCGTTGCTTCCCGTAATGTCCGTGCCGACATAGTTGCCCAGAATCTGGTTGCCGTCGGCCGTCTCGCCCGACACGAAGATGCCGAACCAACCGTCGTTGCCGGAGATGACGTTGCGCGCCGCGGATGTGGTGCCGCCGATGATATTGCCCGAGGCGTCGCGAATGCCGATCCCTTCGCCGCCGTTGCCCAGGTCCACGTCGCCGTCGGCATTCGTTCCGATCAGGTTGCCTGCCACGAGATTGTTAGCGGCGCCGACCGGCTCCGCATAGTACGCAGTGGATTCAATGAGCCCAAGCAATTCGATCTCATCGTGGGAATCCGGGGCGCCCAAAACTCGCCAACCGTTCTCCGCCGTGACGGGGGCGTCCGCTCCGGCTCCAACAGCGACCGAAAGCTCGAAACCCGCCTCTCCGCCGTCCTCGAAGGCGATCCATTCAAACGTATGGTCCCCAGCATCAAGGGCAATCTCGCCAAACTGGGTATCAAACGCGCCAATGGAATCGTCGACGATCACATCCGCTCCGTCGATCCGCAGACGACCGCCGTCATCGCTGCCGAGGGCAAAAGTGAACGTCCCGCCGGTTTGAACCTGCAGGGTCCCGGTAGACCGGATTGCGTAGTCATCCCCGCCGGCGCCCGGAGCATCATGGTCAAAGGACCAATTTCCTGCTGCCCCGGAGATTTGGTCGCGGAAATCAGCCTGTGCCACTGTCTCGCTAAAAGTTTCACTCGGGAGATCGCCCGCAATCAGTCGATCGACCACGTCCAGGTTACCGACATTGCCCGCTGCGGAGGTCAAGGCGACACCAGCCCCTGCATTTCCCGAGATCACGTTGCCGGCACCCGCTTCCACCCCCCCGATCTCGTTGTCGAAAGCACCGACAAGACGAATCCCGCTGAGGGCATTGCCCAGTGGCTGGTTGCCGCTCGCGTCGACGCCGATCGCGTTCCCTTCAATCACGTGCCCCGACGCATC
>JBNJEM010000208.1:0-11202 GCA_051745935.1 Planctomycetota bacterium
ATTTGGTTGGCGGCCCTGCCGTGTTGGGATCTGTAAAGGAATAAGTGTCTGATTCAAGGGGTTCGAGTGATGTTCGGAGCTCTCGGGCCGGCGGAGACTCAGGTCGTGGGCTCCATCACGGCGGTTACCCGCGCTGCACGAGATGCCCCGGGGCTGGTCCCAGGGAGTTTCACGTTTTTCGCTAATGCGTGGCCCCCTCATTCTTTTGCCGTTTCGGATTTCGTTCTGGCTTCGGCATTTCTTGCTTCGGGGTCCATTCCCCTGAATGATTGTCGCGAAATGGCGCTTCGTCATTCAGCGACTCTTGAAGTCCAACGCGGCTGAATTAATGCAGTAGCGTAATCCGGTTGGTTGTGGACCGTCGTTGAACACGTGCCCGAGATGAGCATCGCACCGCGCGCACTTCACCTCGGTGCGAATCATGCCGCGGCTACGGTCGGGTGCCTCCTCGACGTGCTCGTCACGAACTGGAGACCAGAAGCTGGGCCATCCACTACGCGACTCAAACTTCGCGGTCGAAGAAAAGAGGGGAAGCCCACAGCAGACACACGAATACGTCCCATCCTCCTTGTGGTCCCAGTATTTGCCCGTGAAGGCCTCCTCCGTCCCTTTACGCCGGGTGACTTGATACTGTGAATCGGTGAGTTCCGTCTTCCATTGGGCGTCCGACTTCCGAATTTTGTTGATGGTCTGGGACTGATCTTTCAATTTGTCCTTGAAGACTTTTTCAAACTTCTCGACTTTCGGCTGTATGAATCGCGAGCAATACGGTTTGTTTTGATTGTTCGCGAAATACTCTTGATGATAATCCTCGGCCGGATAAAACGTGTCCAACGGACTAATCTCGGTCACGATCGGCGCGTCGAACGCATCGGATTGATTGAGCTTGTCTTTCCAGTACTCCGCCGATTCCTTCTGTTTCTGGTTGTGATAAAAGATCACCGATCGATATTGTGGCCCGACATCGGGGCCTTGCCGATTGGGCGTCGTGGGATCGTGCGTCCGCCAAAACACCTCCAGCAACTCCGCGTAGGAAACCACCTCCGGGTCGAACGTCACCTGCACGACCTCCGCGTGTCCGGTCGTCCCGCTGGACACCTGCCGATAGGACGGATTCTCGACGTGACCGCCACTGTAGCCGGACACCACGGACTCGACCCCCGCCAGCCGTTCGAACACGGCCTCGGTACACCAGAAACAGCCGCTTCCGAAGGTCGCTTTCTCGTGTTGAGTCGCGTTGGTATTCGCTTTACCGCTCATGACCGAGCCTTTCTCATTTCGATCGTTGTGCTGCGATATCGCAAGCACTGTCACGGACAAGACAGCGCCGACGACCGCCAATCCTAATCCTTTCGAGAAAACACTACCAGTGATTACTTTGTCGCGCATCGCAACCCCCTTTTCGAGTATTTTCTTGGGTTCTGTTGTTTTTCTGCCGCTCGCGTCTGATGCATCCGCGCCGTTCGCTAGTAATGACGGGCTTGTCCAGCTTTCCTTACTCAAAAACCGGCGGCTCCACACGTGACGCAATCCACTATCCATTCCCAGCCCCCCTGCCCGGCAATTTGGTTATCATTGGCGGCCACGAACGAACCGGCAAGCTCGGTTAACTGGCGAACTCCCCGGCGTGTCCGGGCCCCTCGCCTCGCCCAAGTCGCAGGCAATTTGCATGTCGCCTCGGGCTTGTTAGAATCACGGCTGAAGGTCCACCCGATTAATCCATCCCAAACTGGAGTTCACCGATGCAGTTTACGATCGTTTTGCAGCCCGTAACAAGACGTGGTTCCCGCTGCCGGACGTTCCTGGCTGAGAGGAAACCTGAGCGGTTTTGCCATGGCTTCTTATTCTTCCGGTATTTGGGGGGTTCCCGCCGCGAGGCTTGTTGGCCGAATCCGGTTAACGGGGTCCGGGACGGGCGGCGGAGCGTTCATTTAGTGATGGCTCTTGTCGCGTTGTTTATCCTTTCCCCCGCAGTCGCCGTGCCGGCTCATGGCGAAGAAGAAGGTAAAGCCATTGAATTGCTCTCCCGTCAAACGAAAAACGGCCAACTGCCCGGTTGGCAAGCGTTCCATGAAGGAGAGCAAGCCGAGGTGGGTGACGTCTGGGCGCTGAAGGATGGTGTGTTGAGTTGCCGAGGCACGCCGAAGGGCTACATTCGCACCCAGAAGGACTTTGGGAGTTTTATTCTTGAACTAGACTGGCGGTTGCCAAAACGCGAAGGGCCACTAAACGGCGGCGTGTTAATCCGCATGACCGGGCCCGACCAGATCTGGCCTAAAAGCCTCGAGGCTCAAATCAATTCCGGCGCGGCTGGAGATTTTTGGGGCTTGGCCGGATACGAATTGTCCGACCCCCAGGGCTCCACCGTGACGCATCCGGAGTTGGGGAAACTGACGCACCTGAAAAGGACTGCCGATGCCGAGAAGCCCCCGGGAACGTGGAATCACTACAAAATCGTGGCCGACGGTTCCACCGTGACCTTGGAAATCAACGGTCGCGTGGTCAATCGCGCCACGGACTGTGAAACCACACCGGGCGGCATCTGTCTCACCGCCGAAGGGAATCGCATCGAATTTCGCAACGTGAGGCTGGTTCCTCTGGAGGAATAAGCCGTGTTGTGGCGGGCGAGGCGATTTGCCGTGGCGGACGAGGGTCACGGCAATTCCATGATCCGAAGATCCTTGTACCACGCTTCACTCGGCGGACCGCCGTGGATCTGGACCGCGATATGTCCCTTTTGTTCAATGTCGGGGTCGGGTTCGGTGTAGTCAACGGTTTGCGTTCCGTTGATCCAGAGCTGGATCCGCGATCCTTGGCAGCGAATCCGGTATTCGTTCCATTCGTTCTGCTTGACGAGTTCATTTCGCTCTTCCGGCTTCGGCCCGGCCAGTATCTTGCGCCGACGCGATTCGTCGTACAGACAGCCCCACCATCCGTTTCCGAGATCCGCTTGATAGCCAATCATTTCATGATGGTTCGGAATCCGCCGACTGCGGAGCTGCACGCCCCCGTTGGCCCCTTTGCCGAGAAGCTTGAATTGGAGCCGCAACTCGAAATCAGCATATTCCCGTTTCGTACTCAAGAACGCGTTTCGCGGGACCCGCGCGTCTAGGGTGCCGCCCACAATCGCGCCATCCTCCACGCGAAAGGCTTTCGGGTCGCCTTCCCAGCCAGCAAGCGACTTGCCATCAAATAACGCTTCGGAAGACTCTTGCCAATCAGACCCCTCACTCACCGGGCGAAACACGCCCGGCCCCAGGGGCCGAGAGGCGAGAGAGAGACTCGGCTGCCCCGTCGCGTCCCGGCTGGCGGACAGCAGGCTGAGATCACTTCGGGTGGGGGAATGAGAGTGACCGCATCGGGAAGGGGCATGATCTGCCGCGAACAGACCTTGGGCGGCCATCAGACACGACAGAACGGCCACCGCGAAAACAGAAAAGTGCATGTTCATGGGTATTCTCCCGGGGGTTAGTTGACTTACCTTCATTCGCTGTACACGTTGGCGTGCCGCCGGTGGTGACTGGGCTTCATCCTTCGGCTCGTACCAACACGCTCGGGTTGGAGATGGCGGTTCGAATGTCGATCTCGTTTGCCCCTTGATAGATTTGCCGCGGCCGCAAAATCCTGCTAGCGGGGTCTTCGTGTTGTTCTTTCCAATGAGCGATCCAACCGGGGAGCCGGCCAATGGAGAAAATGACGGTGAACATATTGGTCGGGATCCCCATCGCCCGGAGCAACAGGCCACTGTAGAAGTCCACATTCGGATAGAGCTTCCGGTCGATGAAGTATTGATCCTTCAGGGCCAGTTCTTCCAGTTTGCGGGCAATATCCAATAGCGGATCTGGACGCTTGAGCGTGGCAAACACCCGCTCGCAGACCTCGCGCATTATCCGGGCACGCGGATCGAAATTCTTGTAGACCCGGTGCCCGAATCCAAACAAACGAAACGGATTGTTGCTGTCTTTGGCCGCTTCGATGCACGCTTCCGGCGACATGCCCCCTTTGTGGATTTCGCTGAGCATCTCGATGACCCTCACGTTCGCGCCTCCATGAAGGGGGCCCCAAAGCGCGCTCACGCCCGCCGCGCACGAGGCGAATAGGTTGGCTCGAGATGACCCAACCACCCGGACCGTGAACGTGCTGCAATTCTGGCCATGATCCGCGTGCAAAATCAAGATGAGATTCATGGCGTCCACGATCTCTGGCTGACAAATGTACTGCTGATGAGGCAACGAGAACATCATGTGCAGTAGATTCTCGCAGTATCGCAGGTGCGGGTCCGGATAGTTCACGGGAAGTCCCTGAGATCGCCGAAACGAAAAGGCCGCGATGGTACGGACCTTACTGATAAGACGCGCGGCCGCCTCGCTTAACGCCTCGATGTCCTCGAAGGTCAAGAATTGCTGGTGATAATACGACAGGTTGTTCAGACTGGCTGAGAGAATCGCCATGGGCGGCGCGTCGACCGGGATCTGCTGAAACTGGTGGCGGGCACTTTCGTGCAACAACGAATGAGCCGTCAAGCGCTCGCTAAAGTCCGCCAACTCATCGGTGGTCGGCATCCGACCGAAAATCAGCAGCCAGGCCGTGCGCACAAAACTTGGCGTCTGCTGGAATTGCTCGATGGGAATCCCGCGATATCGGAGAACCCCGTCCTCGCCGTCAATGAAAGTGATTCTGCTCTGACATACCGCCGTGTTTCCCAGCGTTGGGTCATAGGATACATACCCGGTCTCCTTCCGCAGTTGCCGCATGTCGATGGCCCGCTCCCCTTCCGTCCCCGTGATGATGGGAAGCTCCATTTGCTGATCACCAACCGTTAAAATTGCTTTATCTGCCATACCATACCTTTTCTATGCATTCTCTCCGTCGCGGTCCATCACTCGTTTCGTCCGTCCGTCATTTCCCCGCTCCCCAAGTCGCTCCCAGCAACACGCTCGGGGGGCGCGCGCTCTGATCCCGCTATCTCGTTCTACTGCACCCCCCTAGGGCGTATCTCTCGTGAGGCGCCTCCCTGGAGCTGATTATGTGGACGACTAGTGCTTCAGATGTGGGGGTGGATACAAGAAAACGGGAAAACCTCGTGCCGCTAGTCGTGCCACTCCGCGTGGGGTTGGTCCACGGTACGAACCCTGGTCTCCGTAAATGGTCGGATCCTTAAACCACCGCCCATTCTACTTTCTCGCCGTGGGCGTAGGAACCAGCCAGTCCAAAGCCTCGTCGATTTTTATCCACCCCGGGACAGACTGTCTAGCCCCCTTGAGCGGGGGTCCAGGGCGGACGGGAAGGAAAAGGGGTCGGGTGCGGTGTCTGGTTCGGCGGAATCCAACAGGGGGTGCTATCCGTCGCTTCTGTAACCGAATTGTACATGGAGTCCCCGGCGCTATCCAACGGGCGGAACCGAGCAGTGCGAGGATAGCGCAAAGGGGGGCGGGCCGGCTGTTGGCTCCAACCCGCTGGCCGCACGGCCCCCGGCCTTGCGGTCGAACGGACGCGGATTACAGTCTGATACAGGTCGCTTTCCCCGCGGGGCGCGGCGGTTCCGATCTTGCCGGCCGACGTGCTTGCCGGCCGACATGCTTGCCGGCCGACGTGCTTGCCGGCCGACGTGCTTGCCGGCCGACATGGCGAGGTTCCGAAGTTCCCGGTCCGCCGGCGCTCCTTCCACCCCGTTCGAATTTGAGAAAGTTGTTCCAGCCATGCCCGCTCGTGATGTTTCGGTCGAGGACTCCCAGCACTGCGAATCGCCCCGCCCGGGCGCGCGTCCCGGGCCATGGCGATTGTTCCCGGGTTGGTGGATGGTGGGAATCGCGGCCTCGGCGCAGTTCATGTCTGGCGCGGGGCAATCGTATGGGGTGGCGGCATTCAAGGACCCGATGCGAGCTGACTTGAAGATCTCTGAAACGAGTTTCTCGTTGGCCTATTCGTTCGCGACCTTGCTCAGCGGTATTTGTCTTCCGTTTGTCGGTCGGCTGGTTGATCGTTATGGGGCCCGGCGCGTATTGCCGAGCATTGCGGTATTCCTGGGACTGGCCTGCTGGTGGATGTCACAAGTCAGCTCGCTGACTCACCTTTACTTGGGATTCGGAATGATTCGCAGCTTTGGGCAGGGGGCGCTAACCCTGGTGTCCATGTGGATCGTCGGGGAATGGTTCGTGGGAAAACGGGGGCTGGCCACGGCCATTGCCGGTCTTGGCGGCAGTCTGTCGGCCATGAGTTTCCCGCTCCTTAACGGCGTGCTCATCGAGACCTGGGGATGGCACGCAACCTGGATCATCCTGGGATGCATGGCGTGGGGCGTGCTGCTTTTACCATCGCTTTTATGGCTTCGCGACCGTCCAGAGGACGTGGGGCTACATCCGGACGGCCGAGCGTATCCCGAGGACCACGGTCATGACGAGCCCACTTCGCGTTCCCCGGGGGGGCGTGAGTTTTTGCCCACCAAATACTCGTGGACCGTGGGCCAGGTATTACGTGACCTGACATTTTGGAAACTGTTATGCATTCCGATTACCGCCGGCATGATCATTACTGGCTTGACGTTTCATCAGGTCGCCGTGTTGGGCACCCGCGGCGTCTCAACCGTGGCCGCGCTGGGGTTGATCTCGTTCCAAGCCATGATCGCCACGTGTTGCTCCTTGCCGGCCGGCTGGCTGAGCGACCGCGTGGCCGGCAGGCGCCTGCTGAGCGGAGCCATGCTGATGCTGGCCGGAAGCTCGACCATTGTCTTGCTGATGCCCAGCCCGAAATTTGCCATCCTGTACGCCATCCTCCTCGGGCTGCACGGCGCGTTGATCCGAAGCACCGGTAATGTCATCTGGTTGAACTACTACGGCCGTACCTATCAAGGCGGGGTACGCGGCATCGCCATGTCGGCAATGATTCTAGCTGCCGCCCTCGGTCCCTTGCCCTTCGCTTTGTCCATCGATTACTTCGGCACATACACGCCGGCATTGCTGGCTTTTATCGCCATCCCCCTGACCTCCGCCGTGATCGTCGCCACCACCGGGCCGCCGCGGCGTCCAGAGGTTGCCCAAACCGACTCCTGATCGCGAAGTTGCCGAGATGTCTTGGGGGCGACGGATCGTCAGGCCGTCATGAGTCCTCGATCGCTTGGCCAGAGAGTTGGAAATAGCGTTTCAATACGAGCAGGGCGATTAGCTCTTCGCGCCGCGGATGCAGAAACTGCTTCACGTAGCGATTCGCGTTTCGAATAATGGCCAGCGCATCTTCCGTGTGCGTCGAGTAATAATCGAGCTTCTCCTCAAGGTCCGAGAAGTCATCCGCCAGTTCGACATAGTGCGCGCCCGGCCGCAGCCTTCCTTCCATGAACCAGGTTTCGTAACGCGGCCTGGGCATGAAACAAAGCGAATTGGACGACATGATCCATTTCAGATTCGTCGCGACATCATTGCCTTCAACCGAAACGATGAACTTGTACTTCAACTGTTCGGGAATGGAAAGCTTGGGCTTCTGCCACGGCACATCCTCTGGCGGCCGATTCGTTTGACCGATGTTACAGCACGGCAACGCATGGCACGTGCGAACAAACGTCCGTCTCGGCTCTTTGTACGCCGCGCCCCGCCAAACCACCCGGTTCATCTTTTCTTGGAACGGCATGCGATCGCGAACGAAATAGAAGTGCCGTACCTCGTCCAATTTCATTAGAACCGAGTTCTCATTGTTTCCCTCGATCGGACGTGACTTCACGATGGCTGGACGTTCCGGCACCTCGATGACGTCTCCGAAGATATAGGCAAGCCTGTAATGGTCGGGAAAATACCGGTAAAACCTTCTCAAATCGAAGTGATAGGTTTTCTTTTTGGTTCGGCAAAAGGTTCGGAAATCGACCGCTTCATCCCCGACCGAAAACGGGGTACTCCGCTTCATGTAGTAACCGACCCGGTCGTGAACCGCCTCGCAATCATCGCCGTCAACGTGCTGTATCTTTGAGTCCAGCCGGGATCGGTAGTAGCAATTCGGGATCGCGAGTCGCAGGATATTCTTGAGATAGTAGTGGATCTTGCTATTGTGCCGTGCCATTGAACCATGTCTCCGTAAACAGTCACGAATGTACGAATGTACAATGGCCGCCCGAGGCCGTCGATGGGACTCTTGCGACACGCTCAGTGTAGTACGCGATAGTCCGGTCGCGGATGACTTTCTCCGCCGCGAGTCCCACCAACGGGAGAACGGCTTGCGTCGGGCCGCTTTCCACCCGGAAAAACCCAACCGCCTGAAAAACAATCCGGGTTTGCTCGAAGGAAAAGCCCCGCCCGAGCCTCGTTTTTCCTCCTCTTCGCCACTGGCGAACGGGGTCCGCGTGACGTCCCGATTCACTCGCCATTGTACTTTCGCGGCCCGCCCGATGTTACCTCGCGAGTGAACTTGTAGAAGTGCCAGTGCGTCACACAGCGGTTCAGATACCGGGCAAAGCCAATAATGCCTCGGCCATACCCGAGATTCCGGCGAAAGTAGTTCTTCAAATAGACGCTTCCCACCGAGAACAAGGATCCGTCTCGGAGTAAGGCCCAAGCGAGAGACCATAGCAGGATCAATCCGTACCCCAGCGTCGGCAGACTCTTTCCCTCGCCTGCCTTCCGGCAAATCTTGGCCCTGCGCTCCAGGTATTCGGAAAACTCGAAGGTCTTGAAGTAACGTTCCAGGAACGCCTCTGGTTCATAGAGCTTCTTGACCAGATTGTAATATCCTTGACGCAATTCGTCCCGAGTCATCTGCTTGGGAATGAAATTGCAGTTGGGATCGTTCTCGACGAGGCGCCCTTCCCGCCCAAGACGCTCGTACAGTGGAGTTCGCGGAATGGCTTGCAGGATCCCCACCATGGCGAGTGTGATGCCGTGGTCCTGGATGAAACGGAACTGCTCTTCAAAGACCCCGAGGTCGTCGTGGTCGAAGCCGACAATGAACCCGGCGTTGATATCGAGGCCCGCGTTCTGGATCCGCCTCAGTTTGGCTCCCAGGGAATCGCCACGCGTGTTCTGGAACTTTCCCGTTTCCTTGAGCGACTCGATCCGTGGGGTCTCAATGCCGATGAACACGCTTCGGAAATTCGCCCGGTACATCAGGTCCAGCAGTTCGGGCTGGTCAGCCAGGTCGATGCTCACCTCGGTCGTCAGCCGCAGAGGGTAGTTGTGCCGCTCCATCCAAGGGACGATCTTCTCGACTAATGCCTTGGCCTTCCCGCGGTTTCCGATGAAATTGTCATCGACAATGAATGCCGAGTGAAATCCGTTTTGCCGCATGTCATCCAACTCGGCCAACAATTGCTCCGGTTCCTTGACCCTCGGCTTCCGCCCATAGATCACGATGATGTCGCAGAACTCACACTCAAACGGGCAGCCCCGCGAGTACTGCAGCGCGCCCGCGGCATACCGATCGGCCTTGAGCAAATCATACCGCGGCCGCGGCACCTTCGTCATGTCGGTTGGTTCTGACTGCTCGTAACGCGTCCGGGTCGGTCTGCCGCGGGCGAAATCGTCGAGGAACTCCGGCCAGGTTGTCTCCGCCTCGCCGATGAATGCCACGTCACAGAGCCCCTCAAAAAACTCTTCCTGCACCGAGACGAAGGGGCCCCCGACGACCGTGAATAGGCCCATCTCGCGCGTTTTGAGCAGGATTTCGTGGACTCGCCCCTTTTGAACATTCATGCTCGTTACACCCACGATGTCGTACGCGCCGAGCGAACTCCAATCAATCTCCTCGACGTTTTCGTCCAGCAGTACCACGTGGTGACCAGCACAGAGACCGGCCACGGCGGGCAGCGAGCCGGAGGTCATCGTGCTTCGCTTGTCGCCCGGATAGAGGGGAAGGGCGTAATCGAAGCCCCAATAGGAGGGCTCGAACCGAGGATTGATCAGACAGATCGACAAAGTTCGCGCAGGGGGCAGCGAGTCAGTGCCAGTCGAAGCCATCGTGTGCGTCGTCGTCATGCGGGAAATCCCATCCGGGCTTGCCGACACGACAAGAGAACCACGCCGGCACTCTTGGGTCGGGTTGCGCCACTATCCACGCCGGTTCCTTCCACGGCGCGCGATGTTCCGCCAGAAAAGTCTCCGTACTCGGCGGCGCGGGCAACGAAAAATTGACATCAGCCTTGCTGACAAAAAGATCGTGAATACCGAACAAACGACCATGGTTAACCAAGTTATGGCAGTGCCTTGAAGCCGGTCGTTCGGTACGGGGCAGTCCGGTGTCAGCGAGCTGCATAGAAACTCGCGCGTACATTTGGGGCGAGGGAACAAAGGACGGCCCGGCTACCCCGATTCCGTAGTGTACGAACAAAAACAACCAGTGCGTCGACGCATGCGGGAGAAAAAGAGTTCACGTCCGTGAAATCCAACAGGACTTTGCTGTCAATGTCCAGCAACCCCGCGAGCCGCGAGAAGTCATCGCGAAGTTCACGTTCAGCTTCTTCCGCGAACTCCATCGTGCCCTTGAACTGAACGTGCGTCACCACGGAGGAACGGGAGACGGTCAAGTGATTGAAATTGGCCGGTAATGGATCGCTCGCCTCCACCTCATTCGTCTTGGCCGATTTCGGTGTCAGTGCGCGAATCGCTTCATCCTGATGTTCGTAAATCTCAAAAATGCGATGCCGCTGCTTCGCCAACTTTTTTTCCTCTCCGCGGGGTTTGCTCCGTGGCATCGCCAACCATTAAAAGCCCCAACAAACCCACTCACATGTCCTGTCATCCAAGGAATTTTGGAAACGGAAGCCAGGCTTTTGTTACGGGGCGTTATACCGGTCGCGGATGACGTTGCCCGCCGCGAGTCCGACCAACGGGAGGACGGCGTGCGTCGGGCAGCTTTCCACCCGGACACATCCGACCGCCTGAAGTATGAAAGCGAGGGGGGTCGCCCCCGAGGCCATTGCGAAACCTCGGACAAACGGAGCGCGTATCCCAAATGGACCGAGAACTGAAAAAACACTACGTCCCTGCCTTGTTGGCGACTACCAACCCATAAAGAGGGAGCCGCCACCAACGCTAAACCAACATTATCCCACTCATTTCCCAAATGAGCAATGGCAAATTCCAAAAGATGGAAAAGGCGAGCCCCCCCCGTGGGAGGTAAGATGTCGGGGGTCGGGGTGGGCTGGCCAAAATCCCGGAAACTGGGTAACCTAGCGGAAGTAGGCTTACAGCATTTGTTGCGCGGCGGCCTTGGTCATAACTTGGTCCA
>JBNJEM010000209.1:0-11162 GCA_051745935.1 Planctomycetota bacterium
GCTTGGCAACATGTTCCAGCGGCCCACAGGGCCGTGCCAGTTCCGCTTGCGTCGCATGTCATGATAGGCCCACGGATGGCAGAACGGACCCACGGATGATGAAAGACGGAGAGGCCCACGCCAATTCCGGCTCCGGCGGAGGAACAAAAACGGGATAAGAAACACGTTCCGCTCAGCAACCAGTTTTTATCGGTCCATACTCCTCCCCTTATCCGCCCTGGACATCAGAACATCATCGGAATATCCGCCACCCTAGTGGCCAGGGCGATTGGTTTAATCCGACAGCGGGAGTTCAGGAATATACGACTGTCCGGATAACAGTCCAAAAACCCATTCGCGCATGTCAACGCGTAGCTTGACAAACAGAACACAGTCGGGTATTCTCGCCTGAAACCACGAGTTTCGCCTTCTCCGAAGTTGTCGCGATATCCAGACCGCCGCCCAAACCTGCATCGGGGTCGGCGTCCCAATTAAAAGTTATCCGCAATGCACCATGGCAGAACTTTCCCCGGCTGAACAACTGATGCACACCACGGTGCGGCTCGAGTGCGAACTCGCTGACGGCCGAATCTCTACAGGCACCGGCTTTTTCTTTGGGTTCCGGATCGACGATCAGCAACAGATTCCGCTGATCGTCACAAATACGTTATCGCCGGGGCAACGACCGGGACATTCGTTCTAACGCGACGTGGGACCGACGACTTGCCGAACCTCGGCGTACACGAAACGATTAAACTCGACAATTTCGAGTCGCTATGGATTAAGCATCCCGATGACGATGTCGATCTTGGCGTTTTCCCAATCGCTCCGCTCTTACGATCGGCACAGGAGCGGGACATACGCATTTTCTACCGAACGCTGGATGATTCTTTAATTCCCACCGACGAAGTCGAGACGACACTCGGTGGAATCGAAGACATCACGATGATTGGCTATCCAAACGGTATTTGGGATGCAAAGAACTGTTTTGCTTCCCGGAAACCACTCCAGCGAGAGGAGACAGATTCATGAAACATGGGGAAAAGCGGATTCTCGAAACCTGCGCGGTCATCCTGGCCTTGGGCCTTTTCTCGTCCAGCGCGATCGCCGAAGGCATGGACTGCGTCACCATCCCGGCCGTCGACCTGGATGACCAGGCACGGCGGCAGGTCGTCGTCGACAAGGAGCCGGGCCAATACCTCGGCCACGTGACCACCGTCCTGCTGGAGGATGGCAAGACGATCTACGCGGTTTACCCCCAGGGACACGGCGGTGGGGCGATCGTCATGAAACGCAGCGACGACGGCGGGCGGACCTGGTCCGAACGCCTGCCCACGCCGGAAAGCTGGGCCACCAGCAAAGAGGTGCCCACGATCCATCGGGTGATCGACCCCGAGGGAAAGAAACGGCTGATCCTCTGGTCCGGACTCTACCCGGCCCGGCTGGCCGTTTCCGAAGACGATGGCAGGTCGTGGAGCGAGCTTGAGCCGGTCGGCGACTGGGGCGGCATTGTCGTCATGGGGTTCGTCGAGCCCTTGAAAACCGGCAAGGGGCACTACTTGGCGATGTTCCACGACGACGGGCGATTCTTTACCGAAAACGGGAGCAAAACCAATACGTTCACTCTCTACAAGACGCTGAGCGAAGACGGCGGTTTGACCTGGTCCGAGCCGGAGGCGGTCTGGAAGGGCAGCGACGTCCACCTGTGCGAGCCGGGCTGCATCCGCTCGCCCGACGGAAAACAGCTCGCCGTGCTGCTGCGCGAAAACGCCCGGCGGAAGAACTCGCACGTGATCTTCTCCGACGACGAAGGCAAGACCTGGACCGAACCCCGCGAGGTGCCGCTGGCCCTGACCGGCGACCGGCACACGGGCAAGTACGGCCCCGACGGGCGGCTCTTCATCAGCTTCCGCTGCCGTTCGCCCAGGCACAAGGCCGAAGGCCGCCCCTTCGAGGGCGACTGGGCCGGCTGGGTGGGCACTTACGACGACATCGTGCAGGGGCGCCAGGGCCAGTATGTCGTCCGCCTCAAGGACAACACCAAGGGCTACGACACGACCTATCCCGGCGTGGAAGTCCTCCCCGACGGCACCTTCGTCACCACGACCTACGGCCACTGGGACGAAGGCCAGTCCCCCTACATCCTCAGCGTCCGCTTCAAACTCGACGAGCTCGATGCCCTGGCTGGAAAACAGGCCGAGTGAGCGCGCCATTGCGTCCGCGGCCGAAGAAGCCGAAACACTTCCTCCGGGGATGCGACGAAATGCTGTTTTCGCCTAAGCGGTTGGCGTCAGGGGCGCGGCCGGCAGCACCTACACGATCGCGGCACCACTCTACCGGCAATTGTTCGCCGCCTCTGAAACCGGCGGCCTCCAAGAAACACGCCGGCTTCAAGGGCTCGCCGTGAACAGGGTGCGGACGATCGCCGGGTGGCGGTTCCATCCCGCCATGAAGGAAGTCCTCAAAATGATCGGCTCCGACCGCAGAGGCTGCCGCCTTCCCCACCCCTCTCTTGCGCCGCATCAGGTCGCCGAACTCCGTGAAAACCTGCAGCAGATCGGTTTCTTCCGCTGGGCACGGGCTGAGGACGCAGCTTCCGTCGCGGCAACCGTTCATAATGAACGCTGACCTCGAAAAGGAGCCTCCCCATGACACCCGAGCGGCGAGAGCAGCTTGTCCGAATCTACCGCGACGGACTCCTCGAAGATACCGTGCCCTTCTGGTTTCCCCGTTGCGTCGACAAGCAGTTCGGCGGCTTCCTCGTGGCCCGGGACCGCGACGGCAGTCTGCTCGACGACGACAAGGGAGTCTGGCAGCAGGGGCGAACCACCTGGCTGCTCGGCAAACTCTACAACGAAGTCGAGCCGCGCGACACCTGGCTCCAGTGGTGCCGCCGGGGAGTCGAGTTCCTCGACCGCCACTGCTTCGACCCCGAGGACGGCCGCATGTGGTTCCACCTCACGCGCGACGGCCGGCCCATCCGCAAACGGCGCTACGCCTTCACCGAATCCTTCGCCGCCATCGCCTACGGCCAGTACGCCCGGGCGGCCGGCAGCAACCGGTACGCCGAAAAAGCCCGGCAGGTGTTCCTCAACTTCGTCGAGCACAATCTTCGGCCCAAGGGCGTCCAGCCGAAGTTCACCGACCAGCGGCCGATGAAGGCGATCGGCCCGCCGATGATCACCATCGCCACCTGCCAGGAGCTTCGCGATTCGATCGGTCTAGCCGAAGCCGGCGAGTGGATCGACCGCGGCATCGAGGAAATCGCCCACGATTTCCTCAAACCGGATATCCAGTGCGTGATGGAAAACGTCGGCTCCGGCGGTCAGATCCACGACCACTTCGACGGCCGCCTGCTCAACCCTGGCCATGCGATCGAGGCCGCGTGGTTCATCATGCACGAAGGACACCGCCGCGACGATCGGAAGCTTGTCGACACGGGCTGCCGCATGCTCGACTGGATGTGGGCCCGCGGCTGGGACGATCAGTACGGCGGCATTCTCTACTTTGCCGACGTCTACGGAAAGCCCGTGCAGGAATACTGGCACGACATGAAATTCTGGTGGCCGCACAACGAGGCGATCATCGCCACCCTCTTGGCCTGGCTGCTCACCGGAGAGGAAAAATACGCCCAGTGGCACCGCGCGGTCCACGACTGGGCCTACGCCCGTTTTCCCGACCCCGAGCACGGCGAATGGTTCGGCTACCTCCACCGCGACGGCCGCGTCTCGGTCCCCCTCAAAGGCAACCTCTGGAAAGGCCCCTTCCACCTCCCGCGGATGCAACTGATCTGCTGGAGGATGCTGGAGTCGGTCTGTTCACGGCAGTAACCCAGCGGCCCGACGTTCCCCTCCGAGAGGGACGCTGGGGTCAACCCCAGTTTTCGGTTTAAGGGGGCTTTCTTCGTGGAGTTTCGGTGGATTTTGGAGCGATGGAGTTCGTTGTTTGTCTTCACACGTCGCACACCCGCACCGCATGCCGCAGCGCGGCCGGCTTGTCGGACCAAGTGGAGATGAACTCCTGGGCGACGAAGCCCGCGTAGCTGCCCTCGACGATCGCCCGCATGGTCGCCGGGTAGTTCAGTTCCTGCGTGTCGTCCAGCTCGCCGCTGACCAGAGAAGGTCGCATGTCTTTTACCACATTTCGTCGCTTTGGTGCATCATCATTTTCTATTTTTCGGCGTTCAATGATGCAGAATGATGAATTGCCTTTAGCCGACGCGCTTGATGACGCTCGCTTTGACGAAGCGTTCGAGAAACATCAAGTCGATTTCGGAAATGAGAAGGACGCGTTTACACGCCGGCGATCACGCTGTGGGCGATGGTTTCCCCAAGTGTTGTTCTCGGCGATGAATCGCAGTTGCAATGCGGCGGTGATACGCGTGGCTATGCCGTGGGCTTTGGCGGACCGGCGTGTGTGTGATACGAACACCGGGGCGTAACCATTCACGGGCAATAGACAGATATCCGCGGAGGTTCGCACTTCGGTTGCACACCTTGAAAAAGGGCTTTGCCGGATGCAAATGCCACGGGCTTGTCCCGTGGTCCGTTACGTTCCACGCTACCGACGGCCAGGAGTAGTGTTTCTGACAGTTTGTAGCGGCGAACGTGAACCACCACGGGACAAGCCCGTGGCATCCATGCGAGCTCCTGTGTCCAGGCCGTGTAGTGCCATCCGTGAACGGCTACCACCGGGGCTTATTGCCGGGCGCGGCTCAAGATTCCGTTTGAAGTGGTGCGCGAGATCACTCGGCGTTTGGCGGATGATGCCGAGCGCGCCGTTGGGCACGAGCTGGTTGACGTGCGCGGCGGTGGGCGTGACGGAGGAACCGCGGGCTTTGGGACAAGCGGTTGCGAACAGCCAAAGAGTCGGCCACCGTTCTGACCGAGTCGAGCCACGCAAAAACAAACGCCGTCCGAAATCAATCGCGTTGCTGACCAAACCGAGGCATCAGTGCCGCGCCGAACTCGGAGACAGGAAGGCTGTGTGTCGCGGAGATGCCTGTCGCGGCTTCCGTCAGGAACCGCTAACGCGTGTCTGCTTTTGTTCGACGAAGGCGGTGAATGCCCTGCGGCGGCGTGACGCGGGACGGGGGGTGAACGTGCCTTCCGTCTCGGGACGGAGTCCCGAGCTACCAGGACGCGACCCCGTAGCTCGGGAATCCCTTCCCGAGACGAACCGCCGGACCACTCCGCCCGTTCCGCCGCCCGCGAAAGAGGCAGCCGAGCCACACCGCGAAGCCGCAACCAACCCCGCAGACCCCTCAACGGCCCAACCAACCCGCCAAGGTCCGGCGGAGCGGAACCTCACCAGCCGATGCGGCCGGAGGCCAGGCCCGTCTTAGCCAACGGCGGCGCGGCCGTGGGGCCGAAGCTTACCGGAAAACGGGTTTTCCCTCGAAAGTTCAGGAGACTCGTCGGGCAACGAATCCATTTGCTGCTCAAGCTCTCGTTTGCTGGCCTTCAATTCCACGATCTCTTTGTTGAGCTGCTGCAAGGCCTCCTCTTGCTTGCTCAACCGCTGTACGTACTCCTGGTACAATTCGCTCTTTCGGTCCAACACCTTCATATTCTCGCGAATGCGAGATTGCGCCTCCGCGAGATTCCGCAGCTGTTCACTCTTCGCCTCGATTTCCGCGGTAACGCGTTCAATTTCGCGCCGTGTGCGGGCCAGTTGGCGAAGTGTCTCCTTCACCGCTTCTGGCACGCCTTCAGCGGCCAGGTACCGTTGTAACGTCGTGTTATCCAAGGATAACAGTGGTTGTTTGCTTTCCACCGTTTTCTCCTCTTCCACCTGGAAATGCAGCGGAGAATCCGGCTGTACCGTGACCGCGAAACGATAGAGGTCCTCAGTGGACTCATCCAACATGTCACGAGTTTGAAGTTCGTACTCGGCGTCGATGTCCTGCTCGATGATGACACGCTTTTCACGATCCGCCGCATTGTCAACGGTATATTTCGAGGCGCGCCGGACGATGTCCGTGGTCACGACAGTGCCCTCGACGATCTGGACCGTGGCCAGCGGTTCTTGCGACTCACTGCGCGTCACATCGACTTCGACGTCCAGGTCGAGCGCGTAGCTGATCAATTGGGAACCGCCTGGAGGACTATCCCGCACCCGAGCGTCACCGGCAAAGGCGTTTCCGTCAAAAACCGTCATGGGGCCTTGCATGAGGTGCAGCTCGGTGGTGTTGGTAAGTCGGAGACCGTTCATCGGGTGCTTCTTGTAAACGCTCGCGTTATAAACAGAACATTTCTCAGTCTCCACGTTTTGGTTTACGATCGGGAGCATGGCGGATTGATCCTGGTCCACACTCACGGGCAGCTCGATCTCATACTGGAAGAGTTCCCCGACCTGTTCGCCCGCCACCCGAGCTCGCACGCTGTCGGCCACGTCCAGCTGCTTTTCGGCTGCGGCGCCGGATGAGCCTTGATCTGGGGCAGCATCCATGCCCCCAAACCCGCCCATGCCCCGAAACCCGCCAACACCACCGCCACCCATGCCGCCCATGTGCCCCATGCCGCCAAATTCACCTGCGCCATAGCCGCCAGGCATCCCTCCGCCGGCTCCACCCCCCATGGCGCCCATCGCGCCACCACCGGCTCCGCCCATTGGGCCGCCGGGGAATTCACCCGGCGGACGCTGGCCAGCCCGCCCGCGGTCGTGGATGCGTGGGGCCGCTGGGGTATGGAGTTCTGGCATCACGTGAGGACGTTGAACGTAGAGTGGTTCGTAAAGCTCCGTGACGAACGCAACCGGGCGCCCGCTGACGAGCGTCAGGCCGACGTTGTCCCAATCTTCGTCCGTGCTGTTTTCTACAATCGACCAGCCTTGCAGCCATGGATCCTCGCTTTCGCTCAGCACGAGCCGGTAACTGATCTTCCAAACCGGACATTGTCGAACATAACCGACCATCGCCGGCCTCTTCTCTTCGCCGCGAAACTGGATATGGATGGTTTTCTTTTCGCGTTGCCGCGACTGGCCCACCAATGACAGCGCCTGCTTCAGTTCCTGGTCCAGCTCGTCGTTCAATAGTTTCACGGCTTCGATTGAATCGATACCGATGCTCTGAATCCCTTTCTCGGTTAGCAGATTCAGAAACTCGCTGCGCCGCATTTCATTGTTCACCTGTCGCGTGCGGATCTCCACGCCGACAACCGTGCCCTCCATCGTCGGTTGCTCGGCTTGGACGCTGACCGGGCAGCCCCGCAACTGCACAAGCAAATCAGTGAGTGTCGGAGACTGAGTAAGGTCGATTGAAAACGACTGCAATATCTCGTGGACCGGTTTGCGTGACCCATATGTCACGCGCGACACGGTGCCATCCCCGCGGTCCTCCACCACGAGGCTCTTGAGCAGGTCATTGATCTCGTCGGCGTCAAGCTCCATTTCGATGACTTGGTCTCCCTCGATCTCCCCTTCGTGTTGAAAGAATCCCACTCCGGCGCTGAACAACACGATTCGGCGCAATGGCAGCTTTTCGGACTCCGTACCGCCCTTGACCACCGTGACAAACAAGGCCAACACAACCGTGGCGAATACGCCCGCACGGATCGACTGATGCACCGGATCACACCTCATCACAACACTCCTCACTAGAATCGCCGTTAGCCGTTGCATTCACAGCCCGTCGCGGGCTAATGAAAAACTCCGCGTCCTTGTAACCCGTTTTGTTGCCTCTCACGCCCTGCCGGTGTTGAACCACCGCCGCAAGCGACCGAAAGGACCACGTGGGTTGCAGCTCCACCGTGAACCACAACAGGCACAACAGATGCTCGAGAGCCTATTAGCCTCAGTGCCCCCAAATTCCGAGGTCTTCAGCAAGCCAGCCCCTACCGTACCGATTCTTCCCTCGAGTCTACCATCCCCACGCTGATAACGCACGGATTATTGCACCCGTTTGGCCGGTTAATATGCGTCAGGCCTTCTAGTGTTAAGAAGCCGTAACAAAACCAGTCACGTTTCCTTTCCCCTAGGGATTTTTTCGGGCGGGGATCACGCTTTGTTACGGGCTGTAAAACACCCCACTTTGGTTGGACCGATGAACGCGAACCGTTGCGATAGCGACTGTTGGCCCCACCGGCCCTCAATGCGGCGGAAAACGTTCAGATCCTGTAAATGGCGGCGTCAGCCTGAAAACGTCGACGCGCATCGCGTGGGGGCTAGTGGCAAATCTCGCCGCCGATGTTCGGCAGCGGAACATGACAAAAAGTTCGTCAGGCCGGATTTACATCGGTGGCCGTGGGAGGTTGATGCGCCATCTTCCTTGGCATCCCATACGACCACCGCATGACGCCACGGTCTGTTCCCTCTTCGTCACCCTTGTTATCATATAGTTGGATTTCCGGTTGATACGATTTGGAGGGGTTGGCGATGACTTGTCGACAGAATTGCCGTGCCGCCACGCTGGTGATGGCGGTGAATCTAACGCTCACAACCATGCTGCCGGGACAAACATCGCTGCCCACCTGCCCGACGGCATCCGCGGCCAATCCGGTGGACCAATCGCTCGTTTCACGCGTGACAATTGACGTTAAAGAGGAGATGACACTTAAGCAATTGGCGCAATTCCTGCGTCAGCGATTTCAACTCAACGTCACAATCGATCACGGCGCGCTGGAGGAGGTGGGCTTGGACGGCGACGAGCCGGTTTTAGGATTGCAAGCTCACGGCGTGACGCTCGAGGAGGCACTCATGATCGTTCTCGATCCGCTCGACCTGACCCTTCTCGTGCGCGATGTCATGCTGGTCATCACCACCCCGGAACGAGCCGAGGAGCACTTCACTACGCATGTTTACCCGGTCGGTGACTTGCTCGCGTGGAGACAATTTGGCCCCGGCAGCGGGCAGTTCGCGGATTACGATTCCCTCATGAACGTGATTAGCGCAAACGTCGCCCCCGACACCTGGGACGAGGTGGGGGGGGCTGGCGCGATGGAGCCTCATGCCAATAGCCAATCGCTGGTCATCACTCAATCGCGCGGGGTGCACCGGAAAGTTCGGGGACTACTTGAAACGCTGCGGGCCGCAAAGGGGATCCAGTTAGGCTCACCCGTCCAGTCCCTCTCCGGCAATCAAGTCGGCAGTGTTCCTCACCGGGCCCCGACCGCGCCCGGCGGTCGCGACCGCCTCTCGGGAGCACGCCGCTCCGGCGGAGTGTTCTGAGGTCCTCTGGCCCAGGATACCGGGCCTCGGAGCGGGCGAATGCCGGCCGAGGTTGGTTGCAAGGGGAGCCCGCGATGCTCGGATATCCAGTTGTCCGCGTCCGAAATGGAATCCACAGTGTGTGCAGAGCACGGCGTGTGCTCCGATCTCTCCACCGCACTTGTTACATGCTTGCACAGGTTGGGGCGACGGGGGCGCGAGGCTATAGGCGGATGGATCGTCCTCCATTTCACCTACCGAATCGCCGTCATCACGCGGCGGCGGGATTGTCAGCACCGCACCACACCGCGGACAGTTCGCGTGCTTCCCCGCCGCCGCAAAGCGGCCAACCGAGCCGCAAGGGCCTGGGTCTTGCTGGTACGCATCCGCTGTCCTCCACTGGATTGCGTGATGACAGTCACGATACCAGCCGCCGAAGAATCCATCACACATGCTCACCGACAGGACACGACTCACAGTACATCGGTAGTACCCGGTGCCCAATACTCAGCCCCGCGCCGCCGCGTCGTACAGGGCGATTACGTTCGCCGTGGGCACGTCGGTTTGCAGTACGTGGCTGGGGGCGAGGATGTACCCGCCGCCGCGGCCGAGGATGTCTATCATGCGCCGGGCCGTGTCGGCCACGTCCTCCGGCGTGCCGCGGGGCAGCACGTGCTGCGTGTCGATGGCCCCGTGCAGGCAGATGCGCCCGCCGAACCGCGCCTTGATCGCGGCCGGGTCCATGCCGTCGGCGGCCACCTGGATCGGGTCGAGCACGTCGACGCCCAGCGCGATGATCCGCTCGATGAACGGCACGATCGCCCCGCACGAATGGAACATCACCTTCACCCCGTGGCTGCGCGCCATGTCGATGAGCCGCCGCAGGCGCGGGGCGAAGAACCGGTCGAAATGGGCCGGGCTCAACAGCAGCCCGTGCTGCGTGCCCAGGTCGTCGGCGATGCGCATCAGGTCGATCCGCCCCGGCGCGGCCGAGAACATGCGGTCGAAGAAGGCCTCGTAAAAGTCCGTGAATCGGTCCATGAGGAAGTCGGCCATCTCGGGCGCGGCGGCGAAATCGACCAGCATCTGCTCGATGCTTCGCAAGAACGTTGGGTGCTGGAAGATGCTGGGGCCCGAGGCCATCAGCGCCCGGCCTTCCCAGGGGCCCAGCCGATCGGCGAAGCCGGCGAAGTCGAACCAGTCGGGCCGCGGCCAGCGGTGCGCGGCCAGTTCGTCGACACTTTCGCAGTCTTTCAACACGAACTCGCAGAAGCAGTCCTCAACGCCCATGGCCGTGGTCACGCGCCGGGTGCGCCACCCCCAATAGTTCTCGACCACGCCCCCGGCCAGTTCTCGTTCCTTCGGCACGGGGCCGCAATAGACCGGATCGACCACGCCGCGCAGGTCGACGATATCGACCCCAAGCCGGTCCAGCAGGGCGCGGTGTGACGGGCAGTTCAGGGCGGCGTACAGCCGAGCGAGCGTATCGGCATTGGCGCTGAAGTCGACCGGCACCCGGTCCGGCTCGGCCCGATCGACGGCCGTCAAAACCCGTTCGCGACTGTTCATCGGCACGGTTTCCCCCAATGAAACTGCCTCTGGTACGATCGGTCCGGTTGGTCATGGAGTGGCAGGGTTCATGAACTCGGGAATCAGCGCCTCGGCGGCGCGCCGGACTCGTTCCGCTTCCCGCCCCGGGATCGAGCGATAGGGCCAGCGCATCCGATCGCCGACGTCGGCCCAGCCGCCGAGCACGGCCATGAAGCGGTCGCGAGCGGCGTTGCAGAATCCCTGTTCCGTAATGAAGGGCCGGATAGACTCGTCCATGAACCGCCGCAACCGCTGCTCCAATTCGAGGGCCGCCGGCATGTCGGACTGCATGGCGAAAGGGCCCTTCTCGACCAGTCGGTTCAGCAGCCACGTTGCGCCGCCGTCGAAGCTTACCCTATTGTTGCATAAAGACGGCGTAGGACGGGTCTCCAGGCCCGTCTTTTACAGCGCATAAATGTCTTTTTGCGGTTGTTTGAAGATCTCACATT
>JBNJEM010000210.1:0-11145 GCA_051745935.1 Planctomycetota bacterium
CGTTCAGCCACCGGCTGACGTCCCGGCTGGACCCGAAATCATGCCAAACCATGATTCCCCGTTGCGTGCAGCAGAGGGATGCATTGCACGTGTCGGACCGCACGTATTCATAACTATGTGCCCCGTCAATGAAGAACAGTCCGATCCGGTCGTGGTAGGGTTGAAATTCGAACGTCGCCGAGTCACCCAGCAATTCCCGCACTCTGGGTTGCGGCCACGCTCGCAGCATCGAAGCGCGAGTTCGGCCGTCTATTACGCGGTCGTCGGTCGGCAGTCGAGTCAATGTTCCCCGCTCGGCTTGATCATCGGAGGGGAGATCAAGCGTATGGACGGTTTCAGTGGTGTTGCGTGCCAACAGCACCGCCGTGCTGCCCGCCGCGGTTCCAATCTCGAACGATGGTTGGGCCGAGTAGTGTCGAGCCAGCGTGGCAATCGTCACCCGTTCCCAGTCGGATAAACCGACGTAGCCGTCCAACAGAGGCAGGTCGAACCGGACATCCGTGGATTCTATTCCGAGCAAGGATAACATTTCGGAGTAGTTGATGATTCGCACGAGCGGTGACAGGGACTGAATGTACCGCTCGAAAACTGGACGAGCATAGCGACGGAACACATCGTCCCCCCGCCAGCGCATGCGGATGAGGTGGGGGTGAAACAGCGCGGCCCCCGTACGAAGCGTTCCCCAACGCTCACGGACCATACCCCGTAAATCAACCATGTTTGTCCCTGCTATGCGCAGCCTGAAGCTGCTCGCCCTAAGTTCAACAGTTGGTGCTCATATTCCGACATGTGAGTAGCGACGGACACGGAAACGGAATGGTGCGTTATGTTCCATTGCCGTCCTGCTCTAGCCTTATCCCGCCATCGGCCGGAACCCAGCATCTCCCTCAGCGCCGTGGCAAGCGTCCCAATGGATCCATCGTCGGTTACAACATCTCCAAATCGGCTCACGTATCCACCTGGATCGACGTAGGCCAGGATAGCCATTTCGCGGGCACTTGCCTCCTGGAACGCCGTAGGCAGTCCTTCTCGGGCCGCCGGGTGTACCAGGACCCAAGCTCGACTGAGAATATTGTGGAACGTATGGTCTTGAAACGGATCGATGAAGCCCGTGACTTCGACATTGGGTAAATGGAAATAGCGACGGGCCAGATGCCGCTCATAGTTGCCATCGTGCGCGCGGCCCATGGCAATGAAGTCGACGTCGGGCATTTGTTCGGCGAGCTGGAAGAACAACGACGGACGCTTGCGCGGATCGAACCGTCCCAGGAACACGCACAAAGGCCGGTCCGCTTTTTTGAACGGACCACTGGGAATCTCAACGGGTTTCGGCAAAAGGCCCGGCATGGTTTTAAGCCCGTAGTGCCGTGCCGCCTTCTCCTTGAGGAACTCCGCCTCGACATGTACGCCGTGAGCGGACTGCACGGAGCGCCTGACCAACCAACTGTTCTCATACCAGTACTGGACGGGAAACTTGATTCGTCTGGTCCAAGTTGCGTGACAGAGTTCGATCCACCAGTCCGCCGGGCCGCGCGGGTCCATCGAGGTCACCAGATGAACCCGGTTCGGCATGGCTTGCTGAGCATGATATGCGCAAATGGTCGGTTCCTCGGCATGGTAGACATCGGCGTCAATGTCGCGGTAAAGACCCGTCCCGAACAACACTTCCCGCCAGGATTGGCCGTGGACGATCATGCCGTCGAGATGTTCCACTCGCCTCTGCCCCCGCCGGCGGGGCACGACCACGTGGACGTCAACTCCGGCGGCCGCCAGCGCCCGCCCCAGGCGACGCGTGTTCGTTCCAAATCCGCCTACCTTACCCCAGGCCGCGACCTGGTTGCAGATTAGGCATATTCGCATGCAACATCATCCTTCCGGCGGATCTCTCATTTCGACAAGCGGTAACTGTTTGGCCGATTGGCCCACGTGAGGCCTTCAGCCTGACAACCGTGCGCGTGGCGCTGGCGCGGCGAAATGGCCTGTCGACCGCCGTTGGCCCGGAAAGGCTGCCCTGCAGGCCCGCCGACGGGTTATACCGGTCGCGGATGAGTTTACCCTATTGTTGCATAAAGACGGCGTAGGACGGGTCTCCAGGCCCGTCTTTTACAGCGCATAAGTGTCTTTTTGCGGTTGTTTGAAGATCTCACATTTCGTGAGATCCGCGGACACCAGATCAAGTACGATTTCGTGCTTGAAAAGACGGGCCTGGAGACCCGTCCTACATATACTGTTTGCAACGTTAGGGTTTATTCGCCGCGAGTCCGACCAACGGGAGGACGGCTTGCGTTGGGCGACGTTCCATCCGGACACATCCGGCCGCCTGAAATACAACATCCTGGGAAAAGGCGGATAGTTGGCGAAGAGCTCGTATGGCCGTGAAAGTTTCAGACTCGGTTCGCAGTACCTGGACGTCCGACTCGGTGACAACGCACCGCTCATCTGGAATCGCGAATATATGGTTTCCGGAACTGATCTCGGAAGCAGGCATACAGCCACGGGGGCGGAAAAATCGCTTCCAAAAGGAGGTTGAACGACCAAGCCGGCGCCTCGCGCCTCCATAACACTGTGGATCGGTTCGCAACACCCAGATATTCATCTTAACTCGCCCAATCCGCAAACTTTGGCTGAAATTCGACCACGTTTCACGCGACGATCAAGGCTCTCGGCGGAAGGAATGGCTTGATGAAGCGGGGAAAACAATAGCAAGACATTTTGAGGACTGGGAAAAGCGCCGGCTGGGGCCGGATGGTCTGTTTTGGCAGCATGATGGTCGCGACGGCATGCCACCCCTGCCACGGTAAAGTCTCGATGCGCCCGGACATACACGAACATTTCACGCGACGGCAGGTGCGGTGTGCAGGACTGGGCTGGCCAATAGTCGGGAAGCTGAATGGGATAGCGAAAATGCGCAGTGCGAGTCTGTTGCGCAACTTGTTATTTCACTGGGTACGCCAAGCGCTTCAACACGATAGACACCTTCCGCCGTAACGTCACCTACGCCGAACACAGAGGCATCCTCAAATGCGCAACAGTCGAAACGTGAACCACCTAAGAAATTGACCACCCCAGTGCAGGACTCCATCGATCGGTACTATGCAGGCGAAGGCGAAATGAACGCCATTTCGTGTTTGCCGAGAACAACCTCCCGGCCGCCTTTGTTCGGGCGCGTAGGCCTAAATTGGCCTTAGCGGGTCTCGTTGGTTCTTGTGGTCCGGCCGGGCAATGCGGATATGGAACGGCTCGTACCCGATGAACTTCAATGTTGTTCCTTCGGTCACGCGGACAGCACGTCGCGGTGTGATTTCACATACCGGTTGTGGCGGAGAACGTCATCCGCGACCGCTATAATTGTGTAATGGACGACGTCCCATGGCGGCTCGGTGTCGCTCATGGCGATACGTTCCATACTTCCAGAAACCGCCATCCTCGGCTGGTTCTTACCACGACGCCGCCGATCTCCCACATCGGCTGGCAGATCTCGGTGACCTCCTCCGGGACCGGAACCGGGCCGATTACTTTGTCGAGCGCCGTAAAAGGTTCCAGCCAGAGCTTGCCCGGCTTGATCTTGTCGATCGAGAAGTGATCCTCGATCTCCTCTTGGTAGGCGTGGGGCGCGTGTTCATCCACGTATTGCTCCAGCAGATCCAGCACGTCTTGGGCGGCGGGCAAATCCCTCGCCGCCTCTTCCGCCCTCTCTTGTGGCCCGGAAGCGTCCTCGACGTAACCTTTCTCGGCCAGCCACTTTGCCAACTTCTTGGTCACCGTCCCCGACGCCTTCATCGTCTCCTTGCCGCACATGACCTTGTGGGGCATGAAGTAGCCGAGGAATTCGGCATACCCGGTCGCGATGTCCTCGGGGCCGAACGTATCGCAGAAGGTTCCGCCCTGATCGGTGACGCGGTCGTATTCCTCCTGATCGTGGCCCGGCCAGTAGGACTCCAAGTAACTCTCGAAGAGCGAGATGATGTCCTCATAGTTCGAAAACGTTTTCGGGCTGAGCCGGGATTCCTGATCGCTCAGGAATTCTTCGAACACCTGCGAGATGGTCTTCCTGGCTGTTGACATCGTTCTGCCTCCTCAATTCTCATCCGTCGAATGGATACCCCGGGTGGACCAATATTTCACCAGACAGCATACCTCAAACCGGCGCATATCAGCAACAAGTTGGACCGGCCGCGGCGGCGAAAACCCCGTGACGCACTGGAATTTGGAGTATCCGGTTTGTTGTATAACAGTAACGTGCTGATGTACGATCGGCACAACCGGGTGGAAAGCTGCCCGACGCAAGCCGTCCTCCCGTTGGTCGGACTCGCGGCGGAGAAAGTCATCCGCGACCGGTATAGTCGGAAACGTTGCCAGCAGCGGGATTGTAATCCCCTCGGCATTGGCCGAGGTGTCCGACAATTACTCGCCAACAAGGCGAGTGGAAACTTGGCCGGTATCTGGCGGCTGATTGCCGAGCACTTCCGACTGGGGACGCGGGGTTCATTGCGCGGCTGGACCAGGAACCCGCCTGAATGCATGGAACCGCGTCTGGCCTGGGACTGAAAGATTACGATGGGCCCCTCACCAGTGCTCCAGCCGGCCGGCTATCGTTCCTATATCTCGGGGAAGTGGCATGTCACGAAGTCAAAAGGTTCGGACTTGATGGATGACAAATACAATTGGCCGTTGCAGCAACCGGCAACGGCTCGAATTCAATCCACCTGCAAATTACCTGGAACCAGGGTTTTCCAGCGTCTGGGCGGCTCAAAGAGCGCGAAACGTTTGCACTTTGAGTTAAAAAGAGTTTACACTATTCGAATGATCGGCGGAGGGCCCGCTTGAGGTACCTGTGTCGTTTGCCGATTCCAGAATATGCACCATCTCATGACCCGAGAATGAGCGAGGGAGGTCACCATGCGTTGTCTGTTTGTCGCAAGTGTGCTGGTAACGTTCACGGTGTGTGGACCAGTTGTGCTGGCTGGCGGCCTTGGCGAGCCGGTTGAGGTGGATGCGGAAAGCGGCGCCGAGATTTACCTGCTTGGCGCGGACGAACGGCCCGCGGACAACATCTACGGCGAGCAGCCCTATGGTGACGCCACTGGACGCCGGATCGCGATCCGCTACTATCCGCTGGGGGCGCAACAACCGGGCGGTATCAACATCCTCGATCTTGACGACGGATCCAATCACGAGATTCTCTCCGGCAAGCCGCCCTTCCCGGCATTCCACGCCTGGGGCGAGTGGCTCTATTACCCCCAGACGATTGCCGGGAAAAAGATGCTTCGCCGCTGCAATTACTTGACGCTCGAGGTGGAGGACGTGGCCGAGTTGCCGCCGCGGCGCGGCTCTTACAGCTACGGAACCGTTTCCCCCGACCACCGCTACTACGCGGTGAGCGTTCGTCCTCCTGAAGGTGGACCGTCCAACGTGCATGTGCTCAACCTCGAGACGGACGAGTGGAGCGTGCTGCTCGACAAGCCGGGCTACCATGCCAAGCATGAGCAGTTCTCGCGAGACGGGCGCAACCGCGTTCTAATTCAGCTCAACCAAATGCCGAAAGTCAAAACCGTGCTGCTGAGCGAGCTGGAGATTGGCGGCGGCGAAAAGCGCTTTCCGGCCGACCAGCCTTACACGCTGCGCCCAACCGGCCACGAGGCGTGGATCGGCGCCACCAGCGGCATTTTCTTCTCCACCGCAATGGATTCGAGCCTAAACGGAAACGTCTGGCGGGCAAAGGTCGGCGACGAGCAGCCCACGCTCGTTTACAAAAAAAAACGCTTCGGGCACGTGAGTGTTTCCCGCGATGGAGAATACTGGATCGGCGACACGGGCGAAGAGGGTATTCCCATCTACATTGGCAGTTTCGCGACCGGCCGCTGCCGCCGGGCATGTGTTACCCGCACCGAGTACGATGGCAAGCAGTGGAGCCATGCCCATCCCTATCTGACCGCGGACAATCGCTGGTTGATTTTCGCCGCGCGGCGAGAAGGACATCCGCAAGTGTATGGAGCGAAGCTGCGTACGGGCTGGTTGGAAAGCATGTGAGCAGTTTGCAGGCCCCGCCTCACGGAATCGTAACCGGAGGCCCAGATGTCGACCGCTCAGCAATGACGAAGCACGAATGACCAATAACCAATGAGTAAAGCGACTTCAGTTCGGGATTTCGATATCCGGATTTCGACTGCCCGGGTGTTGCATAATCGCGATCGCTGACTTAGGAGACGTTTCTGAACGACGCACTTCCCAACGCTGTGCTCCTGATGGATCATTGGCCGTTAGCTTCGCAACCCAACGCCTTTCTGAATGAGGATGAAGTTAGCGCTGTAAAGAATGATGGTAAAGACGATTAACATGCCGAGGCCGAACCAGATATTGATGTCGGAAAACCCGAGGAACCCGTGCCGGAATCCGTTGACCATGTATAGAATAGGGTTAAGTTTGGAAACGGCTTGCCAGAACGGTGGCAGCAGCTCGATACTGTAAAACACCCCGCTCAGATACGTCAGCGGCGTGAGCACGAATGTCGGAATGATGCTGATGTCATCGAACTTCTTCGCGAAAATGCCGTTGATTAGGCCGGCCAAAGCGAAGACGATCGAGCTCAATATGACAAAAACAAAAATGATGAGCAAATTGGCGATGTGAACCTTGCCGAAGAGAAGACAGAGGAGGCTGACGAGAAAACCGACCAACAACCCACGGAGGACACTTCCGGCCACGAAACCAGCGATGATCACGCTGCTGGGCGTGGGGCTTACCAGGATCTCCTCAATGCTTCGCTGGAATTTGGAGCCGAAAAACGACGAGACGATATTCGAGTAGCTGTTCGTGATCACGGACATCATGATGATGCCTGGTATAATGAACTCCATGTAGGTGAAGCCGTTGATGTCGCTCAACTGGGACCCAATGAATTTCCCGAAAATGATGAGATATAACCCCATCGTGATGACCGCCGGCATGAGTGTTTGCGGCCATATGCGCAGAACCCTGGCCATCTCTTTGCGCATGATCGTATGGAGGGACACGAAGTTTTCGGGTTTCATTTTTTCTCCGTGAGGTGGAGAAAGAGTTCTTCCAATCGGTTGGCCTTGTTTTTCATGCTGACCACCGTGATACCTTGCTGGTCCAGATGGCGGAAGAGCGTGTTAACATTGTCCTCTTTCCCAATCTCTACTTCCAAGGTGGTTTCATCTATTCGTTTCAAGTCCCAGTTCCCGGAAACTTCGATGCTGCTGACAGGCTGATCCAGGTCAAGAACGAACGTCTCTCGGTCCAGTTTTCGGATAAGTTCGCGTTTGTTAGTGTTTTCGATGATTCGACCCTGATTGATGATGGCAATCTGGTTGCAGAGCGTCTCGGCTTCTTCAAGATAGTGGGTGGTGAGAATGATGGTAATGCCTTCTTGGTTGAGCTTCCGCAGGAACTGCCACGTGCTCCGGCGGAGTTCGACGTCCACGCCGGCTGTCGGTTCATCCAGGATCAGAAGCTTCGGTTCATGAAGCTGGGCGCGAGCGATCATGAGCCGCCGTTTCATTCCACCCGATAATTCCCCGGCGGGTACATGCCGCTTGTCCCACAAATCGAGCTGCTTGAGGTATTTCTCGGCTTTGCAATCCGCGGCGCGCCGGGGTAAACCATAGTACCCTGCTTGCTGTACCACGACATCATAAACTCTTTCGAAAATGTTGAAATTGAACTCCTGCGGCACCACCCCGAGTTGCCGTCTGGCTTCGTGGAAGTTCTTGTCCAGGTCTTTCCCGAATATTTCGACCGAGCCGCCGGTCTTGTTCACCAGGCCGGTCACGATGCCAATGCATGTCGTTTTCCCGGCCCCGTTGGGGCCCAGAAGTCCGAAGAATTCTCCGGTAGGCACGGCCAAGTCAATGCCTCGCAGCGCTTGAACACCGTTCCTATACGTCTTCTGCAAATTGGAAATGGAAAGTGCGTTCATGAAGTCAGTGAAGGGAAACGACCCTTGTATTGAGAGACAGTGATCCAGCCAACAGTGATCCAGCCAACAGTGATCCAGCCAACAGTGATCCAGCCAGCGGAACGGAGCGTCTAGCGGATTTTGTAAAACTCTTCCTTGCTCGCTGTAAGGTACGGGTTATGTTCCTTTTCGTGCTTTAACGTGGAGTGTGGCATGGATCCGTAGTCGTGCCCGGGATAGACTTCCAGGCCTTCGTCCATGCGTTTCAGCTTTTGCAGCGTGTTCCACATCGTCTCGATGTCGCCGCCCGGTAGGTCGACCCGCCCGCAACCTTCGACAAAAAGCACATCTCCGGTGATAAGTTTGTTTTCAACCTGGAAAGTCAAACCGCCTGGGGTGTGGCCCGGGGTGAAAAACACTTTGACCGTCAAGTCTCCAACCCGTATTGTATCTCCCTCGCCGACCGCGTGAATCTTGGCGGAATTCTTCCAGATCGCGTGTTTCTCGTTGGCGTGCACGTAGATCCGCGGATCAATTCTTTCCACTACCCGCCGCGTGGCCTCCACGTGGTCGGCATGTGTATGGGTTTGCAAAATGGCGGTGATCGTCAGCCCGTTTGTCTCCGCGGCCGCGTAAAGCTTCTCCTCCTCGAAGGCGGGGTCCACGATGGCCGCTTCCTGGGTTCCTTCGTCCCCAATGAGGTAGTTGAAATTCCGCATTGAGCCAACGGATATCTGCTTGAAAACCATTGTACCGCCTATTGTCTCGCGAGTTCCTGAAAACGATCCACCACTTCCTTCTCCAGGCATTTCCCCTCCAGCCTGTTGACGTGCTGCAATCCCGTTGGGCAGGTGATATTGACTTCCGTTAGCTTTTCGCTGATGACGTCGAGACCGGCGAAGTGGATGCCGTGCTTAATCAAAAATGGCGCAATGGCTGCGACGAGTTCTTGTTCCTTGGCGGTAATGGCCGTCTTATGCTCCGTCCCCCCCGCCCCCAGGTTGGAGATGTACGCGCCCGCGGCGGGCATCCTCTTCAACGCGCCGAGAATCTTTTCACTGAGCAGTATGATACGTTTATCTCCTTCCGATATGCCGTGAATGTATTCCTGCAACATAATCGGAAGAGTGCCGCCACGCGTCGAGGCCTGGAGTAGATCGTGGAAGTTGACATCGTCGCTCTTAAGCTTATACACCATCTTTCCCTGGTAGGAATCGAGTGCCTTGACCATGACCCCATCGCGATGATCCTCGGCGAACCGTTCAAGCTCTTCGATATCCGCCGACACGAAAGTTCCGGGGATCAGGTGGGGGAAGTTGAGGATGATCAGCTTCTCATTGAAGTTTCGCAGCGCTTCGGGGGAATTCAGGACAGGTGTTTTGGTCAGTGACAGCAAGGCGGTCGCATAGTGAAACGCTAAATCGTACGGAGGTTCCTTCCGCATGAGAATAAGGTTGAAATCGTCCAGAAGCTGGTTTTCGACATCCCCCAGCCGCGCGCCACTGGGACCAAACGCGATCCTCCGCACGTTGGCGGCAGCTTTATTGGTGAAGTGGAGGTCTTGGATTGTGCAGATGTAGCTGGGGATGGACCGCTGGGCGCTTTCCCGCATGATCGCGTAGGTCGTGTCCGTTTCCGGGTTAAGGGTTTCAAACGGGTCGATAATATAGAGCCATTTCATTGTCTGGACTGCCACGTTTCGATTTGTTGGGGTCCAAGCATCACGTTTTGGGCAATGCTGGAGTTCGCTTCACGACCCTGCTGCCGATATCGTGAAAACATGTTTCGGCGGCGTCGCGGAGCATCGGTGGGCGTGGCGGGTCGGGTTCGCCGAGCAACATCATGCGGGACGTGGACCGCTCATCATCCTGTACATCGACCACGATAATGAGCGAGCCGCCGACCAGCGGGGTAAAAACCCGTCACGAAACCATGCGGATGTCCCGTAATCCAAGAGGTTTTGGAAGCGAGAGCTCGGTTTTCTTACGGGCTGTAAGAAGCATGCGCGGCACGGATAACATGCTGACCCGCGGCGGCGGCATTTTTTACAGCCCCTAACAAAACGTGGTTCCCGCTCCCAAAACTCCCTAGGTGACAGGAAACCTGCCTGGCCTTGTTACGCCTTCTTAGCGCCACCATCCGGAATCTTAACGTACCGGCGACCGGCCAGGATGTTCGGGCGCCTCCACCTGTTCGGCGTTAGGCCTGCATTTGCCGGACCAGGTCACCGCTGTCAAAGATCTCCCAGGCTTCCGCGAGCTTGCCCTTTTCGATCCGAAAGGTGCTAATCGCCGGGCAGCAGATCGAATTCCCCTTCGGCGCGACCGCTCCGAAATCCCCGGTGTGGCGGGCCAGAAGCGCGAAATGGCAATCGACCCACTCACCTTCAGCCAATAGCCGATCGATGCGAATCCGCATGTCGCTAAAAATACCTGGCGCGATCTCAGAGAAAAATTGATGAACGCCTTGGGGCCCCGGTGGCACGTCAGGCGGAAAATGGTGGTCCACGAAATCGCGTGTCACGATCTGTTCGATCTCCGAACAATCGCCCATGACCGTCTCATAGTACCGCCGCACAAGCTGCTTGTTTTCTTCCAGCATTTCAACTCTCCTGCTGCGTTTTCTGTAACCGTTCTGGGGCAAGAGACTCCTATCCGCGGACGTTCGCACTTCCGTTTCACATCTTGAAGGAAGGCTTTTCAAGGCGCAAATGCCGCGGGCTGGTATCGCGGTCCGTTACGTTCCACGCCACCGGCGGCCAGGAGTGGTGTGTCTCATCGTAGCGGCGAGCGTGAAGCACCACGGGACAAGCCCGCGGCGTCCACGCGGTCTCCCGTGTCCAGGCCGCGCAGCGGCACCCGTGAACGGCTACCATTGTCTAATTCACCGCGTGCCCCATTATAGCTGACCTGGGCAGGAACAAAACCAATGAGATGGAATTATTTTCCGTACGAATTGGCGCCACCCCCGCGAATCTCCAGCGTCAAGGGCCTCTGGCCATGACGCCTGCCTCGCCTTCCCCCACACCCTTGCCCTCGCCATGCCCCAGTCGGTAAGTTATGTATCGAGGCCCGGTGTTGTGTCACGGCTTAATCTTACGGTTGGGCAATACGGGCTCCGGCATTTCACCCTTGTCAGATGGGTGAAAGAACACCGGCAGAGCCAATGCCCACCCGAATTATATTACAGGCGGTTGGATTTTTCCGGGTGGAAAGCCGCCCGACGCA
>JBNJEM010000211.1:0-11140 GCA_051745935.1 Planctomycetota bacterium
AAGACGGCGTAGGACGGGTCTCCAGGCCCGTCTTTTACAGCGCAATTGTTGCATAAAGACGGCGTAGGACGGGTCTCCAGGCCCGTCTTTTACAGCGCAATTGTTGCATAAAGACGGCGTAGGACGGGTCTCCAGGCCCGTCTTTTACAGCGCATAAATGTCTTTTTGCGGTTGTTTGAAGATCGCACATTTC
This sequence comes from Planctomycetota bacterium, assembly GCA_051745935.1. Classification (GTDB taxonomy): domain Bacteria; phylum Planctomycetota; class Planctomycetia; order Pirellulales; family Pirellulaceae; genus JBNJEM01. The sequence continues at coordinate 194 of JBNJEM010000211.1, forward strand.
GTGAGATCCGCGGACACCAGATCAAATACGATTTCCTACTTGAAAAGACGGGCCTGGAGACCCGTCCTACATATACTGTTTGCAACGTTAGGGTAAACTGACAAGGTGGCGGCGATCGACGTTATCATTCGGGCCCTTTCGATCCCCGTGGTCCTTGGTTCGGCACTGGCGGAATTCGAGGCGTCAAGGAAGGACATCATGGATACGGAAACGGCAATTGATTTGGCACGCGACGCATTGGCCACGACCTTGTTGGTGGGAACACCTATTCTTGCCGTCGGCATTCTCGTGGGGCTGTTGATCAGTCTGATTCAGGCACTCACGCAAATCCAGGACCAGACGATCTCGTTCGTGCCCAAGATCGTGGCGATGGTGCTCATGCTGACGGTGTGTCTTCCCTGGTTGATCCAGCGAATGACGACGTATGCCGAGAACCTCATCACGACCATTCCACTCAGGTTATTGGGAGGATAGTGGTTTGTTCCGGCCAACAAGTTATGACAAGACCGCTCGGGTGTCCGCTCAGCCTGCAAGTGTTGGAGGCGAGGATCCCGTCGGGTTACGGGCGGTAGGATTCGGCCGTGATGAAGCGGCAGGGCGCCGCGCCGCCAGGGCATGCTGGCGGCGCGATTCGATGCAAAAACGCCCGGGCGGCGAGTTCTCTTCGGCGGTGCGATCACGCCCTTTCCGCGATGGGGGCGTTTCTGATTGGACGGAGCAACAGCGTTTTCAACCATGGAATTGTTACTGAGCATTTACAAGAACCAGTTCTTGATTTTCCTGCTGGTTTTGACACGAGTCAGCGGTTTGGTGACCGTGGCCCCGCTTTGGAGTTCACGGGCCATTCCGGTGCGGGTACGCGCGTTGCTGGCGACGGGCATCGCCATGATCATCACGCCGCTTTGGTGGCACACGCCGGTCGAGGATCCCGGAAACGTGGTGCATTTGGCCGTGCTGTTGGTGTCTGAATTCGCGATCGGTGCGTCCCTGGGACTCGCGGTGTTGATTTGTTTCGTCGGGATGGAGCTGGCCGGCCAATTGCTGGGCCAAATGACCGGCATGAGGCTGGCGAACATGGCGAGTCCGGAACACAACAACACGATTTCGGTCTTCTCGCAGTTTCTTCGCATGCTCATGCTGGCCGTCTTCGTGGTGGCCGGAGGGCACGAGTATCTGTTGCATGTCTTTTTTCGGGTTTTTGAACGGATGCCACCGGGGCAAGCGCATGTTTCCATGCCGTTGGTGGATGCCCTGACGAAGATTACCAGCTACAGTTTCGTTCTCGGGTTGCAGCTGGCGGCGCCCATGATCGTGGCCGTGTTATTGAGCCTTTTGGTCATGGGTTTGATCGGGCGCACCATGCCACAATTCAACGTGCTGGCCGTGGGATTTGGAATCAACTCGCTGGTCATGGTGGGGGCACTGTTGCTGTCGCTGGGCGTCATGGTGCGTGTATTTCAATTTCACGGTTTCAGGGCGATTGATCTGATCGCGCCGGTGCTCAACACCTCGTCACCATGACGCATTTGATGTTCGATTGCGATGCCTGATCAAGCTGGTGAAAAAACACAGGAACCGACGCCGCATCGCCGCCAGAAGGCGCGCGAGAACGGCCAGGTCGCGCGTAGCCAGGATCTCTCCTCCGCCTCCTTGCTGGTCGGCGCGACACTGGTGCTCATGTACTTTGGCGACGCGGTGGGCCGGCATCTGACGCGGTTGGCGGAGCGTCAGTTTGGCGAACGGCTCTGGTTGACCGCCAACGCTCAATTCATAGCGTACGAATGGAATCGGATCGTGCTGGGCTTGGCGACGGTATTGCTGCCGGTTTTCGGCTTCCTCCTGTTATTGGCGGTTCTGGTGCATCTGATGCAAGTGGGACCGATGCTGTTGCCCCAGAAGCTGGCCCCCGACGTCGGTAACATTAGCCCCCTGAAGGGAATTCAGCGGCTGGTGTCGCTCACCAGTCTAGTCCGGCTTGGATTCGGGCTGTTCAAGATCGCCGTGGTCATGGCCGTGGCGGCCTGGTATGTACTGGGCCACCGGCAAGTCATCCTGACCATCGGAACCCACGGCATTCCCACCATGGCGTCCATTCTCTTCGACATCCTGCTCGGCGTGTGTTTGAGGATCGGCATCGCCCTTTTGATCCTCGCCCTGCTCGATTACATGTTTCAAAAGTGGAAATTCGAGCAGGATCTGAAAATGACGCCGCAAGAGGTGCGGGAAGAAATGAAGACCTTGCAAGGGGATCCGCAAATGGCGGCGCGGCGACGTCAAGTTCAACGCCAGCTCGTGTTGAATCGCATGCAAACCGACGTACCACAGGCGGACGTCGTGGTCACCAACCCGACGGAACTGGCGGTGGCCATCAAATATGAGCCGGAGACGATGGAGGCGCCGATCGTGGTCGCCAAGGGGGCCGGCCTGCTAGCTCAGCGCATTCGACGCTTGGCGCTAGAGCATGATATTCCGGTGATCGAACGCAAACCTTTGGCCCAGGCACTCCATGAACAGGTCGATGTGAACCATCCCATTCCCGCCGAACAATACGCGGCGGTCGCGGAGATTCTCCGCTACGTCTACGAGCTTCAGGGGCGAACCCTTCCCGGCCAAAGCGCGGCTTGAGTCGCGCGAGGCGCGCCTGCGGATCCCCCCTGAAAGAATGCGCGGGTGAATCATGGCGATTCCGAAGTTGGCCCGCGGCCGGAATTCCGGCAGCCGTTCCGAGCCAAAGGGCTTTTGTAACCGTTCACGGGCAAAACACTGATGTCCGCGGGCGTTCGCACGTCCGTTGCACATTTGAGGAAAGGCTTTTCGAGGTGCAAATGCCACGGGCTTGTCCCGTGGTCCGTTACGTTCCACGCTACCGACAGGCAGCAGTGCTGTGTCTGGCCGGTGTGTAGCGGCGAGCGTGAACCATCACGGGACAAGCCCGTGGCATCCATGCGGGCCTTGCGTGTCCAAGCCGTGTAGCGGCACCCGTGAACGGCTACGGGCTTTTGCGGCCCCTCGGCCCCTCGGGCGGAGGCCAAAGAGATCTGGACATTCCTCGTCCATTTCGTTAACCTCCACCCCTCTTTTGCAACCAGGAGCAGTTTTTCAATTCCTATCAGCAGCTGTTCGGCCGGGCGTGGCGCCAAGGCACGGAGTGCGGGAGGCGCGCATGGCTGACACGTGTCGCGTTCAGCCCGATGGCCGATCGCATCCAAACCCTTCGGGCGGCGGAATGACGTTTCATTTTCCGGGTTGAGTAAACATAAGCAACGGAATCGGCGTGTAGGCCGCGATGTCACGATTATCTCGATGGAAAGACCTGATACTTCCGATAGGGATCATCGCCAGCATATTGGTGATTCTGATTCCTCTGCCGTTGTTCGTGATGGATGTGTTGCTCGCCACGAACATTACCGTGGCGGTGATCGTTTTGTTAACCACGGTCTACGTCAAGACCCCCTTGGAATTCAGCATTTTTCCTTCCCTGCTGTTGGCCACCACCTTGGGGCGGCTGGTTTTGAACGTGGCCTCGACCCGGCTGATCCTAACGCGCGCCGAGACGGATCAGATGGCGGCGGCGGGGGAAGTGATCAGTAGTTTTGGTGAGTTCGTGGCGGGCGACAAGCTGGTCGTGGGACTGATCATTTTCGTGATCATTATCGTGATTCAGTTTCTGGTCATCACCAAGGGAGCCACTCGCATTAGCGAAGTCGCGGCCCGGTTCGCCCTCGATGGAATGCCCGGCCGCCAGATGGCGATTGACGCGGACTTGAACGCGGGGGCGATTGACGAGAAGCAAGCGCAGCAGCGGCGGGCGGAGATTACGCAACAAGCCGACTTCTACGGGGCCATGGATGGTGCCAGCAAGTTCGTGCGAGGGGACGCGATCGCGGGCATCATCATTACGCTAGTCAACATCGTGGGCGGCCTGATTATCGGCGTGTTCGAAGCGAAGATGGGAATCGTGGATTCGGCCGCGTTGTTCACCAAATTGACCATCGGAGACGGCCTGGTGAGTCAGGTGCCGGCGTTTTTGATTTCCCTGGCCGCTGGTTTGCTGGTCACGCGAAGTACAGAGCATTCGAACATGCCGGTTGAATTCGTGCAACAGATCTTTTCCCGGCCACAAGCCCTGGCGGTGGCGGGTGGATTTCTGTTTATTCTGGTGTTCACCAGTCTGCCAGCCATCCCCCTGCTGACTCTCGGCACCGGGTGTGGCGTGCTCGCCGTGATGCTCTCCAGGGAAAAGCGACGAACAGCGGCGGAAAACGACGCGGCAGCCGAGGCGGAAGCCGCCGCGTCCCGGAAGCCGGAAGAACGAATCGAGGACTATCTTGCCGTTGACCCAATGGAAATCGAGATTGGCGTGGGCCTGATTCGGCTGGCCGACCCGAATCGTGGCGGCGACTTGCTCCCCCGTATCACCGGAGTACGACAGGCGGTGGCGAGCGACATTGGAATCGTCCTTCCCAAGGTGCGCATTCGCGATAACATGCGGTTGAAAGAGAACGAATACCGCATCAAGATCGCTAACAACTCCGTGGCGTCCGGGGTGGCGTATCCGGATAAGTTCTTGGCCATGGACTCCGGCATGACCACCGGAAAGGTACCAGGGGAAGAAACACGTGACCCGGCCTTTCAGCAGCCGGCCGTTTGGGTGGAGCAGGGCATGCGCGACCGTGCCGAGATGCTGGGCTACACGCCGGTCGACGCGGCGGCGGTACTGGCCACGCATCTGCAAGAAGTCGTGCGCAAACACGCCGACGAGCTTCTCACCCGCGACGCGACGAAACATTTGATTGACGAATTGCGCCAAGTCTCTCCCACCGTGGTCGATGAACTGATCCCCAATACCATGCGATTAGGCGACGTGCAGCAGGTCTTGCAGCTGCTGCTGCGGGAACAGGTCCCGATTCGACAGCTGGGAATCATTCTTGAAACGTTGGGCGACCATGCCGGACGCACCAAAGACCCCGTCTGGTTGACCGAATACGTCCGCCACCGGCTCGCCCGAACACTGTGCACTCGCTATCGGGACTCGGAGAATCGCCTCTTTGTCGTGACCCTCGATCCGGCATTGGAAGAGCGAATCGCGGCGGGTATCGAGCAGAATGAACGAGGGCTGTTTATTCGCATGTCACCGCAGGCGGTGGAAACGACTTGCTCTCTGATCGCCCAAGGCATGACGAAGCTGACTCAAGAGCATCATCCGCCGGTCTTGTTGGTGAGCCCCCGAATCCGACCCGGACTGAAACAGATCACGGCGGCGAACCTGCCAAACCTGCACATATTGAGTTACAACGAAGTGACCCGTGACACCAGGATCGAGGCGGTGGGAATCGTGGCGGATTCCAAATGACGAATGTCGAAGACACGGAGGAATGACGAGGCACGAGGCACGAAGTAAACATGGTGCGTCAGGGGGCGTCATCATGGACGATGTGAAACGGACACGTTGAGAGCCTGTAACAAGCGCTGAGTTTTTGCCAACCACGCGCCTTGGATGGCGGAGAATCCGAATGGTTTTGGCGTGGCTTTCAAGGGTGTCTTCCGATACAACCGAAACCCGCAATGCGTTGGAAGGAAACGCGATGGACGTGAAAACGTATCGTGCTCGCTCACTGCAAGACGCGCTGGAGTTGGTCCGTTCGGATCTTGGTCCGGCGGCGGCCGTGCTACATACGCGCCAGTTGCGGGGAGGGCTCTTGCGCCGCCTGATGGGAATGCGTGAAGTGGAGGTCACGGCTTCGGCGAGTGTGAATGTGCCGAGCCGTTTCGAGGAGCAACCTCGGGAGGTTCGGGGCCACGCGAGTTGGGCGGGCGACGATTGGGCGGGCCATCCAGGGGCCTCCGCGAATCTCGCGGGGCCTTCACGCGTGCCCACGGCCGATGAACATGACTATCGATCCCAGTTTCGAGATGATCTTAAAGGCCAACTCAACAATCTTCAGTCCCTGGTGGAAGATCTTTGTCGCCAGAAGCAGGAGGCTCGCCACAACGAGCTGCCCGAGTCCCTGTTCATGCTGTTCGCCGACCTGATCGACGCCGAACTGAGTGAAGAGCTGGCACGGGAGCTGGTCGAGCGTCTGCGTCAAGGGGCGGCGGCCGGAGATATCGAGGACGCCGTCCTGCTGCGTGCCCGGGTCGCTCGCATGATCGAGGAAGAGATCGATGTTACCGGTCCCATTCGCGTGACGCCGGGCGAGCGACGGCTGGTTGCGCTCGTTGGTCCCACCGGGGTCGGAAAGACCACCACGATTGCCAAATTGGCTGGAAACTTTCATTTGCGCGACCGGCATCGAATCGGCCTCATTACCGTGGACACCTATCGGATCGCGGCGGTCGAACAACTCCGTACGTACGCGGACATCATCGACCTGCCCATGGAAGTGGTCTCGACGCCCCGGGAGATGCGCCAGGCCGTCGACCGGCTGTCGGACCTGGACCTCGTTCTTTTGGATACGGCGGGGCGAAGTCCGCGGGATGAAGTGAAGATTCAGGAACTGAAAAGCATGTTGGTCGAGGCCGATCCGGATGACGTGTACCTGGTACTCAGTAGCGTGAATAGTCTGGAAAACATGAAAAAGACCACGAAACAGTTCGGCGATGTCGGCATTACATCCCTGGTGCTGACCAAGTTGGACGAGGCCAGCGGCCTGGGCAACCTCGTTCCCTTGTTGCGCGGTTGCCGGCTGCCGCTGAGTTATGTGACGAATGGTCAAAACGTTCCCGATGATATTGAACCGGCTGATCGCCGACGATTGACCCGTGCCATGCTCAACCTGGAAACACAATCCTGAACGTTGCCGGTCCGTGGCGTTTTGAAAGCACGCTTCGCGGAGGCCAGATTCCGTTGCCGGCCGCGAAAAGCCATCACAAGGTTGTTCGGGTTTCCTTTTGCCCCGTGGCGGTATGATTTTCCGCTGCTAGGATGGGTAGACGTACCATGCTAGATCAAGCTGCTGAACTGAGAAACCTTGTCTCGCAAACCGCGCGGGAAACGTCACAACCGGTGGGTTTCGTGCCGCGGCTCGTGGTGTTTTCAGGTGGAAAGGGAGGGGTCGGAGTCAGTACCTTGGCCATCCACGTCGCCATGGCGCTGGTCGACCAGGGGCTACGGGTGGTGTTGGTGGACGCCGATCTTTATCGAGCGGACATCGCACCGCTCTGTAATTTGTCGGAACGGGGACACGTGGGTGATATCCTCTCGGCTCGGCGGGACATTCACGAGGTATTGGAGCGAGGTCCGGGGGGAATCCTGGTGGTGCCCGGTGTATGGGCCCCTGATCACGAGATCCCCTTCAGCCAGCATGCTCAACATCGCTTTTTGAAACAGATCAAGTCCTTGGGGCGGCACGCCGACATGGTGTTGATGGACGTGGGAAGTGCCTCCGTGGAAACGGTGCATCGATTCTGGGGCGCCGCCGACGACGTGGTGTTGGTGACGACGCCGGAATCGACGGCGGTGATGGATTGCTATGCGACCGTGAAGTCGGCGTTGGGCAGCGGGATTGTTCCCAATCAAATACGGTTGATCGTGAACAAAAGTTCGGGCGAGGAGGGGGCGGATGTTTACCGCCGGCTGCGGCAATCGGCGGAACGGTTCTTGGGACAGCGGATCTTATCACTCGGCTCGATACCTGATGACGCTCGTTTGACAGCGGCCACGAGAGACCAGAGTCCGGCGCTGCCGCCGGAGTCCGACGGTTGCGTCGCGACCTCGCTGCAGTCGCTGGCAACGGCCTTGATCGCCGGCACCTGCGTGGGGAGCAAGGTGGCTGCATGAACAACCACGGAATACCATACTTCAGCCGGTCGGATTTGTCCGGGTGGAAAGCTGCCCGACGCAAGCCGTCCTCCCGTTGGTCGGACTCGCGGCGGACAAAGTCATCCCCGACCGGCATGTATCAGCCCGTAACACAACCTGGTCCCTGCTCCCGAAAGTGCCGGGATGAGAGGAAACCCGAGTGGTTTCGTCATGGCTTTTGAGTATGTTGAAACAGGAGAATTAAACGCGGGACAGGATTTCGATTCAACCTGTAGCCATCCTTTGTCCGATACCCTGGTAAGGTCGGGTTACGCAACCAGCCGTCAATATGCATCGATTAGATGAAATGTACGGTTTGCCGGGAGCGATCAATGGGACGTGCATACGCCGGAATTCTCGGTCCAGTTGCTTTTGGGGTTGTGGTCACTCGAAGTCTTTTGGAAGGTGGCAACGTGGAATCGGCGCTACGGGCGGCTCCGTTGGCATTGTTCGCGTTCGCAGCCATTGGATATGCCATCGGTCTGATTGCGGAAAAGACGATTGTTGGCGCGGTCGAAACGGAATTTCACGCTAAGTTGCAGGCTGAGGAGACGGCCGAAACTGGCGCAACAACGGGAACTAACAACACGGGTGGCGCGGATCAGCCGGCATGATGACGGCCCGACTGCTCAAGGCTTGTCCCTGGCAAGTCCACGGAGAGGGAACTCACGCGTTAGCTGCCGTTCACGGCATTATCGATCACGGAGGATTGCATGGCCACGACCATCGCACCCAAGGAAGTGAACAAGACTGCGGAACAGGATGAGATCCAAGAGATCTGGGAACGCTACAAGGCGGATTGCAGCCAAAAGGAGCTGCGGAACAAGTTGGTGGAGCGATACCTGCCGCTGGTCAAATACAACGGCGAACGGATCTGGGCTCGCTTGCCAGAAGGCGTCGAACTCGATGACCTGATTTCCGCTGGTGTTTTCGGCTTGATGGATGCCATCGATGCGTTCGACTTGTCACGTGGGGTGAAGTTCGAAACGTACTGCGTGCCTCGCATTCGGGGAGCCATGCTCGATGAATTGCGGACCATGGATTGGGTACCGCGGCTGGTTCGGTCAAAGGCAAGTAGGTTGGCCGAAGCCAACAAGGCATTGGAAGCCAAACAGGGGCGACCACCGACGGAACGTGAATTGGCCGAATATCTCGGAATGAGCGTCCAAGAGCTTGAAAAGATGATGCTCGACGCCAACGCGGTCAACCTGATTAGCCTGAACAAGAAATGGTATGAGACCGACAGTTACAAGGATGTGCGGGAGATTGATATTCTCGAAGATAAAAAAGGGGAAGATCCGACTCGTCGCATCCAAAAAAATGATCTGATGCGACTGGTCACCAAAGGTCTCAGCCGAAACGAGCGGCTCATCATTATTCTCTATTACTACGAAGAGCTGACCATGAAAGAGATCGGGGCGACGCTTGATTTAAGCGAGAGCCGGGTCAGCCAAATGCACAGCAGCATTGTCCAACGCCTGCAATCCCAACTCGGCAGACGCCGTCCCGAGTTCGGGCACTGAATACCAGCGCCATTCTAGGCCTCCCCCCCGCCCACGAACTCGAGCCGATGGACCGAGCTTCTCCCGGGCCCACCCGGCAACGCCTCGAATCTTTGATCTGCTGGCCGGGGCGTTTGAGGGGAGCCGTTCACGGGTGACACGACGTGGCCTGGACACGCAAGCCCCGCATGGATGCCACAATCAAACCGATATGTGGTTGTGGCATATCATGTTTCTGGGCTTGATCTTACGTCGACCGAGGCCGGCGAATTTCACATCGTTTAACGTCCGACGTTCCATCGTGCTCGTTTTTCCGCGGTTTTTGCTTTCGCGACGTGACGTATTTGTTAGGCTATGGGAAAGCGGGTCAGCTCGCTGGTTTTCCGTTTTTCGGGCGTTTTTCATCGGAATCATTTGCACGGGAATCGAACTTTATGGGTGATAGCAAGGACAGGTCTTACTGGGTGGGATTCGATTTGGGCGGCACGAAAATGATGGCTGTTGTCTTTGACGACGCGTTCAAGCTGCTCGGTCGAAAAAAGAAGCGCACGCGCGGGGAACGGGGCGCCGAGGTGGGCAAGGAGCGGATTCTGAGCACGATCGAGAAGGCGCTCGAGGACGCGAAGCTCGAACCCGGTCAGCTTGGCGGGATTGGCGTGGGCGTTCCCGGCCCCGTGGACCTGGAGGAAGGGGTGGTGCTGGAGGCGGTGAACTTGGGATGGAAGAACGTGCCGCTGCAAAAGATGTTGGAAGAAGCTTTTGATTGTCCCGCCCGGATCCTGAACGATGTCGACGCTGGCGTGTTCGGCGAGAACCAGTTGGGAGCGGCCAAGGAGGCTCGAACCGTGCTGGGGATTTTCCCGGGGACCGGCATTGGGGGTGGTTGCGTGTATGACGGCGAGATTGTGCGGGGCAAGCACATTTCCGCCATGGAAATTGGCCACATGGAGGTGGCTCACGATGGCAACTTCTGCGGCTGTGGGCGTCGTGGATGCCTGGAGGCGGAAGCAAGCCGCTTGGCGATTTCAGCCGAGGTGGCCAAGGCGGCTTACCGTGGCGAGGCGCCTTATTTGCGCGACCGCATCGGGACGGATATCTCCGACATTCGCAGCGGTGTATTGGCGGATGCGGTGGATCATGGTGATCAGGTAGTCGAGCAGATCATCCGCACGGCGGCCCGTAAGATTGGCATTGCCGTGGCGAATGTCGTTCATTTGATCGCGCCGGATACCGTGGTGCTGGGTGGCGGATTGGTGGAAGCGATGCCCCATCTGTTCGTGGAAGAAGTGGCCAAAGCGGCGAACAATCGCGTGATGCCCTCTTTCGTTGGGTCTTTCCAAGTCGTGCCTGCTGAATTGGGGGACTACTCCACGGTCAAGGGGACCGCGGCATGGACGCGATCGGTGACTGTACGCGGGAGGGGCTAGTCATGGAGCTCCGGCGGGCTTGTCGGGGGCTTTGCGTCTTGGCGTGAGCAGGAATCCGCCAATGTCGGCGGGGCCGTTCATCGAATCCGGCCCGTCCTCGACGGGGGCGGACCTGGGTTGATGAAAAACCCGAAAATCGGACAAAATAGAACAAGTGGGTTGTCCCGAGTTTGTCGCGCGTGCTTGACTGAAGAGTGGAAGATTTCGCGACCAGGGC